>NZ_JBEXTT010000003.1:0-390709 GCF_040614155.1 Nocardiopsis sp. NPDC006139
CTGGTGGCGTATCCTCGACCCGCCCCCCCCCACGTCCGTTGGTTCCCGCCCGCGTCCCGGGACGCGGGCGGGAACGGCGGACGTGCCCGTCGGCGGGCTCCGGCTCAGGGTGCGGGCGGGGCGTCCCTCTCCGCGAAGGCGTCCGCGACGATGCGGTCGGCACCGTCGGCGATCATGGTGCGGGCCAGCTCGCGGCCCAGGGCGGCGGCGCCCTCCACGTCGGTGGGGCCCCCGACGGCGGCGGCGCGTTCGCCGCGCACCGACTCGGAGCCGTCGGTGGCCACCACGGCGGCGCGCAGCCGCAGCTCGCCGCTGTCGGCGTCGTAGAGGGCGTGGGCGCCCACCGGCGCCGCGCAGCCCGCTTCGAGCTCGGACAGCACGGTGCGCTCGGCGACGACCGCGAGGCGGGTGGCCGGGTGGTCCACGGCGGACAGGTAGGCGAGGTCCCCCTCGGCCCGGTCTGCGCGGCACTCCACGGCCAGGGCGCCCTGGCCGGGGGCGGGCAGCACCAGCTCGGGGTCGAAGACGTCGGTGACGTCGGCCATGCGGCCCACCCGGACCAGCCCGGCGTAGGCCAGGACGACGGCGTCGAGCTCGCCGGAGGCGACCTTGCCCAGGCGGGTCTCGGCGTTGCCGCGGATCGGCACGTACTCCAGGTCGGGGCGCAGGGCGGCGAGCTGGGCGACGCGGCGCGGCGAGCCGGTGCCGATCCTGGCCCCGGCGGGCAGGTCGGCGAACTTGAGGCCGTCGCGGGCGCACAGGGCGTCGCGGGGGTCGTCGCGTTCGGGGATGGCGGCCAGGACCAGGCCGTCGGCGGGCGCGGTGGGCAGGTCCTTGAGGGAGTGGACCGCGAAGTCCACGGCGTCGGCCGCCAGTTCGTCGCGCAGGGCGTTGACGAACACGCCGGTGCCGCCGAGCTGGGTCAGGTGGGCCTTGGTGACGTCGCCGAAGCTGGTGATCAGCACCAGCTCGATCGCCCGTCCCGTCCGCTCGGTGATGGCGTCGGCGACCAGCCGGGACTGGCTGGTGGCCATGTTGCTGCGACGGGTGGCGAGCCTGGCGGGCCCGGTGGTGCCGGTCATGCCTTCTCCTGGGCGGCGCGGGCCGCCGTGGTCGTGGTGTCGAGGTCGAACAGTTCACGCAGGGCCGCCTCGTAGGACTCCCCGTCGGGGGCGGCGGCCAGCTCCTTGACCCGCACGGTGGGTCTGTGCAGGAGCTTGTCGGCGACGCGGCGCATCGCGCGGGTGATCTCCTCGCGGGTGCGGTCGTCCAGGTCCTCGGGCAGCCGGCCGTGCAGGCGGTCCAGCTCGGCCTCCACCACGTCGCGGGCCTGGGCCCGCAGGGCGACGACGGTGGGGGCGACCTGGGCGGCCCGGCGGACGGTGCGGAACTCGTTGACCTCCTCGTCCACGATCCCGCGGACGAGTTCGAGGGCGCCGCCCCGGCCCGCCCCGGTGCCGCCGCCGTGGGAGGCGGCCCGGCGCAGGTCCTCGATGTCGACGAGGTGGACCCCCGGCAGGTCGCGCACGGCGTGGTCGATGTCGTGGGGCAGCGCGAGGTCGAGGAAGACCAGCGGCCGGGTGCGGCCCGCGGCGGCGACGGCGTCGGCGGTCAGCACCAGGCCCTGGGCGCCGGTGCAGGAGATGACCAGGTCGACCTCGGGCAGCACGGCGGCGGCGTCCGCGAAGGGGACGGAGCGGGCGGCGACGCCGTCGTAGGCCTCGGTGAGGCACTCGGCGAGGCGGTCGGCGCGCTCACGGGTGCGGTTGGCCACGACGACGGTGGCCGCGCCCTGGCGGGCGACGGTGTTGGCGGACAGGGCGCTCATGGAGCCCGCGCCCAGGATCAGGACGCGCGTCCCGGCCAGGGGCCCGGAGGTGGCGCGGGCGATGCCCGGCGCGTCGGCGGTGTCGCCCTCGGCCGCGGACATCGGGCAGCCGACCGGCGGCGTGGCGCCGAGCCGCTGGACGGTGCGGTCGGCGGTGACCTCGCCGCCGCCGGTGGGGCCGGTGCCCAGGCGGCGCAGGGCCACGGTGAGGCCGAAGCTCACCATGTCGGCCCCGGCGTGGTCCAGGTGGGTCTCGGTGTGGGCGCGCTTGCCCACGCGCAGGGCGCGCTGGCCCAGGTCGTTGAGGACGCGGCCGACGGAGCCGGTCTCCTGTCCGGCCTTGAGGGCGTCGCGGACCTGGCCGAGGATCTGGCCCTCGCCCAGGACCATGGAGTCCAGGCCGCAGGTGACGGAGAACAGGTGCTGGACCGCGCGATCCTCGTAGTGCACGTACATGTGCTCGGACAGCTCGGCCAGGGGGACGCCGGTGTGCCAGGACAGCAGCTCGGTCACGGCGGCGACACCGCCGTGGAAGGCGTCGACGTCGGCGTAGATCTCCGTCCGGTTGCAGGTGGAGACCACCATCACCTCGTTGACGGACTCGGTGCCGAGCATCTCCTCGACGGCCTTGGCCCGCGTCTCCCCGTTCAGCGCGACGCGCTCCAGGAGCGCCACCGGCGAACTCCGGTGGCTCAACCCCACGGCCAGGACACTCATCCGCATTCTCCTATGCAGGCACTACATCAGCGTCTCTTCATGCTCCGCCAGGCCCCCCGCGCACTGCGGGCGGCCCCCCGGAAAGCGCGGCGGACGCTCGCTCACCGCCGCCGCTCATGCAGGCCTCGCGACCCGGTCCGCGGGGCGCCGCCCCGCGGTTCGTTCATGTCAGTTCCAGTCCCGCCGGCTCCGCGCCGTGGCCCTCGTCGCCGTTGCGGCGCTGCGCGTGGAAGGCGAGGATCTGGAGTTCGATGGACAAGTCGACCTTACGCACATCGACCCCGTCCGGCACATTCAGCACCACCGGCGCGAAGTTGAGGATGCTGCTCACCCCCGCCCCGACGAAGCGGGTCGCGACCGCCTGCGCGGACGCGGCCGGCGTGGTGATCACCCCTATGGAGACGCCCTTGTCGCGGACAACCGTTTCCAGGGTGTCAATATGCCCCACGTCGAGTGAGGCGACGCGCCGCCCCACCATGGCGGGGTCGGCGTCGAGCAGGGCCGCGATGCGGAATCCGCGGGTCCCGAACCCCCCGTAGTTGGCGAGGGCGCGCCCCAGGTTGCCGATGCCGACGATGGCGACGGCCCAGTCCTGGGTGAGACCAAGTTCACGCGAGATCTGGTACACGAGGTACCGGACCTCGTAGCCGACCCCGCGCGTTCCGTAGGACCCCAGGTGGGAGAGGTCCTTGCGGAGTTTGGCGGAGTTCACCCCGGCGGCCGACGCCAGGTCCTCCGACGAGACCGTGAGGGTGCCCCGGTCCTGGAGCGCCTGCAGGGTGCGCAGGTAGACGGGGAGCCGGGCGACGGTGGCCTCCGGGATTCCCCTCTCCCGGGGCCTGGGCGGACGACTTGTCACGGGCGGGTGCTCCTGAGGGCGGTCGTGCGGGCGCGGGGCCGGGGGCACGCCCCCGGAGGGCTGTCGGGTGGCCGAGGCCGTGTCCGGCCCCCGGGGCGCGACCGCCGGGCCACCTCCCGCGCGGCGGCTCCGGCCGCGCTCGGACGGCCGGCCCCCGACGGCCCGCCGCGCGGCGCCGCGGGGCCCGCCGGACGGGGCGCGGTGGGAGCGCCCCCGCCGGTCGTCCTGCGAGAGATCGCCCGGAGGGTGCCCCTGGGGCCGGCGCGAGCGCCGGACTGCCGGAGGCGGCCACCGAACACGCCCTAGGTTACGCGCTTGTGAAAGCACGCACAAAGTGGGGTCGCTTGTGACGCCGCGCTCATAAGTTCCCAGCGGCGGCCCGGCCCGCCGGTCCCGCGAACCGCCGGGCCGGGATGATCCGACGATCCCGCGCCCGGAACGGGCCCGATGGGGCGCGGTGTCGCCCCCGTCCCCCCGACGACCGTTCCGGTGGTGAAAGCGCGTGAATGGGAAACCCGTTCACACGCCGATCCCGCTTTCGCAACAGAACGATTCCGGTGCCGTTCAGCCGTTGAGCGCGGCGCGCAGACGGCCTTCGTCCACCCGCCAGAAATCATGCCGGGCGCCGTCGACGAAAGTGACCGGGATCTTGTCCCAGTACTCCTCCCGGTCGGCCTCCCCCACCTCGGTCAGGGACACCTCGGCGCGGCTCGCGCCCGTCTCGGCGGCGACTGCGCCGATCACCTTCCAGGCGTCCTCGCACAGATGGCACCCGTCCCTGCCGAGCATCACCACGCGCGCACGCCCCGCCCACTCAGGGGTTTCCGTCATGTTTCCTCCGGATTCCGCAGCCTTTTCGAGCACCTCACCCGCCCGCGAAGGGCGGTAGGACCTCGATCACAGTCCCATCCGTGACCGGAACGTCACCATGGGCCCGCCGGCCGACCGGCTTCTCGTCGACCAGGAACGAGGAAACCCCGAGAACCCGCTGAAAGCGGTCGTCGGGGTGGAGTCGGCGCGCCGCGTCGAGCGCCTCGCCGAGAGTCGCCGCAAGGACCGGCTCCTCGGCGATTCCCGCCGCTTCCTTGGCCGCGGCCCAGTACCTGATAGTGCACTTCGCCATCTGTTGATTATCCTTGGTGTTGCTCGGAGGCGACGTATTAAACAAATCTTCACCGGGGGCAATGGCGCCTTCGATCGTCCGCATAGCGCGGGATGACGGGAAGAGACGCATGAGCCATCTGCTTCTGTTGACGAACTCCAACGAACCGTCCGATCACGTGCTGCCCGCTCTCGGCCTCCTCCTGCACTCCGTGCGGGTGGCGCCTGCCGAAGCCGGCGCACTCCTGGCGTCCGGCGCCGGGACCGGCTCCAGCGCCCCGGTCGACGCCATTCTGGTCGACGCCCGTACCGACCTGGCGGCCGCCCGGAACTTCTGCCGCCTGCTGGACACCACGGGCCTGGACTGTCCGCTGCTCGTCATCCTCACCGAGGGCGGCGTCGCCGCGCTCACCCCGGACTGGCAGGTGAACGACTTCATCCTGACCGCCGCCGGTCCCGCCGAGGTGGAGGCCCGGTTGCGGCTGGCCATCGGATCCGCCGACGCGGGCACCGACGACCCCGACGAGATCCGCCGCGGCGACCTGGTCATCGACGAGGCCACCTACATCGCCCGGCTGCGCGGGCGCATCCTCGACCTCACCTTCAAGGAGTTCGAGCTGCTGAAGTTCCTGGCCCAGCACCCCGGCCGGGTGTTCACGCGGGCGCAGCTGCTCCAGGAGGTGTGGGGCTACGACTACTTCGGCGGCACCCGCACCATCGACGTCCACGTGCGGCGGCTGCGCGCCAAGCTGGGCTCGGAGTACGAGTCCCTGATCGGGACCGTCCGCAACGTCGGCTACCGCTTCGTGCCCGACCCCGTCGGCAAGGGGCAGCCGTCCGGGGCCGCCCCCTCCCCGTCCGGCGAGGGCGGCGAGGCGCTGCCCTCCGCCCGCCGGGAGGCCGCCACCGGCTGACCTGACGCCCGCAGTCCGTACGGCGCGGGGCCGCCCCGTCGGGGCGGCCCCGCGCCGTACGTCCGGGACACCGCTCCCCGCCCATGCCGGGGCGCGGCGGGCGGGCGGACGGCGGCCCCCGAGCGCACGGAGCCACCCCGCTCCCAGGCGCGTTCCCCGCACTCCTCGCCTGTGCACGGGGGGCTCGGCGGGCGGGCGGACGGTGGCGGACACCGGGGGGACGGGCGGGTGACGGGTGGACAACGGTGCGTCGTGGGGCCTCGTGTTCGGGGCGGGGACGGCCTAAGATCTGTGGAGCACCCCGAGGCCAGGCCAGGCGCGGCATGGCTCCCCCGACGGGTGCGGACCCCTGCATGGCGCACCGCCCTTGAGGAGTGAACCCGCCCTGATGTCCACCAGCGCCGCGAACACCCCGCTCACCCTCCGACGCCTGGGCATCGCCCTCGGTGCCGCGTTCGTCGGATCGACCCTGGTCGCGGTGGCGTCCCCCGCCATCGCGCAGCCCACGGACCCGGGCGGTCCGTCCCCCTCCCCCACGCCGCCGCCGGCCCCGGTCGCCGCGGTCGCCTTCGCGCGTGACGCGGACAGTGTCGCGCTGGGCACCCCGGCGCCGCCCAACACGCTCACCCTGAGCAACACCGGCACCCTCGACATCTGCGTGATCGGGCTGGAGATCGGCGGCGGCTTCCAGGGGCACGGCTTCGCCGCCGGACGGCTCGCCGCCGGCGCCTCGGACACCGTCATGGTGACCGGCTCCCCGCGGCGGTCGACCGACGTGGTCGCCACCCTGACCTTCGCCGCCGCCGACCCGGAGACCGGCTGCGCCACGCCCCCGGGCGACGTGCACAGCATCTCCTCCGGGGTGTGGGCGGTCACCATCACCGGGCCGAGCCCGTCGCCCTCCCCGACGCCGTCGCCGACCCCCACCCGCCCGGACCCGCCCGCCGAGAGCCCCTCCCCGACCCCGAGCGGTCGGCCTACCCCGTCGGCCACCCCCACCGCCCCGGGTTCCGAGACGAGCGGCCGGCCCTCGTCGCGGCCCTCCAGCGGCACCACGTCCCGGCCCTCCACGCCCGACCGTCCGCGCAGCAGTGTCAGCGACGTGCCCACCACCGGCTCGAACATCCCGACCCTGCCCCGGAACGAGGCCGACCTGCCCGACGTGCTGCCCGGCGAGGACCTGGCGACCCTGCCGCTGGCCACCCCGACCGGGTCCGACGACGCGGCGGAGACCGAGGTGGCCGCCGAGCACACCGACATGGGACCGAACATGGCCCCCGCGGTGCTGCTCGCCGCCTTCCTGCTCACCCTGCTGCTGGCCGCCCCGCTGGCCCCCACCCGCCGGGTCCGCCCCGGCACGGGCGGCTACCAGGGGCGCCGCCGCAAGGGCTGACGCCCGAACAGGCCGGTGCGCCCCGGCCCCGCGTCCGCGGGGCCGGGGCGCGGCCGTGTCCGGACCCCTTCCGACCAGACGCGGAACGCCACGGGCGAGGCCAACGGAATCTTCACGGGCCTGTCGTCGTAGGCTTTCGGTCCATGAGCACCCCGCTGGTCACCGACGACCTGGCGGCCGCGACGGCCGACCAGGTGCTGACGCTCGCCGAGGCCGCCCGCAGAACCGACGGCGTGGCCCCCCTGTCCGAACACACCCTGCTGCGCGTCCGCCACGGCGCGCCCTCCGGGAGCGCGCGCTTCCACGTGGTCTCCGAGGACGGCCGCGTCGTGGGCTTCGCGTTCGTCGAACGCGGCGAGGACGAGCCCGACTCCGGAGAGGTCGTCGTCGACCCCGCCCGCCGGGGGCGCGGGCACGGCACCGCCCTGCTGCACTCCGTCCACCGGGACGCCGGCGCGAACGGCGTCCGGGTGTGGGCGCACGGCCGCACCCCGCAGGCGGTGGCGGTGGCCGAGGAGGACGGCTGGCGGGCCGTCCGCGAGCTCCACAAGATGCGCATGCCGCTGCGCGACATCGCCGCCGAGGAGAAGGGCGGGCCGCGGACCGCTCCGGAGCTGCCCCCTCCCGTGCTGCGGCCCCAGGTCGCCGACCGGGTCGAGGTGCGCGCGTTCGTGGTGGGACAGGACGAGCAGGCCTGGCTCGACACCAACGCCCGCGCCTTCGCCCACCATCCCGAACAGGGCAGGCTCACCCTGGACGACCTGCTGCAGCGCGAGGTCGAGGACTGGTTCGACCCGAACGGGTTCTTCCTGGCCACCGGCAAGGACGGGCGGGTCGCCGCGTACCACTGGACCAAGGTGCACGCCGACGGCGCCGGGCTGACCGACGGCGAACCCGTCGGCGAGGTGTACGTGGTGGGCGTGGACCCCCAGTGGCAGGGCACCGGTCTGGGCCGGGCACTCACCCTGGAGGGGCTGCGGCACCTGCGCGACGCCGGGCTGCCCTGGGTGCACCTGTACGTCGACGGGGACAACGAGGCGGCCGTGCGGCTGTACACCTCGCTGGGCTTCGAGATCTGGGACACCGACGTGATGTACGCGCCGCCGGAGGAGCCGCCGGGCGAGGAATGAGGGGGCGCGTGGTGGGCAGGACATCCGTCAGGACGGGCCGCCCGCACGTGCCGCTCATCACATTAACCGGTCAAACCCTTGGCCGCCACGGGAGTGCGACGCCCCGTTCATTTCCCGTTCACCTTCCTTGGGACAACTCGTCACCTAGTGGGCCTACCTTCGCATTCGGCGCATCGCGACCTCTCGGCGTTCGGCGGTCGCGGCGGCCTCCCGCGGGGTGAACCCCCGGGGAGGACACCCGAACCCGACAAGGGTCCGGAACCCACCCGCAGGGGGCTGGTGGGCAGCACTGAACCCTTCCGAACCGGAGCCGATACATGACGACGACGGACGCGCCCACGGTGGCACCACCGCCCAAGGGCAGGCGCCGGATCGGCGATGTCGCATTCGCCGGGCTCGCCCGAGGCTCGGGCATCCTGATCCTCGTGATCCTCGCGGGCGTCGCCGCCTTCCTGATCGTTCAGGCCTGGCCGTCGCTGGCCGCGAACACGGCGAACTTCATCACCGACCAGTCCTGGGACGCCAACGTCCGCGAGAACCCCGCGTTCGGCGTGGGGGCCCTGGCGTTCGGCACCGTCCTGGCCGCCGCCATCGCGCTGCTGCTGGCCACCCCGGTCGCCATCGGCATCGCGCTGTTCATCGTCTACTACGCGCCGCGCCGCCTCGCCGCCCTGCTGGGCTACCTGGTGGACCTGCTCGCCGCGATCCCCAGCGTGGTCTACGGCCTGTGGGGCATCGGGTTCCTCGCCCCCCAGCTCGTCCCCGTCTACGAGGGGCTGGCCCGCAACCTCGGCTGGATCCCGCTCTTCGCCGGGCCCGCCTCCACCTCGGCCCGCACCATCCTCACCGCGGGCATCGTGCTCGCCGTGATGATCCTGCCGATCATCACCGCCATGTCCCGCGACGTGTTCCACCAGGTCCCGCAGGGGCACCGGGAGGCCGCCCTGGCCATGGGCGCCACCCGCTGGGAGATGATCCGCCTGGCCGTCCTGCCCTTCGGCAAGTCCGGCGTCGTCGGCGGCGCCATGCTCGGCATGGGACGCGCCCTGGGCGAGACCATGGCCGTCGCCATGATCCTGTCGCCCTCGCTGGCCGTCTCCTGGAACCTGCTCCAGAGCGGCAACCAGACCATCGCCGGGCACATCGCGCTCCAGTACCCCGAGGCCACCGGATACGGCGTGTCCGCGCTGATCGCCGCCGGCCTGGTGCTGTTCGCGATCACCCTGGTCGTCAACATGGGCGCCCGCTACATCGTGGCGCGCGGCAACAAGGAGTCCTGATGAGCCTGACGACCGCTCAGCCCACCGACCCCGGCCCGGGCTCCGGCGCCCTCCGGCGCGACCTGCGCGGCGGCTCGCTGCCCCGCTACTTCCCGCCCGCCCTGCTGGCCTCCTCGGCCGCCGTGGTCGCGGGCGTCCTGCTGGCCTTCTCGTCCTTCGGGTTCGTACTGTGGGGCGTGCTCACCGCGCTCGCCTACACGGTGATCGTGGTGGCGGCCTCCGCCCGTGTCGAGGGCGGCCGCAAGGCCAAGGACCGCCTGGTCACCTCGCTCGTCTACCTGTGCTTCACCCTGGCGATGCTGCCGCTGGTGTCGGTGCTGTGGACGGTGCTCGGCAACGGCATGGCCCGGTTCGACGGGTACTTCCTGTCGGTCTCCATGAACGGCGTGCTGCCGAGCATGGACGCCGGCGGCGCCTACCACGCGATCGTCGGCACCCTGGCCATCACCGGCATGGCCACGCTCATCGCGGTGCCGGTCGGCGTGATGACCGCCGTGTACCTGGTGGAGTACGCGCGGGGGCGGATGAAACGCACCATCATGTTCTTCGTCGACGTCATGACGGGCATCCCGTCCATCGTCGCCGGTCTGTTCGTGGTGGCCCTGTGGATCCTGCTGTTCGGTCCCGGCAAGACCAACGGCGCGGCGGGCGCGATCTCGCTGGCCGTGCTGATGATCCCGGTCGTGGTGCGCTCCAGCGAGGAGATGCTCCGCCTGGTCCCGCAGGACCTGCGCGAGGCCTCCTACGCGCTGGGCGTGCCCAAGTGGCGGACCATCACCAAGGTGGTGCTCCCCACGTCGGCCGCCGGCCTGACCACCGGAATCATGCTCGCCATCGCGCGTGTTATCGGAGAGACGGCGCCGCTGATCCTCACCGCGGGGTCGTCGGCGGTCTCGATCAACTGGAACCTGTTCGACGGGCAGATGATGAGCCTTCCCGTGTTCATCTACTCGCAGGTCCGCATGGGCGGCGCGGTCAACTACGAGAGGGCCTGGGCGGCCGCGCTGACGCTCATCCTCGTGGTGATGCTGCTCTTCTTCCTGGCCCGCATGATCGGCCGCCTGTTCGCGCCGAAGTCCCGCTAGCCCGCCAACCCGGCAATCACGAGGAACATCCAGTGGCGAAACGAATCGACGTCTCCGGACTCCACGTCTACTACAGCGACTTCCTCGCTGTGGAGGACGTGTCAATGACCATCGAGCCGCGTTCGGTGACGGCGTTCATCGGGTCCTCCGGCTGCGGGAAGTCCACCTTCCTGCGCACCCTCAACCGGATGCACGAGGTCACCCCCGGCGCCCGCGCCGAGGGCAAGGTGCTCCTGGACGACATGGACATCTACGCGCCCGACGTGGACCCCGTGATGGTCCGCAGCGAGGTCGGGATGGTGTTCCAGAAGGCCAACCCGTTCCCGACGATGTCGATCTACGACAACGTGCTCGCGGGGGCGCGCCTCAACAACAAGCGGATGAGCAAGGCCGCCGCCGACGACCTGGTCGAGGAGTCGCTGCGCGGCGCCAACCTGTGGGAAGAGGTCAAGGACCGGCTGAACAAGCCCGGTTCGGGCCTGTCCGGCGGCCAGCAGCAGCGCCTGTGCATCGCGCGGGCCACGGCGGTCAAGCCGTCGGTGCTGCTCATGGACGAGCCGTGCTCGGCGCTGGACCCGATCTCGACGCTGGCGATCGAGGACCTCATTCACAAGCTGAAGGAGGACTACACGATCGTGATCGTCACCCACAACATGCAGCAGGCGGCCCGTGTCTCGGACCGCACGGCCTTCTTCAACCTGTCGGCCCCGGGCAAGCCCGGGAAGCTGATCGAGATGGGCGAGACGAACAAGATCTTCACCCGTCCCGACAAGAAGGAGACCGAGAACTACATCACCGGCCGCTTCGGGTAACCGCCGCGCGCCCGACGTCCTCCCGAAGGGGGCCCGTGGACACGGGCCCCCTTCGTGCGCGGGGGGCGCGCCGCGGGCGGGGCGCCGGGCCGCCCGGGGGCGGGCGGGAGGAAATGCCGACGGCCCTCCGGTACGGACCGGAGGGCGTCCGGAAGTGAAGCGGATAACCGATCCGAAACCCTTTCCTGTTCATTCCGAAGAATCAGGAAAAGGGTCGCGAAAGGCGTTGTCCACCGTTTCCCGCATTCGGGGGCGGTGGCGCGCGCCGTCCCGGCCGGGCGGGGGCCCGGCCGGGGGTCGGGCGGAGGATCAGGTGAAGCAGTTACCGGACTGCTTGACGAGGTAGCTGGCCGAGACCCACCGGCTGGAGCCGATCTGCCGGAAGCCGTTGGTGGTGGACTGGGTCGCGTTCACGATCGCGCCGTTGGCCAGCGAACCCACGATGGAGTAGCCGGTTCCGGGGCCGCTGCGGATGTTCAGGCCGCCGCTGGCGTTGACCTTGTAGGTGCACCAGACGGCGGCGGCCGCCGGCGCCTGCTCGGGCGCGGGGGCCGCCTGGGCGGGGGCGGACAGGCCGATGACGACGGCACCGGCGGTGGCCGCCATGGTCGCCAGGCCGCGGGCGAGCCGACGGGACTTCGTGGCCTTCACAGGCTTTCCTCCATCATTCAAGGCTTGATCGGGGGACCTCGGCCGAGGGTGGAATCCCGTGGCGGGCAAGGCCTCTGGAATCCACGCCCAGAGTAACGGGGAAGCCCATTCCACGCATGATTCCGACCACATCAGGCCACCCCCTCCTCTTTCTCGGAGAAGATCCCTCAAAGCCCTATTCGAGTATTGACCCGACCCTTTGCCCGGCTTATCATCCCGCGCGGGAGGGCCGGCCCCGTGCGCCGCACGCGCCCGTCCCGGGGGCCCGACGTGACGTGGACCGCTCCCGGCGGCGGGGTTGAATGGGACCGGGAGGGGGCCCGCGGCGGGCTCCCGTTCGTTCGTCTGGGGGAACCGCATGACCGTGCCGTTGGTGATCGACACCGATACCGCGCAGGACGACTGCGTCGCCCTGCTGGTCGGCCTGCTGGACCCGGCGGCCGACCTGCGGGCGATCACGATGGTCGCCGGGAACGTGGGCTTCGACCAGCAGGTCCGCAACGCGTTCATGACGCTGAACGTCGCCGGGACGCCCGCGGTGCCCGTGTACCTGGGCTGCCGGCGGCCGCTGGTGCGCGAGTGGGTGAGCGCCGAGGACGTGCACGGCGACGGCTCCGGGGGGCTGGCCATGGCACAGGAGGGCCTGGTGCCGGAGGCCGAGCACGCCGTGGACGCCCTGGTGCGGATGGCCGCCGAGGCCCCCGGCGAGCTGTCGATCGTGGCGATCGGCCCGCTCACCAACATCGCCGCCGCGGTGGTGAAGGACCCCGGCTTCGCGCGGAACGTGAAGTCGCTGTTCATCATGGGCGGCTCCAACAACGGCCGCGGCAACATCACCGCCGCCGCCGAGTTCAACTTCTACGTGGACCCCGAGGCGGCCAAGGCGGTGTTCTCCGCCGGGTTCGACATCACCGTGGTGCCCTGGGACCCGCTCACGCTGCGCCAGGCCGTGTTCGGGCAGGAGCGCCTGGACGAGATCGCCGCGCTGGACACGCCCCTGTCGCGGTTCTTCACCCGCATCTGCGCGGCGACCCTGGAGTTCGACCGCAGGGTCGGCATCGACGGCACCACGCACCCCGACTCGCTGACCGCCGCGGTGCTGCTCCACCCCGAGCTGGTGCGCAGGGCCTCGCCGTACCACGTGGACGTGGAGACCGCCGGGGAGCTGACCCGGGGCTACTCGGCCATGTCGTGGGGCGTGCACGGCCTGGAGCCCAACGCCCGGGTGGTCGAGGAGGTCGACTCCGAGGCGTTCTACGAGCTGATCAAGGGCGTGCTGGCCCGCGAGACCGCGCCGGAGCGCGAGATCACCGGCCTGTGAACGTGATGACGCCCTGGGCGGCGGCGACGGTCGTCTCGCCGCCCTCGGCGTCGGCCATCACCAGGTCGCAGCGGCACAGGGCGCGGCGGCGGGTGTGCTCGACCACGTGCGCGCGGGCGCTGAGGCGGACGCCGCGGGCCGGGCGCAGGTACTCGATGGTGAAGCCGCCGGTGAGGACCGACGGGCCCAGCACGGTGCCCCCGGCGAAGGTGAGCGCGTTGTCGGCGGCGTAGGAGAGCACGCCGCCGTGCAGGAAGCCGTTCTGCTGGAGCAGCTCGTCGCGCACGTCCAGTTCCAGGACCGCGTCGCCCGGGGCGAAGCGGGTGACCCGGGCGCCGATCAGCCGGCTGAACGGCTGGGCGTCCAGCACCGCCGCGGCCAGGGCCAGGGCGTCGGCCCCGGAGAGCGGCGCGGTTCCGGGCTCGGGGTTCTCGGTGGACATGCGGTCCCGCTTTCTTCTACGCGCTTTGACCCTTTTGTGGGGATATGTCACCTAGGGTCCGCCTCAGGGAGGAGGATCCACCGTGCAGACTTCCACACTCGCCTCCGCCGCGGCGGCGGCGGCCCTGGTGTACGCGACCGCCTGCGGCCCCGTCGGTGTCGACACCACCGGCGGGGAGGGGGAGCGGACCGAGACCGCTCCCCCGCCGTCGGGGAGCCCGTCCGGGCCCCCGTCGCGGCCGCCCGGCGGCCAGGGGGAGCAGGAGGGGTCCGACAGCGGTCCGGGCAGGACGGAGGAGCCCGGCGGGGGCGCGGCCGTCCACCTGCCCCTGGGCGGCTCCCACACGTTCGCGGACGGCTTCTCGGTGAGCATGGGCCCGGTGGAGCGCCGGACGGAGGGGGACGAGGACCGGCGCGCGCCCCGGGAGCCCGGGGACGGCGCCACTCCGCGGGAGGGGCCGCCGGAGGGCGGGGAGTCCCCGGATGAGGGGGAGTCCCCCGGGGAGGCCCCGCAGGACGGGCCCTCCGGCGGGGAGTCCCCCGAGGACGCCTCCCCTGGGGAGGAGGGGACCGACGGAGAATCCCCCGGGGACACCGGCCCTGAGGAGGAGGGATCCAACGGAGAGTCCCCCGAGGACACCGCTCCCGAAGAAGAGGAATCCGGCGGGGAGTCGCCCGGGGACACCGGCCCCGCCGAGGAGGAGTCCGAAGGGGACGGCCCCGCCGGGGAGTCCCCGGAGGAGGTCCCCGAGCAGCCGGGCGAGGGCCCCGGGGAGGACGAGTGGGGCGAGGAGGAGACCCCGCGGGAGCCGCAGTACGACGCCCTGCACTACTTCGCCTGGACGGTCACCGCCACCAACGGCACCGGCGCCCCCGTGCACACCGGATCGCCGCTGGACACCTGCGCCGTCGGCGATCCGCTCCAGGAGTCCATCGCACCCGCCATGGGCGAGAGCGTGGACCCGCCGCGGAGCCTCGCACCCGGTCGAAGCGGGAGCTGGGACGCGGACTGCCTCATCACCGAGGGCGACGTGCCCCTGCAGTGGACCCTGGAGTTCTACGACGAGGAGGGCGAGCCGCTGTACCCGCCGCTGGTGTTCTCCGGCGACGTGCCCTGAGCCCCGTCCGGGGCGCGGCTCAGCCGTTCTTGACGACGATGCTCTCCACCGTGTTCGCCACGTGCTCGAACGCGTCCGCGGCCGTCTCCAGCTCCTCGATGACGTCCTTGAGCTTGAGCACCGTCAGCGCGTCGTACTCGCCGCTGAACAGCTTGGCCAGGAGCTTGCGGTAGATCCGGTCCGCCTGGTTCTCCAGCTGGTTGATCTCGATCCAGTACCGGGTGAGGTCCTGCATGGTGCGCAGCCGCGGCATGGCCTCGGCGGTCAGCTCGGCGGCGCGCTCCAGCACCTCGATCTGGTCGATGATGCCCTTGGGGAGGCGCTCCAGGCCGTACAGGCCGATGAGGTCGACCGCCGCCTCCATCGAGTCCATGACGTCGTCGAGGTTGGAGGCCAGCCGGTAGATGTCCTCCCGGTGCATGGGGGGTGCCGAGCTCTTGTTGAGGCGGCGCATGATCGCGTGCGTGGCGTCGTCGCCCGCGTGCTCGCAGGCGCGCATCTTCTCGGTGATGGCCTCTCGGTCGGCACCGTCGCTCATCAGCTCCACCAGAAGGCGGGCCGCGATGACCAAATTGTTCGCCGAATCGGTGAACATCTCGTAGTAGCTGTCATCACGCGGGCGCAAACGCAGGCGCACGTCGTCTCTCCCGATGGTGCGGTGGGTCTTCCTTGGTGGATGTTAAGCGGGTCCGCCGAGCGGCTCGTCTTGACGCGAGGGTCCGTCGCGTCGATCGCGTGCGCGGTCATCCCTCGTTCACTCGGCGGCACCGGTGCGTGGAACTCCCTGGGGGAAGGGGCCCATCGCATTCCTCCCAATCTCAACGACACCGGGACGGTTCGGGACGCTACCGTGTTCCGGGCCCGCTGACCAGCGGTGCGCTGAGACACGAATCACCCGATCGGTGGGAGACCGGTGGACGCCGACCCCACGGTTCTCCGATGTCCACTTTCGGGCCATTGGGCGGCAATGGCAAGTATCCCTCTCGTTCACCCGCACGTTGCCCCGCTCCGGTCGATCCGGCTTCCCGGACCCCCGGCCGCCACCTCCCCGACGCCGCCCGGGGCCTGTTCCCGGGTGTTCTCCGGTGTCACCGGGGGTCCGGAGGCCCCGGGAGGGCCCGTGGCCGCGGGCCTGCGGCCGGGGACGGCGGGTGGGCCGAAGGACACGATCTAGGCTCGGACCCATGCCGTCCAACCTCACTCCCGCACTGGTGCGCCGGGTCCGGCTGGCCCTGGCCGAGGCGGGCGCCACCACCCCCGAGAACCTGGGACCCGAAGACGCCGTGGCCCTGCTCGTGCGCACCGCGATGGCCCCCGGCGCCGCGCCCAAGCTGGTGAAACTCGCCGTGCGGGCCTCCCTGGCCCTGCTCGCCGACCGGGCGCCCGGCAACTCCCTGGAGGTCCGCGTCCCGCCGTTCGGAGCCGTACAGGCGATCGAGGGCCCACGTCACACCCGGGGCACCCCTCCCGGTGTGGTGGAGACCTCCCCCGCCGTCTGGCTGCGCCTGGCGACGGGCGGAACCGCCTGGGGGCAGGCGATCGCGGACGGGGAGGTCCAGGCCAGCGGCACCCGCTCCGACCTGTCCGAACACCTGCCCCTGTGGCCCCGGGTGGTCCCGCCCTCGTCCCCAGGCACTAAGCTGTGAGCGTGTCGTACTCCGACGGCCGGCTCTCCATGGACCTCGATCCGCTCGAACGCGGCCCGCAGGACGCCTGCGGTGTATTCGGGGTCTGGGCTCCCGGCGAAGAAGTCAGCAAGCTCACCTACTTCGGTCTCTACGCATTGCAGCACCGCGGACAGGAATCCGCGGGCATCGCTCTGAGCGACGGGGAACGGATCGTCGTCTACAAGGACATGGGACTGGTCTCCCAGGTCTTCAACGAGGCGACCCTGGACTCCCTGCGCGGCCACCTCGCCATCGGCCACTGCCGCTACTCCACCACCGGCTCACCGGTGTGGGAGAACGCGCAGCCGACCTTCTACACGGCGCGCGAGGGGGGCCTGGCCCTCGGCCACAACGGCAACCTGATCAACACCCCGGAACTGGCCGCGCTGCTGCCCGACACCCGGCGCAACGCGACGACGGACACCGAGGTCCTCACCAACCTGCTGGCCTCCCGGGCCCGCGACGGCAGCACCGTCGAAGAGGCCGCCATGGAGCTGCTCCCGCAGGTCCAGGGCGCCTTCTCCCTGGTGTTCATGGACGAGAACACCCTGTACGCGGCCCGCGACCCGCAGGGCATCCGCCCGTTCGTGCTGGGCCGCCTGGGCGAGACCTCCGGCGCGGGCGGCTGGGTGGTCGCCAGCGAGACCGCCGCCCTGGACATCGTGGGCGCCGAGGTGGTCCGCGAGATCGAGCCGGGCGAGCTGCTCACCATCGACGAGCGCGGCGTCCGGTCCCGCCGGTTCGCGCCCGCCCGCCGCAAGGGCTGCCTGTTCGAGTACGTCTACCTGGCCCGCCCCGACACCACCATCGCCGGGCGCAACGTCAACTCCACTCGCGTGGAGGTGGGCCGCCGCCTGGCCAGGCAGCACCCGGTGGACGCCGACCTGGTCATCCCGGTGCCCGAGTCCGGCACCCCCGCCGCGGTCGGCTACGCCGAGGAGAGCGGCATCCCGTTCGCCCAGGGCCTGGTCAAGAACTCCTACGTGGGCCGGACCTTCATCCAGCCCAGCCAGACCCTGCGCCAGCTGGGCATCCGGCTCAAGCTCAACCCGCTGCGCGAGGTCATCCAGGGCCGCCGCCTGGTGGTCGTGGACGACTCCATCGTGCGCGGCAACACCCAGCGGGCACTGGTCCGGATGCTGCGCGACGCGGGCGCCGCCGAGGTGCACGTGCGCATCTCCAGCCCGCCCGTGCTGTGGCCCTGCTACTACGGCATCGACTTCGCCACCCGCGCCGAGCTCATCGCCGCGAACCTCTCGGTGGACGAGATCGCCGCGTCCGTGAACGCCGACAGCCTGGCCTTCGTCGAGCTGGACGAGCTGATCGCCGCCACCACAGTGCCCAAGAACGACCTGTGCCGGGCCTGCTTCGACGGCGTCTACCCGATCGAGGTGGACCCCGCCGCGCGCGGCAAGTACCTGCTGGAGAAGTCCTGCGGGACTCCCGAGGGATCCACCCTGGCCACCAGCACCAAGTAACCGTCCGCACGGCGTCACCGCCGTGCGGACGTCCGCCGTGCCCCGGATCCGACCGCGGGGCCGGCGGGCCGTCCGGCACAACGAGCACCAACCATCACAGCACGAGGAGAACTCGCGTGGCAGCCGACAGCAAGACCACGGGGGCGTACGCCGCCGCGGGCGTCGACATCGCCGCCGGGGAGCGCGCCGTCGACCTGATGAAGCGCCATGTCGCGCGGACGCGGCGCCCCGAGCAGGTCACCGACGCCAGCGGATTCGCGGGCCTGTTCCGCCTGGACACCGCCAAGTACAAGGACCCGGTGCTGGCCACCTCCACCGACGGCGTGGGCACCAAGGTCCTGCTCGCCCAGAAGCTCGACCGCCACGACACCATCGGCATCGACCTGGTGGGCATGGTCGTCGACGACCTGGTCGTCAGCGGTGCCGAGCCGCTGTTCATGACCGACTACATCGCCTGCGGGTCGGTGGTCCCCGAGCGGATCGCCGAGATCGTCGGCGGCATCGCCGAGGGCTGCCACCAGGCCGGGTGCTCCCTGATCGGCGGGGAGACCGCCGAGCACCCCGGGGCGATGGGCCCCGAGGAGTACGACCTGGCCGGCGCCGGGACCGGCGTGGTGGAGGGCGACGCGATCCTGGGCCCGGACCGGGTCCGCGAGGGCGACGCCGTCATCGCGATGGCGTCCTCGGGCCCGCACTCCAACGGCTACTCGCTGATCCGCCACATCGTGGACACCGCGGGGCTGGACCTGCGGGCGCACGTGCCGGAGCTGGGCGGGGAGCTGGGCGAGGTCCTGCTCACGCCGACCCGGATCTACGCCAAGGACTGCGTGGCGCTGACCGGCGCCGTGGAGGTGCACGCGTACTCGCACATCACCGGCGGCGGGCTGGCCGCCAACCTGTCGCGGTCGCTGCCCGGACACCTGGACGCGGTGCTGGACCGCTCCACCTGGACGCCCGCCCCCGTGTTCGGCCTGCTGGCGGAGCGGGGCGGCGTGTCGCGGGAGGACATGGAGGCCACGTTCAACATGGGTGTGGGCATGGTGGCGGTCGTCGCGGCGCAGGACGAAGGGCGCGCCCTGGACGTGCTCTCCGAGCGCGGTGTCCCCGCCTGGCGCCTGGGCACGATCGTGTCCGGTTCCGGGCTGGCCCGCCTGGACGGCGAGCACCCCGGCGCGTGACGGACGCGAACATAGCCGGTGCGAACCACCGCAGTGGTTCGCACCGGCTATATCCACCTGTCCGGCCCGGCCCCTGGTGGGGGACCGGTGGTGTCCGCAGGTCTGCTGTGTTGCCCGAGCGACCTGGAAGCCCCGCCCGACGTACTGCTACTTGTCGGACTCCGAGTACTTCTCGGCGAGATCCGCGTAACGGTCGATCAGGTCATCGTGAGAATCCGCGTAGGAATCGTCCGGACCCGGTCCGGTCGGTCCCTCATCCTCAGCGACACCCAGCTCCGACCGCAGCCGATCAAGGTCGGTCCCACCGGTGCTGTACTTGAGCTTCCGGGCGACCTTCTGCTGCTTGGCCTTGGCTCGGCCGCGCCCCATTGGCTCGACCCCCTCAACGATGGGGTTCCGACGGAACCCCGGATCACTTAACTAACCCGCACTGAACGGGCTGACGGCCGTCAAACGCGACTGACGACAGGCGTCAGCTTACGTACACGTACAACCGTACCTGGTCGGGCCCCGCCGTGCCTACGCCACCCGGGTGTGACGGATGTGGTGCGGGGACGCGGCACGCCCCGGGGCGCCGCCGGTCGCCACCCTGCAAACCCTCCCCGACCGGCGGATACGGGGTTCGGGCGTGGCGAGTGCCACACGGCGGGATGTGTGCCACGATGCGTTCCGTGCTGCCCTACACCGCCTATCTCCGCGTCTATCAGCCGATCGAGTCGTTCGCGCCGGACGAGCGGAGACGCTGGGAGGAGTACGCGCGGTCCCCCGACCGGCCGCGCCGCGCGCACGCGCTGGCCGCCGAGCAGGCCGAGAGCCTGGGCCGCCTGGTGGTGACCCCGCCGGTCCTGGCGCCGCGCGAGGAGAGCCGCAACGCGTACCTGCGCCGGGTGGAGGGGCGGCTGTACGTGTGCCCCTGGGAGACCCGGCTGCGGTCGTGGCGGGCGTTCGCGGACTTCGCGGAGCGGGTCCCCCCGGCGCTGAGCGAGGCGTTCGTGTCCGAGCGGGAGGCGGAGCGGGTCGAGGACGGGTACCGGGAGTGGCGGGCCTCGGGCGCGCGCCTGCGGCCGGGGATCCTGTCGAGCAACTGGGCGGTCCCGGTGGCGTGGTTCGTGCCCTTCTCGGACGGGGAGCGGCGCCTGGTGCCGGAGGCGGGGCCCACCCGGGCCCTGCTGTACCTGACGCGGACCGCGACGGGCCTGGAGCGCCTGGAGCGCACGGCGGCGGTGCTGACGGAGTACATCGGGCGGCACGCCGTGTCGGCGGCCACGGAGGGGCTGGTGGAGTGGCTGCGGGCGGTGGCCCATCCGGGTTCGCTGCTGGAGCTGGACTACGGCGGCCTGGTGCACCTGCTGGACGACGAGCACCTGGCCGGGGAGCGCTCGGTGGCGGAGGTGGCCGCCGCGGTGGAGGCTCTGGCGGCCGGCGACGCGGAGCGGGTGGTCGAACTGCGGGACCGGCTGCTGCGCAGGTGGAGGTCGATCCGCGCCCTGGAGCACGCCAACTGAGGGTGATGAGATGCCCAGATTTTCGTGGACACCGACCCCTGGGTGTCGTGAAATTCCAGCGCCGACACCCCCGCGACGCGCCGCCCGCGAACCTGGTACACCAGGTTTCTTTCCGCCCGGCGTACCCGTTTGCGCACGTGACAACGGTGCGAGCCCGGACGTCGTCCGCGCACGACATCAAGCGTGGTGAAACTGGGCATAACGCCCGTTAGTGATCGACGTAGACTGTAGCCGTCCGATCACCGAAAGCACCGCCGTCCATCGGAGAACCCCTACCGCGCGGGCGATCCCGCGCGACCCGACCGCCCCGGGGCGGCCCGCGGAGGGGGATCCCGCCCCCGGCGGCCCCGCCCTCCCCCGGCGGGCCGGCCGAAGGCGCGATCCAGCGGGCAGCAGGCCCGGCACCGGGGTTTCGGTCAGACCTCTGTAGCACTTCGTGACCTCCGGATCGAGAAAAACAAGGCCCGAGAACGAAGTTTTGACCGAATACGCCACATGCCACTAAACGTGTCGCTAGAATCACTTAGCGTGACGCAGCCACGGGCGGCTTTCCAGGGCCTCCCATGAGCAAAGTTGCTGAAAGTGGCTGCACCATCACCTCGGGTGATGCCAATATGGACTCATATTGGACATCCGGGCGAAGCGCCAGGATCACAGGCTCAAGGATCGGCACACAGATCCAGGAGGAGAGGCCGTACACATGTCAACTCGCACGCCCGAGGCGGAGCCCCTGTTGACCCCCGCCGAGGTTGCCACCATGTTCCGCGTGGACCCCAAGACCGTGACGCGCTGGGCCAAGGCGGGCAAGCTGACCTCGATCCGCACCTTGGGCGGACACCGTCGCTACCGTGAGACGGAGGTCCGTGCCCTGCTGGCCGGCATCCCCAGCCAGCGTACGGAGTGATCTCCCCGGTCTGAGCCGCTGGTTCCGGGGGGAAACGGCCGGACGGGCTCCGGCCGTGCAGGCAGGCTGACAAGACCCGAGGGCGGGCCTTCACCGAGAAGGCCCGCCCCCTTGTGCTCCCGGGGCGCCTCCGGGGTACGGCGGCCCGGGCCCCGCACCCCCTCCCACCTGCGGATGGGACATTCGTACCGGCGGGGTCCGTACATTTCCATCTACAGCGGGCCCCAGCCGCTCCGTAGCGTTCGGGGCATGGACAGGACGCAGGCGGCACCCCCGGCCGTGGAACTCAACGGGGTCGTCAAGGAGTTCGGCGCGGTGCGCGCCGTGGACGGCGTGGACCTCGGCATCGGCGCCGGCGAGCGGGTCGCGCTGCTGGGCCGCAACGGCGCCGGCAAGTCCACGACGGTCGACATCCTGCTGGGGCTGGACACCCCCACCTCCGGGACCGCCCGGCTGTTCGGGGGCGCCCCCCGCGCGGCCGTCGACGCGGGCCGGGTCGGGGCGATGCTCCAGGACGTCCGGCCCGTCCCCCGGGTCACCGTGCGCGAGCTGGTCGGGTTCGTCGCCCGCACCCACCGCGCCCCCATGCCGGTCGCCGAGGCCCTGGAGCTGGCCGGGCTGACCGGGGTGGCCCGCCGCCGCGCGGACCGCCTCTCCGGCGGCCAGACCCAGCGGGTGTGCTTCGCCCTCGCCCTGGTCGGCGACCCCGACCTGCTGATCCTGGACGAGCCCACGGCCGCCCTGGACGTGGCCGCCCGCCGCGTGTTCTGGGATTCCGTGCGCGCCCTCACCGAGCGCGGCACCACCGTGCTCTTCTCCACCCACCACCTGGACGAGGCCGACCTCAACGCGGACCGGGTCGTCGTCATCGACCGCGGCCGGGTCATCGCCGACGACGCCCCGGACCGCATCCGCCGCTCGTTCGGGACCGGCATGGTGTCCTTCGCGCTGCCCGACGGCGCCGAACGCCCCGCGGGCCTGGAGGGCCTGCCCGGAGTGGTGTCCGTGGAGGACCTGGGCGGCCGGATCCGGCTGCGCACCGCCGACTCCGACGAGACCGTGCACGCCCTGAGCGCCCTGGTCCGGGTGCGCGACCTGGAGGTCGCCACCGCGAACCTGGAGGACGCCTTCATCGGCATCACCTCCGAGTCCTCCCCCTCCCCCGCCCGAGCCCGGAAGGCCGACCGATGACCCGCACCGCCGTCCTGCTGACCGCCTACGTGGGCCTGGAGCTCCGCCGCACCTACCGCGACCCCGGGTTCATGATCTTCGGACTGGGCACCCCCGTGCTGATGTACGTGCTGTTCACGAGCATCGGCCGCGGCGACGGCCCGGCCGACCCGGGCTGGGCCGTGGTGTCCATGGTGGGCCTGGCCGCCTACGGCGCGCTCGGCTCCGGTCTGTCGGCCGGGACCGCCGTCGCCGAGGACAAGGGGACCGGCTGGCTGCGCCTGCTGCGCCTGCTGCCGATGCGGCCGTGGACGGTGGTGGCCGGGCGGGCGATCACCGGGTCGCTCATGGTGCTGCCCTCCGTGCTGCTGGTCCTGGCCACCGGGGCGCTGCTGAACGGCGTCCGGCTGGAGGCGTGGCAGTGGGCCGTGCTGCCGCTGCTGCTGTGGGTCGGGGCGCTGCCGTTCGTGCTGCTGGGCATCGCCAACGGGTACCGGCTGTCGCCCTCCGCGGCCGGGACGACCAACATCGTGGTCAACCTGCTGCTGGCCCTGCTCGGCGGCCTGTGGTTCCCGCTCTCGGAGTTCCCCGGGGCGCTGGCGGACCTCGCCGCCTGGTCTCCGGGCCACCTGTTCGGGGCGCTGGGGTGGGCCACCGTGGACGGGGCCGCGCCCTCCCCCGGTACCGTGGCGGGGCTGCTCGGGTGGACCCTGGTGTTCGGGGCCTACGCGGTGCACTCCTTCCTGCGACCGGCGACGAAGGGCTAGGAACGCGATGGACGACCGGTCCGGGGGCGGTGGGGCGGCCGGCGCCGCCGGCGGTGGCGGTGGCGGTGGCGGGGACGACCGCGAGGGCTGCGGTGTCGTGGACCCGGTCGCGGCGCTGGGACCGGTCGGGCCGCCCGGGCGCACCGGGTACCTGCCCGGGCTGCTGCTGACCGCGGGGGCCGTCACCGACCTGTTCGACGGCGCCCGCTGGCCCTGGTTCGGCTGGGCCGGGCTGCTGGCGGTCTCGGCCCTGTACGCCGCCGTGGTCACCCGGGACCTCTCGCCGCCCCGGTACGCGGGCCGGGGCCTGCTCTGGCTGCTGGCCGCCCAGGCGGCGCTGACGACGGTGCTGGCGCTGGTCTACGGCGACACCTGGGTGTTCCTGTTCATGATGGCGGCGCTGGCCTGCGGGACCGCCCTGCCGACGGTGCCGCTGGTGGGCGCGCTGATCGTGCTGGGCGGGGCGGCCGGGGTGATCGCCGGGCACCGGGGCGACGCCCTGTGGCTGCCGATGGTCTCCGGGTACGGCACGTTCATCTCGGGGGTCATGGTGTCCGCGCTGCTGGGGCTCAACGAGACCGTGCGGGAGCTGCGCCGGACCAGGGAGGAGCTGGCCCTGGCCGCGGTGGACCGGGAGCGGCTGCGGTTCGCCCGCGACCTGCACGACCTGCTCGGACACAGCATGTCGGTGATCGTGGTCAAGGCCGAGGCGGTGCGCAGGCTGGCCCCGCGCGACGCGGCGGCCGCCGCCGCGCAGGCCGCCGACATCGAGGAGGTGGGGCGGCGCTCGCTGACCGAGATCCGGGAGGCGGTCTCCGGGTACCGGGAGGACGGGCTGACCCGCGAGCTGGAGCGGGCGGTCCCGGCCCTGGAGGGGGCCGGCATCGCCGTGGCGGTGCGCCGGTCGGGGCCGCCCGTCCCGGCGCGGGCCGAGGCGGTCCTGGGCTGGGTGGTGCGCGAGGCCGTGACGAACGTGCTCCGGCACAGCGGCGCCGCGTCGGCGGAGCTGTCCGTGGAGCACGCGGACGGCACCGTCCGGGTCACCGTGGCCGACGACGGCGGGGGCGGTCCCGCGCCCGGCGGGGGCCCGCGGGAGGGACGACGCGACGGCCCGCGGGAGCGGCGCGGAGGCGGGCACGGGCTGGCCGGGCTCGGCGAGCGGCTGGCCCTGGCGGGCGGCCGGCTGGAGAGCGGGGCCCTGCCCGGGGGCGGGTTCCGGGTGGTCGCCGAACTCCCGGTGGCGGACGGGGAGGCGCTGCTCCCGTGAGGGGCGGGGCGGCCGGGCGCGCCCGAGGCCCACGGGACCCGCGGGACCCGCGGGACCCGCGGGTCCGGGGCGGGGAGCGGTCGCCCGCGCCGGGGGCGGTGCCCTAGGGTTCGGCCCATGAGTGCTGCCGACACCCCCTCCTCCCCCGTCCGGGTCCTGCTGGCCGAGGACCAGGGGATGATGCGCGACGCGATGGCCCTCCTGCTGGGTCTGGAGGAGGACCTGGAGGTCGTGGCCCTGGTGGCCGACGGCCCAGGGATCGTGCCCGCCGCGGTGGAGCACCGGGCGGACGTCGCCGTGCTGGACATCGAGCTGCCCGGCGGCAGCGGCCTGGAGGCCGCCGCGGAGCTGCGCGAGCGGCTGCCGTCCTGCCGGGTCCTCATCGTCACCACCTTCGGGCGCCCCGGCTACCTGCGCCGCGCGATGGAGGCGGGCGCCGCCGGGTTCCTCTGCAAGGACGGCCCCGTGGAGGAACTGGCCGCGGCGATCCGGCGCGTGGCCGCGGGCGGGACGGTGGTCGACCCGGGCCTGGCCGCCGCCGCGCTGGGCTCGGAGCCGGATCCGCTGACCGCCCGGGAACGCCAGCTGCTGGCGGCCGCCAGGGACGGCTCCACGGTCGCCGACATCTCGGCCCGGCTGCACCTGTCGGAGAGCACCGTCCGCAACTACCTGTCCTCGGCCATCGGCAAGACCGGCACCCGCAACCGCACGGAGGCGGCGCGGGTGGCCTACGAGAAGGGCTGGCTCTGACGCCCGGCCCGGGCCTCAGTCGCCGATGCGGTCGTCCATGGCGGAGGTGCGCTTGCGGGCCAGGAAGGTGGCGGCGGACCCGCCGCCGATGGCCACCAGCGCAGCGGTGACCAGGGCGGCCAGGGAGCTGCCCGTCATCGCCAGGTCGTTGCCGGGGCGCTGCTGCGCCTGCGGGGCGGTGCCGGTCCGGCCGTCCGGGGACGGGGAGGCCCCCGAGTCCGCCGCGTAGGTGGAGCCCAGCGCCCAGGAGTCGGCGAAGTCGACGGTCAGCCCGTTGCCGTCCTCCGCCTCCCCCACGTTCACGGTCACGCTGAGCCGGGAGCGGGCGCCCTGGCCCCGCCAGTCCGGGTCCTCGTCGTCGAAGGTCTCCTGGACGCTCGCGAAGTGGACGGCCACCGGGACCTCCAGGACCGTCTCCCCCTCCTCGTCCACGACCTCCAGGACGTCCTCCACGACCTGGGCGCGCCCGGGCCGCAGCGGGTCCACGGGCACCCCGAACGCCCTGAGGGCGCCGTGCTCGAAGCCGCTGCCGGTGTGCCCGTCGTACCCGGCCGAGGCCGTGGTGACGACGTCGGCCACGGAGACCTCCAGGGCGTCGTCGGCCTCCAGGGGGCCCTCGGCCGCGAACCGGCGCGTGGAGGAGTCGTCCAGGGCGACCACGCCGTCCGTCGGGCTCTCGCTCGGGGAGGGGCTCGCGGGGCCGGAATCCTCCGGGCCGGGGCTCTCCGACTCCTCCTTGAGGTGGGAGTGGTCCCCGTCGGCGGGCGGCTGCTGGGGCCGGGGCTCCTCCCCGCCCTCCGGGGTGGGCACGTCCCAGTACGGGGAGAGCGGCTCCTCGCCCTCCTCGGAGGTCGGTTCGGCGTCCAGGGTGTCCGGGGCGGACGGGGAGATGTCGATGCCCGCGGGCACGTCGATCATGCCGAGGGCGATCAGGTCCGTGACGGTGAGGCGCAGGACGGCCGAGTCCACGACGGCGGTGGCGGCCGCGCCCTCGGCGCCGATGACGGTGCGGCTGGAGCCCTCGATGTCGACGTAGGGGGCGAGGGGGCCGTACACGTCGGCGGTGTCGCCGCGCGCCTCGTTGTCCCCGCCGAAGCTGACCGCGGTGGAGTAGCCGGAGACGGCGTCGCCGTTGGCGGCCCAGGCCTGCGCGTTGCCCCAGACGAGGGGGTCGACGGCGGTGGCCGCCGCGGCGGCCGGGGGCGCGGACAGGGTCAGGCCGAGCGCGGCCGCGAGCACGGCCGCGGCCGTGCCGCCGAGGAGGCGGTGTGCTGTCGTTCTGGCGGGGGTCACCACGGCACTCCTGTAGCTACTGGGGGATGTCCGGCCGTACGGCCGGCCCCGTCCTCCGGCCCGGGGCGCGGTTCACGGGGAGCGCCGCGTACGAGGTCGCGGCATGCGGGGCGGCGGGGACGGTCGCCTTCCCGCCCCGGGGGAAGGGTCCGTGCGTGGCGGGGCGCGGAGCGCCCACACGGCCGAGCCTAACCGCTCGATCACGAATCGGAAACCGTTCTCCGGCGCGTGATCGCTCACCGTGAGGGGTCGGATGCCGGATCAACGGCCGGGGGCGCGGAAGAGTTCCGGCGGCCGGGAACGCGAACGGCCCCGGGGAGGAGTCCCCGGGGCCGTTCAGGCCACCGTGTCACCGGCGGGTCAGGGCCGGCGGTGCGGTGTGGGTCGCCTAGTTGTCGTTCTCCTCGGCGGGAGCCTCGACGGCGGCGTTCTTCTTGCGGCGGGCCAGGTAGGCGGCGGCGCCACCACCGGCGGCGATCGCGGCACCGGCGGCGATCAGGCCGCCGATCGGGCTACCGGTCGTGGCCAGGGCCTCGGAGGGCTTGGCGACGGGCTTCTTGTCCTCGCCCTCGGGCTTCTCGATCGGCTTCTCCGGACGCGGCTTCTCCTCGCCGTCGTCGTCACCGCCGCCGGGGTTCTCACCCTCGCCGATGGTGACGGTGCCGACACCGGTCTCGGCGATGGTCACGTACTGGACCAGCTCGCCGTCGGCCTTGAAGTCGTAGTCGAGGACCGAGTAGGCGTCCTCCCAGAGGTACCCGTCGACCTCGGTGGGCTGCTCCCACTCGTAGATGTCGGGGGTGATGGTGAACTCCACGCCCTCGGGGGCGGTGATGTTGCTGACGGTGCCCGGGTCGACGCTGTGCTCGACCGAGCCGTCCCAGCTCTTGAAGGTGCTGACGGAGATGCCGGAGATGGTGGCCTCGACGAGGACCTCGTCGGAGTCGGCGACCGTCTCGCTGTTGGTCTCGTCGAGCGTGACCACGGTGGCGTCGGCGTCGGTGTCTTCGGCCTCGGCGGAGGGGCTGGGGCTGGGCTCCGGGGAGGGGTCGACGGTCTCGTCGTCCCCGTCGACCGGGGGCGTGGTCGGGGCGGGCTCGTCGGTGTCGCCACCGTCGCCGTTCCCGTTGTCGCCGCCCTCGGAGGAGCCGTCGTCCTCGCCGCCGCCGGAGGTGTCGTCATCTCCGGTGTCCTCGCCGCCCTCGGGGTCCTCGGCCCCGTCGGTCGGCTCCTCGGACTCGGTGGGCTCCTCGTCCTCGGTGAGCTCCTCGTCCTCCTCGGTGGGGAGGCCGTTCTCGGCGTCCGACACGGTGATCTGGACACGGACGGAGGGGACCTCCACCGTGGCCAGGATGCCGCTGGAGGTCACCGACGCGGTCGAGGTGCCCGACCAGGACACCCAGCCGTAGTCGACGGAGAAGGCGTCGCTGACGCTGCCGTCCTGGGTCTCGATGAACCCGTTGCCGCCGTTGGAGGTGGCGTAGGCCCAGCCGTACTGCTCGTCCGCGGCGGCGGGAAGGGCCGTCGCAATGCTCAGGGCGCCCAGGGCGGCGAAAGCGGCACCGGCCTGAAAGACGCGACGAGCGGCGATCTTGGTGTTCTTCAAATCAATCCTCATAGGGGATTCCGACCCGTGCTCGCCAGGTCGGCCCGGCTCAGTGCAACACTCGCGGGCGGGGTGCGGCCACGCGGTGCGGGGGTACTGCGGCCGGGGTTCGGATGGGATGGGGAGGCTCGAAAAAACGGCTTCCACCAGGGAGAATCGACAGCGGCCTCGGACGGAGGGGCCGGCGGAGCCGATGCGGGATACTTCCCGTTTCCTCACGGAAACCTTACACCGGCCGAATGCCCGAAAACATCCGAAAATAGATCACAAGAAGATCACGAGAGAAACTCGGATTACACTGCGCACAGGAACGGATTCGCTCGAAAATTTTTCCTTGTATCGTGTAAACCGATCCGACTTCCAGGCGTCTTAATAAGAAGTACCGCGCGAGGACCGGGGTGTTCCGCCCGGTTCGCCCGGTAGGTTGTGGACATGCCCGTCTCCGCACCGCCAGGGCCCCGGAGCCGCGCCACCCGCGCCCTGTACCTCATCCCGCTCCTCGCGCTCCTCGCCACCGGCTGCGCGTCGGCCTCGGGGGCCGAGCCCGACGCCGCCCCCACCGCCGCGATCCCGCTGCCGGGCCCCGACGACGGATCCTCGGAGGAGGGCTCCCCCGGCACCGCCGGCGCGGGGGACGGCGCACACGAGCCCGTCGGCGACGGCCCGCTGCACGACCGGGTCGTGGTCATCGACCCCGGGCACAACGGCGGCAACGCCGAGGCCTCCTCCGAGATCAACCGCCTGGTCCCCGCCGGCCCCCAGCAGAAGGCCTGCGACACCGTCGGCGCGGAGACCGGGTCCGGCTACCCCGAGCACCTCTTCAACTGGGAGCTCTCCCTCCTCGTCAAGGAGCGCCTGGAGGCCGACGGCGCCACCGTGATCCTCACCCGCGAGGACGACGAGGGCGTGGGCCCCTGCATCAACGAGCGCGCCGAGATCGGCAACGAGGCCGACGCCGACGCCGCCCTGTCCATCCACGCCGACGGCGGCCCCGAGACCGGGCGCGGCTTCCACGTGATCGTGCCGGGCGAGGTCGAGGGCTACACCGAGGAGATCGTGGAGCCCTCCCGGGAGCTGGCCGAGGACCTGCGCCGCGAGTACCGCGAGGGCACCGACATCCCCTATGCCGACTACCTGGCCCAGGACGGCCTGGACGAGCGCACCGACCTGGGCGGGCTCAACATGTCCACCGTGCCCAAGGTGTTCCTGGAGGCCGGGAACATGCGCAACCCCGAGGACGCCGCCCTGCTGGAGGACCCGCAGTGGCGGGAGCGGGCCGCGAACTCGATCGCCCGCGCCCTCGCCGTCTACCTCCTGCGGGAGTGAGAGCGGGGACACGCGTCCGCTGTCGGCCACAGGGCCGGTCCGCTATGGCGCGGGCCGCAGGGCCCTCGGCATAATGCGGGCATGCAATCCCCCATGACGGTCCCGGACTTCGACATCGTGCTGCGCGGATACGACCGCGTCCAGGTCGCCGACCTGGCGCACCGCGCGCTCGCCGCGCTGTCGGCGGGCACCGGGGCGCCACCGGCCGCGCGGGCCCCGGAGGGCGGGGAACCGATCACCTCGGCCGAGCTCGCCTCCGCCCGGTTCGACGTGGTCCTGCGCGGATACGACCGCACCCAGGTCGGCGACTGGATGGACGGCGTCGCCCGGGAACTCGCCCTCCTGGAGTCCCGGGACGGGAGCGCTCCGGCCCCCTCCGGCCCCTGGGACCCGCCCGTGGAGACCCCGCCGCCGCTGCCGGAGTTCGACGTCGTGCTGCGCGGATACGACCGCGTCCAGGTCTCGGAGCTCCTGGACCGGGCGTTCGCCACCCTGGCCGCCCGCACCGGGGTCCCCTCCCCCGTCGCGGTCCCGGCCGGGACCGCCGCGATCACCGCGGACGAGCTCGCCTTCGCGCGGCTCGACGTGGTCCTGCGCGGGTACGACCGCACCCAGGTCGCCGACGCGCTGAACGACCTCGCACAGCGCATCGCGCGGTCGGAGGCGCACAGCGGGCCGGAATGACCACCCCGAGAACCTCCTGAACTGCACAATAGGGACCATGCCTCTGACACCGGCGGACATCCGCAAGAAGAAGTTCCACACGGTGCGTCTGCGCCCGGGATACAACGAGGAGGACGTCGACGCGCTGCTCGACCGCATCGAGAGCACGCTCGTCGCACTGGAGGGCGGGCCGCGCACGGGCCCGCTCATCACGGCGGAGGAGGTGCGCAACTCGCGCTTCCGGACCACCCGGCTGAGCCCGGGGTACCGCGAGGACGAGGTGGACGACTTCCTCGACGTCGTGGTCGCCGACCTGGCCGGGCGTGGCCTGGGCCGCTCCGGACCGGCCGCCCCTCCGCTGCCGCCGCACCCGGCGGCGGGGCCGCAGGCGGGCGGCGCGGCGGCGCCCGGGCCCGGGCCCGGGCCCGCGGGCGGCCGGGGGCGGCCGGGGCCGCCGCCCCGGATGACGCCCGAGCACGTGCGCGACCAGCAGTTCGCCACGACGCGGCTGACCACCGGCTACAACGAGCAGGAGGTCGACGAGTTCCTGGACCGGGCCGAGTTCACCCTGGAGGTGCTCCTGCAGGGGCGGCCGGAGCGGGCGACGCTGTCCGCCAAGGACGTGGAGCGGGTCCAGTTCTCGACGACCCGGGCCCGGCCGGGGTACGACCCGGCGCAGGTGGACCGGTTCCTGGACGTGCTCGCCGAGGAGCTGCGCCGGTACGAGCAGCGCTGAGGGCCCGACGGAGGGGCCTCGAAGGGGTTCCGGACAGCGGCGCGGACCGGGGGAAGGTGTCCGTTAACCGTCGTTGACACGCCGTCGGGCTCTAAGCCCATCCCAGAGGAAGCGGAAAGTAATATTTGGACACAGGGAGTGATCATCCCTGTCCACATTCCCGCGCCCGAGGGGAGGCCTCCATGTTCCATCCCGCGCCCGCGCAGGGCCGCTTCAAGGGGTGTTCGGTGCACGGGGCGGGTGGCTGCGGATACGTCCCGGAGACCCGGTACCCGGCCGCGCCCTACTGCCGGTCCGTCCGACCGGGCGGCCGCGGGCCCTACGAGCTGGGCGACGGCGAGGAGATCGTCCCGGCGCCCGCCCACCCGTGGGAGGCCCCGCTGTTCGTCGTGTGCGCGGTCGCGAACGTGCTGCTGCTGGGCCTGGGCGCGCACCTGCTGGCCGTGCTGACCGGTACCTGGCAGGCGCCGGTCCTGGCGCTGGCGGCCGTCCCGGCCGGCTGCTGGCTGGTCCGGGGGCTGCGGTACGCGCGGCACCGGGCGGAGTCGGTGAAGATCTCCCCCACCCAGTTCCCCGAGGCGTACCGGGTGGTCGCGACGCTGTCGGCGGCGATGGGGGTGCGCACCCCCGAGGCGTACGTGCGGGTCGACGGCGGCCGGGCCGACGCGGGGGCGCACGGGCTGCGACGCTACCTGGTCCTGTCGGGCGAGCTGTTCGACGACGACGGGCGGGTCGGCGACCCGGACGCGCTGGCGTTCACGGTGGCCCACCAGCTCGGGCACGTGGTGGCGGGGCACACCGGGTTCTGGCGGCGGCTCGCGGTGCTGGGCGCGGAACCGGTTCCGCTGCTGGGGGCGGCGCTGGCGCGCTGCTCGGAGTACACGGCGGACAACCACGCCTACGCCCACTTCCCGGAGGGCGCGCACACCGTGCGGGTGCACGCGGGCGGGGTGCGGCTGTACCCGCGGGTCAACATGGGCGAGATGGCCGACCGGGCGCGCACCGACCGGGGGTGCACGCTGCTGCTCTACCACCTGCTGTCGCGCCGCCCCGGCAACGTCCGCCGCATGGCGGCCCTGCGCGACCGCGGCCGCCGCGGCCGCGTCTTCCTCTGACCCGCGCGCGCGGACCGGCGGTCAGCGGACGTAGAAGGGCTCGGGGCGGGCCTCCCGGGCGTAGGCGATGCGGTCGAGGATGCGCTCCGACATGGCGGGCAGCCCGCCGGGGGCGAACCAGCCCACCTCCAGGGTCTCGTCGCCGCCGGCGTCGAGGGCGCCGCCGACCGGGCGGCAGCGGAACGCCAGGTCCAGGAACTGGACCCGGTCGCCGTTGGGGTAGACGTAGGGGTCCTGGCCGAGCACGCTGACCAGCCGCTCGACCTCCACTACCAGGCCGGTCTCCTCCTCGACCTCCCGCACCACGGCGACGGCGGGCTGCTCCCCCGGTTCGAGGATGCCGCCGGGGGTCGCCCAGCGGCCGTCGTCGGCGCGCCGGTGCAGCAGCACACGGTCGTCCTCGTCCAGGACCACGGCGGTGACCCCCACCAGGGGGACCAGGGCCGGGCCGATCTGATCGCGCAGCTCGCGCAGGAACTCGGGAACGGGCATACCCCGAGGCTAGCCGTCCCCGGCCCCGGTGTCCCCCGCGGCGCGTAGGGCCGAGTACTCGTGGGCGAGCACCGACATCAGGACGGCGTCGTGCCACTCCCCGTCCCAGTGCAGGGCCTGGCGCCACACGCCCTCGCGGACGAACCCCGACTTCTCGTAGGAGCGCCGCGCCCGCGGGTTGAAGTCGAACACCTCCAGCGCCACCCGGTGCAGGCCCGCCACCGTGAACGCGTACTCCAGGACCAGGTCCGTGGCGGCGGTCCCGTACCCCTTCCCGGCGTGGGCCGTGGAGGCCAGCGCGATCCGGTAGCCCGCGGAGGCGTTGTCGGGGTCCAGTTCGGTGAGCGCGCAGTCGCCGACGGTCGTGCCCCCGGCGCGTTCGACGATCACCCAGTCGGCGCGGTCGTGGTGGTCCGGGCGGGTCCGGTTCCACTCCTGGACCTCCTCCCGCGTGAACCGCCGGTGGGTGCCGGTGAGGCGGCGCACCTCCGGGTCCATGTCGACGAGGGCCCCGACGAGCGGGGCGCCGGTCTCGGCGTCGAGGGGGCGGAGTTCGACCAGGTCGCCGGTGAGGACCGGCTGGTCGCGGAAGACGTCTGCGGGGACCATGGCCCGCATCCCACCACCGGTCGGGGCCGTCCGGCAACCCGTTTTCGGCCCGCCCGGTACGATCCGGACACGGCGGTGGGTTGACGAGGGAGGTCCCCGTGGCGATGGGTTCGGGAACGGTGGGCCTGCGCACGGTCCGTGAGGCCAACCTGGGGGTGGTGCTGCGCACCATCCGCGAGTCCGCGCCGTGTTCGCGGGCGGCGGTGGCGGCGGCCACCGGCCTCAACAAGACGACGGTGTCCAGCCTGGTCGCCGACCTGATGGCGCGCGGCCTGGTCCGGGAGACCGGCCGGACCGCGCAGAGCGGCGTGGGCCGCCCCGGGGTGCTGCTGGACCTGGACGACACGTCGGTGGCGGCGCTGGGCCTGGAGGTCAACGTCGACTACCTGTCGGTGGTGGCGGTGGACCTGGTGCAGCGGGAGCTGACCGCCCGGCACACGCCCTTCGACGCGCGGGAGGCGGGGCCCGACGAGAGCGCCCGCCGGATCGTGGCGGCGCTGCGCGAGGCCGCCGACGACCCGGCGGTGCGCGGACGGACCGTGGTGGGCGCCGGGATCGCGGTGCCGGGACTGGTGGACGCCCCGTCCGGGACGGTGCGCCGGGCCCCCAACCTGGGCTGGGCGGACTTCCCGCTGGGAGCGCGCGCGGACGCGCTGGGCTTCCCGGTGCGCGTGGACAACGACGCCAACCTGGGGGCCGTGGCCGAGTACCGGGTGGGCTCCTTCGCCGGGACCCCGGACCTGGTCTACGTCACCGGGGAGGTCGGGATCGGCGCGGGGGTGCTCACCGACGGCGCCCTGCTGCGCGGCGCGGGCGGGTTCGCCGGGGAGCTGGGGCACCTGGCGCTGGACCCGGGCGGGCCGGAGTGCTCGTGCGGGCGGCGCGGCTGCCTGGAGGCGGTGGCGGGCATCGGCGCGATCCTGCGCGACGCGCTCCCCGGCCTGGCTCCGGGCGGGCCGCTGTCCGGCGCGGACGTGGCGGTCCTGGTGGACACGGCGGTGGGCCGGGCGGCGGCGGGCGACGCGGTGGCGGTGGCGGCGCTGGAGCGGGCGGGAGGCATGCTGGGCCGGGGGCTGGCGGCGCTGGTCAACCTGGTGGACCCGGGGCTGGTGCTGCTGGGCGGGTACTTCGTGCCGATGGGCCCCTGGCTGCTGCCGCCCTGCCGGAGCGCCCTGGCGGCCGGGGTGTTCGCCCCGGACGCGGGCGGCTGCCGGGTGGAGCCGTCGGCGCTGGGGCTGAGCGCCGCGGCCCGGGGCGGGGCGGCGGGGGTCATCCACGCCCTGGACTCGGGCGCGCTCCCGCTCCCCGCGCCGGCGGCGGTCGGCTGACCGGTCCCGGCCAGGGGCCTGCGCCTTCCGGGCCTCGGGCGGACACCGCGGGTCCCCCGGCCCGTGCGCTAGCGTGTGCCCCGCGGCGGGGCCGTAGCGCAGAGGTCGTCGCGTTCGGCTGCACACCGAAAGGACGCCGGTTCGAATCCGGCCGGCCCCGCCCTTTCCCCCCGCGGCGCCGGTGCGCTATCTTTCCCCGCAGCGGTGGGACCGTAGCGCAGAGGTCGTCGCGCCCACTCTTCAATGGGGGAGGACGCCGGTTCGAATCCGGTCGGTTCCATTCCGCGCCGCCCACGGCCCGGGCCGCCGCCCGCGGAACCGCTACGCTCGTCGCGTGGCGGGGGTGTAGCGCAGAGGTCGTCGCGCCTACACATCATGGGGGAGGACGCCGGTTCGAATCCGGCCGCCCCCGTCACCCCGATCCTTTTCTCCGCCCCCACCTGCGGCAACGCCGAAAACCAGGGGGAGAGCGCCGGAAACGTCGGTATTTGTGGTTAGACTGCCTGCTCGGCAGGGCCGTAGCGCAGAGGTCGTCGCGCCGGACAGCGAGTTGGAGGACGTCGGTTCGAATCCGACCGGTCCTGCCGCTTCTTCTTTTGCACGCAGGGGCCCCGGTCGGCTCCGTCCACCGGCCCGATCACGATCGAGCGGTGGAATGGTGATGACCGACAAGACGCCCGTACGCTGCCCCGCCATCGAGCACCCCGACCTGCCTCTGGCGGACCCCGCCGGCCTGGAGCCGCTGCTGGCCCGGCTGGCCGACCCGGCCCCCGTGACGGCCGACGAGACCTTCCCGCTGGGGACCCTGCGCCCCGACGGCCGGGTGGACCTGTGCAAGCAGGGCCTGGGCCTGGCCGGGGCACGGCGGGTGATCCCCGCGGCCGCGGCCTCCCCGCACGCCGCCCACCTGCTGCTGGGCACCAACGCCATCGGCTCCGAGGGCGCCCGCGTGCTGGCCGGCTCCCTCGCCGACGGGCACGGGCTCCAGACCCTCTACCTGGGCTGCAACCGGATCGGCGCGGACGGCGCCGCCGCCCTGGCCGACCGGCTCGCCGGGGACGACACCGTGCGGGCCCTGTGGCTCAAGCGCAACCCCGTGGGCGACGAAGGGGCCCGGGCGGTCGCCGGGGCCCTGGCCGCCAACGGCCGCCTGCGCTCCCTGGACCTGGTGAACACCGGGGTCACCGCCGACGGGCTGCGCGCCCTCCTGGACGCGCTGGCCGGGCGGGAGGCCCCGCTGGAGCGGCTGTTCCTTGGCGGCAACGGGCTGGGCCCGGACACCGCGGACCTGCTGGCCGCGTTCCTGCGCGAGGCCGGGGTGCGGGAGCTGTACGCGCCCGCCAACCACTTGGGCGACGCGGGCGCGCGGACCATCGCCGCCGCCGTCGCCGGGCTGGACCGGCCGGTCACCCTGGGCCTGGGCGGCAACGGCATCGGCGCCGACGGCGCGATCGCCCTGGCCGAGGCGCTGGGCGGCATCGAAGCACTCGACCTGGGCCGCCCGCCCTCGCAGCGGGCGCTGGGCGCGCCGTCCAACGAGCTGGGCGACGCGGGTGTGACGGCGCTGGCCGAGGCGATCCCCGCCAGTCCGCTGCGCCGCCTGGAGGTGCGCCACACCGGGTTCGGCTACCCGGCCGCGCGTGCGCTGTCGGAGGCGGTGGCCCGCAGCGGCCGCATGGAGTACGCGGGGCTCGGGCCGGGCCTGCCGCGCCGCACCAAGCGGACGATCGCCGGGCACCTGCGCCCGGCCCGCCGGGTGCACGAGGACATGCGCGCGATCGCGAGCCTGTACCGGTGACGCCTTCGGACCTCTCCCGCTCGGCGTCCCACCGGCCGATGCGGGCGGCGGGACTGCGCAAGGGCCGGCGCTACGGGATCTCGCGCGAAGCGATCGACCTCGCCACCGAGCGGCGCCTGGCCGGGGACTGGGAGGGCGCCTGCGAGGCCGCGGGGGTGGAGACCCTCCTCGACGTCGAGATCGACGACCTGCGCGACGAGCACGGCTCCGAGTTCGCCGACCGGCTGCTGGACGACCTGCACCACCTGGTCCCGGACCTGGCGCGGCTGCACATGCCCCGGTTCTGGAACGGGTCGGGCACGCTGGTCCCCAAGCAGGCCGTCCTGCTGTCGCGCCCGGGCGGGGACGAGGGGCCGTGGCTGACGCTGCGGCCGCGGGGCTGGAAGATCCACGGGGACCAGCGGTTGGTGCTGGCGGTGGAGGAGGTGTTCCTACGGGAGTACCTGCCGCGCTCCAACCGGGTCCCCTACGCGGCGCACTGGTCGGGCGCCGCCCACGTGTGGGAGACCTCCCGGCACCTGTGGGACTCCCGGCACGTCCACGAGATGCGCGAGCGCTGGGGCGGGGGACCCGACCGCGCGCCGTTCCTGAACGCCGACGGGACGCCCCGCGCCGCCGGGGAGCTCCCGACGGGGGACCCCGGGCCCGGCGACCCCGCGGCCCGGACCGAGTGGATCGACGGCCTGCACCAGGCGGGAGAGGCGGTCGCGGCCTTCGCCGCCGCGGGGATCGTCCTCGACACCGCACCGGCGGAACTGGACTGGGGCGACCCGGCCGACCCCGTGGAGACGGCGGCACAGCTGCCGTTCTCCCCGGCGCGGCTGCTCGGCGAGGCGCGCAGGCTGGCCGACGCCGGGTTCGGCACGCGGTTCCGGATCCCGTTCACCATCCACGAGTCGGTGATCCTGGACCTGGAGGGGGACGCCCCGCGGCTGGGGATCGAGGAGTACATGCTCTGGGAGGACGACGAGCCCCCGGTGCTTCCGGAGGTGTGCTGGACCCGGCCGCCGGACGTCGACGTGCTCCGCGACGGCATGTCCCCCGAGGAGCTGCACCCGCTGGTCCGCGAGGCCCTCGCCCCGGCGCGGCCGCCCGCCGACCGGCGGCCCGGCCCCGCGGGGTTCGATCCCGGAGGGTTCGGCCCCGTCCGGGTGCGCTGCCGCGACGGGGAGTGGCACACGGTGACCCCCGCCGGCGACGGCCTGGACATCCCGCACACCGCGGAGGAGCTGGAGCGCGAGACGGCGCTGCGGGCGCTGGGCGGCGCGAGCGGCGGCTGCTTCGCCGCGCGCGACGCGTGGAGCACCGGGCGGGGGCGGCTGCCCCGCAGGCTGCGGGAGCCCCGCGACGAGCTGTTCGAGCGGGCCCGGCACGGCGACACCGGCGCGGTCCTGCGGTACCTGGACGCGGGCGGCGACCCGAACCTGCGCGACCGCAACGGGAGGACCCTGCTGCACCACCTCTCCATGGTCGACCACGAGGCGGTGCTACCGCGCCTGCTGAAGGCGGGCGCGGACGTGGACGCCGCCGACCCGGAGGAGCGCACGCCGCTGTTCTACGCGGTGGCCGGCAGCGGGACCGCCGAACTCGCGCGCGCCCTGGTGGAGGCGGGTGCGCGGACCGAGGACATCGGGAACGGCGACGACCTGGTGGACGTGATCGACCAGCGCTCCGGCGAGGACTCCGAGGAGAGGGGCATCGCCGGGCAGGACTGGGAGAGCCTGCTGGAGGAGGGGTGAGCGGGGCCGACGGGCGCCGGCGCCCGTCGGCCTCGCACGAGCCGTGGCGCGCGGCGGGGCTGCGCAAGGGCCGACGCTACGGGATCTCACGCCAGGCGATCGACCGCGCCACCGAGCGGCGGTTGGCCGGAGACTGGCGCGGCGCCTGCGCGGCCGCCGGGATCGACGTCGAACTCGACCTGGACGCGATCCGCAACGAGTACGGCACGGAGTTCACCGAACAACTGCTCGACGACCTCCACCACCTCGTCCCCGACCTGGCAAGACTGCACATGCCCCGCTCCTGGAAAGGACTGGGACTCCTCCTACCGGAGCAGCCCGCACTGCTCTCCCGCCCCGGCGGCCCCGACGGCCCCTGGCTGACACTCGGGGTAGGGCCCCACTACCACCCCTGGCTCCGCGGGCCCGTCCTCAAGGTGGGACGAATGAGTGTCATACCCGACTACAACCCTCATCATCCGATGCGGGAACAACCGGCCCTGGACCGTTGGAAAATCTCGTCCTTCACCGCGCACTGGGCGGGGCTCCCCCATGTCTGGGAGACCTCCCGGCACCTGTGGGACACCCGGCACGTCCACGAGATGCGCGAGCGCTGGGGCGGGGGACCCGACCGCGCGCCGTTCCTGAACGCCGACGGGACGCCCCGCGCCGCCGGGGAGCTCCCGACGGGGGACCCCGGGCCCGGCGACCCCGCGGCCCGGACCGAGTGGATCGACGGTCTGCACCAGGCCGGGCAGGTGGTCGAGGCGTTCACCGCCGCGGGGATCGGATTCGACCCCGGTCCGGTATCAGTGGAGGCCGCCGCACGACTGCCCTTCTCCCCCGCCCGCATCCCCGGCGAATTCCGACGGCTCGCCACGGCCGGGCTCGGCGACCGCTTCCAGATCCCCTACGACAAGCACACCACGGTCCTCATCGCCCTGGACAAGGGCACCGTGCGAGTGGAGTTCGCCGAATTCGACCTCGACACGGCGTCGGGGATACCAGCCATGTCCGAGGTGTGCTGGGCCCGACCGCCGGACATCGACGTGCTGCGCGACGGGATGTCACCCGACGAACTTCATCCGCTGGTCCGCGAGGCGATCGCTCCGGACCACGTCCCCGGCGCACCGCCTGAACCCGCCTTCGCCGACCGTTCCCCGGTGCGGGTTCGCTGCCGGGACGAATGGCACGAGGTCATCCCGTCACCCGTCGGACTGCGGATCCCGCACGACGACGAGGAGACGAACCGCGAAGCGTCCCTACGGGCACTCGGCGGCAACAGCACCGGCTGCTTCGCCGTCCGGGAAGCCTGGTCCACCGGCGAAGGACGTTTGCCCCAGGCTCTGCGCAAACGGCGCGACGACCTGTTCGGGTGGGTGAGGCAGAGGGATACCCGCGCGGTGCTTCACTACCTCGACAGGGGAGGCGACCCCGACATCCGTGATGGGAAGGGCCGGGCGCTACTGCACCATCTCGCCTTTCTGAACCATGAGGTACTGCTGCCGCGCTTGCTGGAGGCAGGGGCGGATGTGAACGCCGAGGATCGCGACGGCCGTACGCCTCTCGATGTATTCGATCAGGTCGCCGGTGGTCTTCGAGAGGACACCGTCGCGAGGAGGACACTCGTGGCCGCCGGTGCGGTGGCGAAGGACCCGGAGGAGTTCCAGGCATGGCTCCTCCGTGCTTCGGCGGGATCCAGTGATGATCCGCCCTTCTAGGAGTCGGCCGTGAAGACCTCGTCCGAATACCGGCGCCCGTCGGCCTCGCACGAGCCGTGGCGCGCTGCCGGGCTGCGCAAGGGCCGACGCTACGGGATCTCACACCAGGCGATCGACCGCGCCACCGAGCGGCGGTTGGCCGGAGACTGGCGCGGCGCCTGCGCGGCCGCCGGAGTCGACGTCGAACTCGACCTGGACACGGTCCGCAACGAGTACGGCACGGAGTTCACCGAACAACTGCTCGACGACCTCCACCACCTCGTCCCCGACCTGGCGAAACTGCACATGCCCCGCTCCTGGAAAGGACTGGGACTCCTCCTACCGGAACAGCCCGCACTGCTCTCCCGCCCCGGCGGCCCCGACGGCCCCTGGCTGACGCTCAAGGTCAAGCCCTGGGACGAACGCAGGAGCCGCAGACCCGTCCTCGGGCTGCGAGCGGAGGGGCCGGTGCCCGAGCACTGGCTCTCCTACACCCCGCAGGAGAAACTGTTGCCGTACCTGCGCTTCAATGTCTCGCCCTCCGTCGGCCATTGGGGGCACATACCCCACGTCTGGGAGACCTCCCGGCACCTGTGGGACATCAGGCGCGTCCACGAGGCCCGCGAGCGCTGGGGCGGGAACTCCCGCCGGGCCCCGTTCCTGAACCCCGACGGCACTCCGCGCCCCTTGGAGGAGATGCCCGGATCGGAACCCGCCGACCCCGCCGCCCGCTCCGAGTGGATCGACGATCTGCACCAGGCCGGGCAGGTGACCGAGGCGTTCGCCGCCGCGGGGATCGAGTTCGCCGCCGAGACGGCGTCGGCGCCGGAAAGCCGGTGGTCGAAGACGCGCGCCGGGTCCATCGACCCGGTGGCGGCGGCCGCACGGTTGCCGCTGTCCCTCGCCCGTGTCCCCGGCGAACTCCGCCAACTCTCCCTGGCTGGCCTGGGAACCGAGTTCTTCATCCCCTACAGCGGGGAGCACCGGCTGCTGTTCGTTCTTGCCGGGGACACCGTGCGAGCCGGGTTCGCCGAGTTCGACATGGAGACCGCAGAGGAAACGCCGGTGCTTCCGGAGGTGTGCTGGGCGCGGCCGCCGGACGTCGACGTGCTCCGCGACGGCATGTCCCCCGACGAACTCCACCCCCTGGTCCGCGAGGCGATCGCCCCGGACCACGTCCCCGGCACGCCGCCGGAACCCGCCTTCGCCGACCGCACCCCGGTCCGCGTCCGCTGCCGGGGCGAATGGCACGAGGTCACCCCCACCCGGACCGGCCTGGAGATCCCGCACGACGGAGCGGAGCAGACCCGGGAGGCCTCCCTGCGGGCATTCGGCGGGCGCGCGAGCGGTTGTCACGCCGTCCGGGAGACCTGGGCGACCGGGGGCGGGTGGCTGCCCCGGGCGCTGCGGGAACGCCGGGACGGCCTGTTCGAGCGGGTCGGGCACGGCGACACCGACGCGGTCCTGCGGTACCTGGACGGGGGCGGTGACCCGAACGTCCGCAACGCGGGCGGGCAGACCCTGCAGCACCACCTTGCCCTGCTGGACCACGCGGTGCTGATCCCCCGCCTGCTCGCCGCCGGCGCGGACTTCCGCGCCGAGGACCTCAGCGGAGAGATCCCGCTGGACCGCATCGGCAGGTGGAACGCCGACCCCGACCTGAAGAAGACCCTGCTGGACATGGAAGGCGGAGCGACGCACGGCCCGGTGCAGTGGCCGGACTGGGCCTGACCTCCGGCTGAACAGGACGGACGCCATGGGCGCCTCCCGCCGGAGGCGTCTCCTGGAAGCGGCCGCGGAGACCTCTCACGGACCGGTTTCCCCGTTCGCCTGGGCCGGGCGTACGAGCGCCCTTATGCTGCGCGGCCGGCGGTGATCCTGGTCGCGGGCGGCATGCCCGACCGGTGGAGCGACAGGTATCGCGACAGGGCCCCTGTCACGAACAGGGTGCCCTTGAGCACGGAAAGGACGGTAGCGGGTGAAGGCTCGCCATTGGCTGGAGATCCTGACGGAGGTCGAACGGCTCGACCCGTGGTTCCTCTCCCCTGAGGCGGACACGATCGCTGCCGCCGATACCGCACGTATAGAGGCGGAACGGCAGGGCGCCCTGGCGGCCCTACGTGAGGAGGGCGGCACGGCGGCGGACCCGTGAGTACGAAGACGGGTACCGGCGTTGCCCATGCACGACGCCGACCTCTGGGTGTGAGCCCGGGGCGGGTGGCCGGAGAACCGGACGGGCGCCGGGAGCGTCTCCCGGGGGGAGCGAACCCCCCGCCATTGGAGGCCGCCATGAAGACCTTTTCTTCCTCCCGAAACCGGCGCCCGTCGGCGTCGCACGAGCCGTGGCGCGCGGCCGGGCTGCGCAAGGGCCGCCTGTACGGAGTCCCGCGCGAGGCGATCGGACGGGCGGAGGAACGCCGGCTGGCCGGGGACTGGCGCGGCGCCTGCGCGGCCGCCGGAGTGCACGTGGACCTGGACCCGGGCGCGCTGCGGCGGGCCCACGGCTCCGAGTTCACCGAACGGCTGCTGGACGACCTGCGCCACCTCGTCCCCGACCTGGCGCGGCTGCACCTCCCCCGGTCCTGGAAGGGGGTCGGGCTGGTCATCCCCGGGCACGACGCCCTGCTCTCCCGCCCCGGCGGCCCCGAGGGGCCCTGGCTGACGCTCGGGCTCCGGGACGCGCGCATCATCGGGGACCAGCGGCCCACGCTCGCCGTCCAGGAACGGCGGACGGGCCCCGACCTCGCGTACTCGCCGCAGGGGCGGCCGTTCATCCCCCGCACCGCCCGGTCCTCGCCCACCGGCCACTGGCGGGGGCTGCCGCAGGTCTGGGAGACCGCGCGGCACCTGTGGGACTCCCGGCACACGGGTCGGGCGCGCGAGCGCTGGGGCGGGGACGCGCACCGCGTTCCGTTCCTGGACCCCGACGGCACCCCGCGGAAGGACCTGCCCTCCGGCGACCCCGGACCGGGTGATCCGGTCGCGCGGGCCGAGTGGATCGACGGGCTGCACCAGGCCGGACGGGTGCTCGAGGCCTTCGCCGCCGCGGGGATCGGGTTCGCCGAAAAGGTGGTCGCGGCCCCCGGAGGGGAGGGCCCGCCCGCGATGGATCCGGTGGCGGTCGCCGCCCGGCTGCCCCTGTCGCCCGCCCGGCTGGCCCGGGAGGTCCGCCACCTGGCCGCGACCGGCCTGGGGACGGGCTTCCAGCTCCCCGTCGACACGCACACGACGCTGGTGGCCTCGCTGGACGGGGACACCGTGCGGGTCGCGTTCACGGAGTTCGCCGACGGCTTCTCGGCAGGGCTCCCGGTGCTGCCCGACGCGTTCTGGACACGGCCGCCGGACGTCGACGTGCTCCGCGACGGCATGTCCCCCGAGGAGCTGCACCCCCTGGTCCGCGAGGCGATCGCCCCGGCCCGCGTACCCGGCGCACCGCCGGAACCCGCCTTCGCCGACCGCACCCCGGTCCGCGTCCGCTGCCAGGGCGAGTGGCACGCCGTCGCGCCGGCCGACGGCGGGCTGGACGTCCCGCACACCGACGAGGAGTGGCGGCGGGAGGAGTCCCTGCGGGGGCTCGGCGGGAGCAGCAGCGGGTGCTTCGCCGTCGCGGAGGCGTGGACGTCCGGGAGGGGGCGGCTGCCCCGGGAGCTGCGGCGGCGCCGGGACGACCTGTTCGAGCGGGTGCGGCACGGGGACACCGGCGCCGTGGTCCGGTACCTGGACGGGGGCGGGGCGCCGGGGATCCGCGACGCTTCGGGGAGGACGCTGCTGCACCACCTGCGCTTCCTCGACCACGAGGTGCTGCTGCCGCGCCTGCTCGCGGCGGGACTCGACGTGGACACCGAGGACGACCTGGGGCGCACGCCGCTGTACTACGCGGCGGTGGAGAGCACGCAGACCGGGCCGGCCCGCTCGCTGGTCCGCGCCGGGGCCCGGACCCGGGACCTCGGCGGCTTCCCGCCGGCCCCGGGCCCGATGTTCTGCGGGAACTACTTCGACTACTGGTTCGAGGAGCTGGACGCCCTGCGGGACACGCCGGCCACCGGCGGTCCGTGATACCGGTCACGCCGGGCTGCGCGGGCCTCCCCGGCACCGCGGCATCCGGGGAGGTCACAGCGGTGGGCGGCACGGGACGCCCGGTGCTCCGAACACGGGGAGGACGGCATCCACTTGACCTCAATAAATGTTGAGGTCCGATGCTTCCCGGTAGGACACACCGCCTCCAGAGGAGCCCCACATGCCCCACCCCCAGACCGGCCTGGCGGCACCGCCCCGGGCCGGCGCACGCGAGTGGACCGGACTGGCCGTCCTGTCCCTGCCCACCATGCTCCTCACCATGGACCTGACGGTCCTGCACCTGGCCGTCCCCCACCTGAGCGCCGACCTGCGCCCCAGCGCCGCCCAACTGCTGTGGATCACCGACGTCTACGGCTTCCTCATCGCCGGGTTCCTCATCACCATGGGCGCGCTGGGCGACCGCATCGGGCGGCGCCGACTCCTCCTGACCGGGGCCGTGGTGTTCGCCGCGGCCTCGATCCTGGCCGCCTACGCGCCCACCGCGGTCACGCTCATCGCCGCCCGCGCCGTCCTGGGCGTGGCGGGCGCCACCCTCATGCCGTCCACACTGGCGCTGATCCGCACCATGTTCCAGGACCCCGCCCAGCGCTCCGCGGCGATCGGGGTGTGGATGGCCGGTTTCATGGTGGGCGGCGCGATCGGCCCGCTGGCCGGGGGCGCGCTGCTTGAGCACTTCTGGTGGGGCTCGGTGTTCCTGCTGGCGGTGCCGGTCATGGGCCTGCTCCTCGTGCTGGGCCCCGTCCTGCTGCCCGAGTACCGCGCCTCCGACCCCGGACCGGCCGACCCGCTCAGCGCGCTGCTGTCGCTGACCGCGGTCCTGGCCGTCGTCTACGGGATCAAGGACGCGGCGGCCCACGGTCCGGGCTGGACGTCCGCGCTGGCGGTCGCGGCGGGCCTGGCCGTGGGCGCGGTGTTCGTGCGCCGCCAGCGCACGCTGGAACGCCCCATGGTGGACCTCCGCCTGTTCGCCGACCGGTCCTTCTCCACCTCGATCGGCGTGATGACGCTGGGCAGCTGCCTGATGATGGGCATCAACCTGTTCGTCGCCCAATACCTCCAGATGGTGCTGGACATGTCCCCGTTCCAGGCGGGCCTGTGGACCCTGCCCATGGTGGGCGCCATGCTCGTGGGAACGGTCCTGGCCACCGTCGCCGCCCGCCGTATCCGGCCCGCCTTCGTCATGGGCGCGGGCCTGGGCGTGGCCGCCGTCGGATTCGCGGTCCTGGCCTCGGCCGACGGGGCCGCCGGGCTGACGGCGGTGGTGGCGGGGACGGCGGTGTTCGCCGTGGGCCTGGCGCCGGCGAGCGCGCTGGGCACCGACATCGTCGTCGGCGCGGCCCCGCCCGAGCGGGCGGGCGCGGCCTCGGCGCTGTCGGAGACCGGGAACGAACTGGGGGGCGCGCTGGGCATCGCCGTGCTGGGCAGCATCGGCGCGGCCGTCTACCGCACCTCGATGGAGGGCGCCCTGCCGCCGGGCCTGTCGGCCGGGGCGGCCCAGGACGCGGGCGCCACCATCGGCGGGGCCGTGGCAGCGTCCGAGCTGCTGACCGGTCCGCAGGCGGCCGCGGTGCTACAGGCCGCCCAGGAGGCGTTCGCCGACAGCATGCGCACCGCGGCCCTGGCGGGGGCGGTGGCGCTGGCGGCCGGCTCGGTCCTGGCCGTGGCCCTCCTGCGCCGGGTGCGGCCCACCGCGCACGGCGCGGCCGAACCGGCCGTCTGACCCCGCCCGTCCACCCCGGCGGGACGAACGCGCGGGAGCCCCCCGGCCGTGCGGCCGGGGGCTCCCGCGCTCGGGAACGGGCGTGCCGCGCGTGCGCCGAACGCGGCGGTGGCCGGAACAGGCCGTACACGGCCCCGGCCGCCGCCCCCGGCGCTGGCTAAAGTACGCACATGCACGAACACGGCGCCCCTCGGCCGCAGGACCCCCGCTCCCCCCGGCCCTCCGGCCCGCAACCCCCCGCCGGCCCTCCCTCCGGCCCTCCACTCGGGCAGCCGCAGGGGGGACCTCCCCAGGGCCACCCCGGGCAGCCCCACCCCGGGCAGCCGCCCGCCAATAAGAGCTCGGTCGGTAAGACCCTCGCCTGGATCGGCTGCGGCTGCGGCACGCTCCTCCTCCTCGCCACGGCCGGCATCGGGTTCGGCGGCGCCTACTACCTCGGCTGGTTCGGCCCGGAGGACGTCTACTCCGCCCCGCAGGACCCCTGCGCGGTCCTGGACACCGAGGCCGCGAGCGAGATCGCCGGGAACGGCGAGAACCTGGAGGTCTTCGACGCGGACTACTCCTACGCGTACGGCGCCGAGGGCCTGGAGTGCGTGGTCCACCCCGGGTGGGGTGCCACCTCCGGCCACGAGGTGGACCTGCGCGTCATCGTCTTCACCAGCCGGGTCGACGGGCTCAGCAAGGAGAACGGCACCGAGGCCGCCCAGGCCTACTACTACTCCTCCCGCCCGGAGTCGGACGGCTCCGAGTCGCCGGACTGCCCGGGCGTCGGGTTCCCGCTCACCGGCACCCGGGACGGCTCCGGCCACGCCCTCCACCGCATGGACAACCTCGTCCTGGAGGTCGAGGTGAAGCCCGCGGAGCCGGACGTCCAGGAGACGCTCGACGAGGCCGGCCGCACCCGGGCGGCGCTGGACCTGCTCTGCGACGCCGTCCCCCGCGTGGAGTGAGGGCCGCGCCCTCCTCCGGCCGGGCCCCCTTCAGGTGCCGGGCCTGGCCTCCGCCGGGAATTCCACGACCGCGCGGAGGCCGCCCGCGGGCCGCGCCGTGAGGGTGAGCGCCCCGTCGTGCGCCCGGGCGATGCTCTGGACGATGGCCAGCCCCAGCCCGACTCCCGCGTGGTCGGTGTGGACGCGCTCGGTCCCCCGGCGGAACGGCTCGGTGAGGGTCGCGACCAGCTCCGGGGCGAGCCGCTCTCCGGTGTTCTCGACGGTCAGCACCGCTCCTCCCCCCGCACCCGCCCCGGTACGGACCCGCACCTCGCCGTGCTCCGGGAGGTTGTGGACGATCGCGTTCTGGACGAGGTTCGTGGTCAGCAGCAGCAGGAGCGCGGGCGAGCCGGACACCGGGGCGATGTCTCCGTCGGCCTCCAGGGCGACCCCGCGCTTCTCCGCCAGGGGCAGCAGGGTCTCGGCGGCCTCCTCCGCCACCAGGGACAGGTCGACCCGTTCCCGCGCGAAGGCCCGCCGGTCGGCGCGGCCGAGCACGAGCAGCGCCTCGGTGAGGTCGATCGCCCGGGTGTTGACGACGTGGAGGCGGTCGACGAGCTCACCGGGGTCGTGGCCGGGGTCGGTGCGCGCCACGTCCAGGAGCGCCTTGGAGATCGCCAGCGGGGTGCGCAGCTCGTGCGAGGCGTTGGCCGCGAACCTCTGCTGCTCGGCGACGTGGGCCTCGATCCGCGCGAGCATGGAGTCGAAGGCGTCGGCGAGTTCGCGGAACTCGTCCGCGCGCCCCGGCAGCCGGATCCGGTGGGAGAGCGACCCGGCCGACGCCAGCCGGGTGGCGTCGGTGATCCGCCTCAGCGGCGCCAGCATGCGACCGGCCAGGATCCACCCTCCCACCAGGCCGAACACCAGCAGGAACGCCATCACCCCGACCGTCGCCGGCAGGTAGGAGCGCAGGAGCACGGCGCTGATGGGCGTGAAGTCGCCCGGCGCGTGCGACACCACCTGCACGTCGCGCAGCAGGAACACCCACACGGTGGCGAGCAGCAGGGCACCCGCCACCATGAGGAACCCGGCGTAGGTGAGGGTGAGCCTGAGCCGGACGCTCGGCCCCGGCGCCCTATCCACGAGCCCCTCCCCCGCCGTCTTCCGCACCGCCTCCCCCGTCTGCGCCCCGGTCCCCTCCCCCGGTCCCAGTGTCGATGCGGTACCCCACCCCCGGCACGGTGGCGATGACCCAGGGTTCCCCCAGGCGCTTGCGCAGCGCCGAGACCGTGATGCGCACCGCGTTGGTGAACGGGTCGGCGTTCTCGTCCCACGCCCGCTCCAGCAGCGCCTCGGCGCTGACGACCCCGCCCTCCGCCGCCATGAGGACGTCGAGGACCGCGAACTGCTTGCGGGTGAGCGCCACGTAGCGGCCGTCCCGGTGGACCTCGCGGCGGAACGGGTCCAGGCGCAGCCCCGCGATCTCCCGCACCGGCGGCCTGCTGTGGGCGCGCCTGCGGTCGAGCGCCCTGAGGCGGAGCACGAGCTCGCGCATTTCGAACGGCTTCGTCAGGTAGTCGTCGGCGCCGAGCCCGAACCCCGAGGCCTTGTCGTCGAGGCGGTCGGCGGCGGTGAGCATCAGGATCGGCATGCCGCTGCCGGAGGCGACGATGTGCCGGGCGACCTCGTCGCCGGACGGCCCGGGGACGTCCCGGTCCAGGACGGCGATGTCGTAGGCGTTGACGTCCAGCAGTTCCAGGGCCGTGTCGCCGTCGCCGGCGACGTCCGCGGCGATCGCCGCCAGGCGCAGACCGTCGCGGATGGCCTCCGCCATGTAGGGCTCGTCCTCGACGACCAAGACTCGCATGTCCCCAGGTTAGGAGCCGGAGCATATCGTCGGCGTATCCGGAACCGCATACGCGCCGGCAACACCGCACCGCCTTGACTCGGGACATGGCCCGAACACGGACAGCGCCCCGCGGACCCGCCCGGCCGACCGGCTCCGGCCGGGCACGGCGCGGGGCACGGGCCGTGCCGGATCCACCGGAACGGGGCCTGGAACCATGAGCCGCGCCCCGAGGCCGCCGACCGCGGCCGCCCGGACATGTACGCCGACCCCGCCCAGGACCCGAGGATGCAGCGGTGAACGACATCGAACACGAACCGGCACGCGCGGACGCCGCGCGGTCGGACACCCCGGCCGCGGCCGCCCCGGAGGACGGCGGTGCCCGGAGCGCGAGCGCGCTCCGGGCGTTCCGCGGCCTCCTGGCCCCGGCGCCGTGGCGGCGCGGCCCGGTGCTCACGGCCTCCGCGCTCGCCCTCGGCCTGCTCCTGCTGTTCCACGCGCACGTCCCCAACCGGATCGGGGGCCTGGGCAGCCTGGTCGAGAGCTTCCTGCCGTGGCTCGGCCTGCCGGTCCCCGTGCTGCTGGCCGGGGCGCTGTGGCGCCGCTCCGCCTCCGCCGTGGTCGCGCTGCTGCTCCCGGTCGCGGTGTGGCTGAACCTCTTCGGCGGGCTGCTCGGCGACAACGCACAGGAGGGCGGCGACCTCACCGTGGTGAGCCACAACGTCGGCGCCGACAACCCCGACCCGGTCGGCACCGCCCGGGACCTGGCCGCCTCCGGGGCGGACGTGCTGGCCCTGGTGGAGCTGACCGGGCCGGCCGGGGGCGTGTACGAGGAGGAGCTGGCCGACGAGTACCCGTACCACGCGGTGCTGGGCACGGTCGGGGTGTGGAGCAGGCTGCCGCTGTCCGACACCCGCCCGGTCGACACCGCGATGGACGCCGGGCCGCTGGGGGAGGCCAAGCCCGACGAGGTCACGATGGCGTACAACCGCGCGCTGCGCACCACGGTCGCCACGGACCGGGGGCCGCTGGAGGTGTACGTGGCCCACCTGGGGTCCGTGCGGCTGACGCCCCGGACCGGGTTCTGGACGGACAGCCGGGACCGCAACGCGCAGGCGCTCGCCGAGGCCCTCGCCGCCGAGCCCGGCGAGCGGGTGGTGCTGCTCGGCGACCTCAACGGCACCGTGGACGACCGCGCGCTGTCCGGTATCACCGCGCTCCTGGAGCCGGTCCAGGACACGGCCGGGGACGGCTTCGGGTTCAGCTGGCCCGCGGCGTTCCCGGTGGCGCGGATCGACCACATCCTGGTCCGGGGCGTCGAGGCGGAGGGCTCGTGGGTGCTGCCGGCCACCGGGAGCGACCACCTTCCGGTGGCGGCCGGGCTCCGCTGACGGCGCCCGCGGGACCGCGCCGCACGGGACGCGGTCCGGTTCAGGCCGGGGCCCGGCGGGCCAGGGTGTCGTAGGTGTCGGTGGTGCGCTCCAGCTCCACGCCCAGGCCGCGGGCCCAGGCGTCGAGCCCGGCCTGGGCGGCCCGCCCGTCGCGGTCGTCGTCGACCACCAGCTCCAGCTCCAGGAACACCCCGGCCCCCGCCATCTCGTCGACGCACACGCCGATCGGCCCCGCGGTCCCGGTTCGGCGGGTCTTGACGATGCGCACGCTCGGGACGTAGCCGAGCGCCGTCAGCACACCGTGCATCGCCTCCCGGTCGGCGACGGCCGTCTCGTGCTCGACGCACTCCATGGCGTTCGCCACGGGGGTCTTGGTCGTGACGGTGTGCGTCCGGCCCTGGGTGCGCAGGCGGGCGAAGGTGAACCCGGCCTTCCCCTGGGACGGGTCCCAGCCCCGGGGGGCGTAGGCCTGGTCGTCCTGGCGGGCCGGGGCGCCGAGTTCGACACCGGCGGCCGCCAGCGCGTCGAGCAGGGCGTCGGGGTCGCGCACCCGGTACTTCGTCTCGATCTCCCGCGCCATCACAGGCCTTCCCGGTCCGGGTGTCACCGTCCCAGGGAGGCTACCGCTGCGGGCCGGACCGCGTCCGGGAAACCGGGGGATCGGCCCGCATCCGCGAACGCGGTGCCCGACGGCGCTCGGGCCGCCTCCCCGTGCGGTGCGTCCGGGGCTTCTGGAAAGCTGTGCCGGAAAGGTCCGGATCGGTGAAGGAGAACGCCGCGTGAACCCCTCGAAGGCGCATCGGCCGATGCGCGCCGCCGGGCTGCGCAAGGGCCGCCGACACGGCGTCCCGCGCACCATGATCGAGCGCGCCGCCGAGCGCCGCCTGGCCGGGGACTGGCTCGGCGCCTGCGCCGCAGCCGACGTGGCGGTCGACCTCGACCTGCGGGCGCTGCGGCGCGAACACGGCGCGGAGTTCACCGACCGGCTCCTGGACGACCTCCACCACCTGGTGCCCGACCTGCTCCGCTGGCACTTCCCCCGGTTCTGGCACGGCGACGGCCGGCTGCTGCCCGGCCAGCGGCTGCTGCTGTCCCGGCCCGGCGGCGCCGACGGCCCCTGGCTGTCGGTCCACCGGACCGACCCGCACACCTACGGCCACCGCCGCCTGGTCCTGAAGGTCGCCGGGCACTCCTGGTCGGACGTCCTGCTGGAGCGCTGCGAGTCCGCCATGCGGGTGAACCACTGGGAGAACCTCCCGCACGTGTGGGAGACCTCCCGGTACCTGTGGGACGCCCGGCACGTGCACGAGGCCCGCGAACGGTGGGGTGGTAGCGCCGAACGCGCCCCCTTCCTGGACCCCGACGGCACCCCGCGGACGTCGGACGAACTGCCCGCCACCCACCCCGGCCCCGGCGACCGGGCCGCACGCACCGAATGGATCGACGGCCTGCACCGCGCGGGACGGGTCGCCGAGGCCTTCGCCGCCGCCGGGATCGTGTTCGACCCCGCCCCCGTGGAGAGGGAGTACACCGGCCCGGTGGACCCGGTCGAAGCGCTCTCCTACACGCCCCTGGCCGTGTCCCGGCTGGCCGGCGAGGTCGAGCGGCTGGCGGAGGCCGGGCTCGGGAGCGTGCACTGGTTCCCCTACGACGCGGACGGCCGCTTCGTGGTCGAGCGCTCCCCCGACGGGTCCACGTCGTTCCGCCTGGAGGCGTGGAGGTCCTGGGAGAAGGACGGCGACGGGGCGATCCTCCCCGAGGTGTGCCGCCTGCCCCCGGTCGACGTGGACGTGGTCCGCGACGGCCTGTCCCCCGACGAGCTCCACCCCTTGGTCCGCGAGGCGCTGGCCCCCGCCCGTCCGCCCGCCGGGGGCCCGGTCGGCCCTCCCCCGCCCCTGTCCCCCGGACCGGTGCGGGTGCGCTGCAACGGCGAGTGGCACACCCTCTCCCACGCCGGCGGCCGCCTGGCCCTCCCGCACACGGATCGGGAACAGGAACGCGAGGCCGCGCTGCGCGCCCTGGGCGGAGCGGCGACCGGCTGCCACGGGGCCCGCGAGGCGTGGACCACCGGCCGGGGCCGCCTGCCCCGGGCGCTGGCCCGCCTGCGCGACGACCTGTTCGACCGGGTGAAGCAGGGGGACACCGACGCGCTGCTCGCCTACCTGGACGCGGGCGGCGACCCGCGGGTCCGCGACCGGGGAGGCCGGACCCTGCTGCACTACCTGCACCTGCTCGACCACGAGGCCCTGCTGCCGCGCCTACTGGCCGCCGGAGCGGAGGTCGACGCCCGGGACGGCGAGGAGCAGACCCCGCTGTTCCGCACCACCCGGCTGGGCGGTCCGCCGGGCCTGGCCCGGGCGCTGCTGGAAGCGGGCGCGCGGACGGAGGACATCGGCGGCGACGACCGGCACGGCGAGACGTTCGAGGACGCCGTCGACGTGCGCTGGGAGGCCGACGGCTCCGACCCGGCCTGGCAGGAGCTCATCGGCGCAGGAGAGGAAGAGGAATGAACGCCGGACCACAGGACACAGCGGGGAACGCGCGGACCGGGGGGCGGACCGACCTGGCGCGGTACCTCCGCCGCCATCCGGTGCCGTGGACGATGATCGAGCGCGCCACCGAGTGCCGCCTCGACGGGGACTGGGAGGGCGCCTGCGAGGCCGCCGGGGTCGACGTGTGGATCGACCTGGACCGCGTGCGCCGGGACCAGGGCGCGGAGGCGGCGGACGCGGTCCAAGAGGATCTGCTCCATCTCGTCCCCGACCTGCTGCGCTGGCACTTCCCGCGGGCCCTGTACTCACCCGCCGCGCTGGTCCCCGCGGACGGCTTCGAGCTCTCCCGGCACGGCGACGGCCGGGGCCCACGGATCACGGCCCGGCTCCGGTGGGACGACGCCGGCACGCCGGAGGGCGTCATCCTGGACGTGGACACCGATGCCGAGCCGGACCGCGGCCGCGGGGAGGAGGTCCTCCGACAGGTGTCACGGCACCTGTGGGACGCCCGGTACGTCCACGAGACCCGCGAACGGTGGGGCGGGAGCGCCGAACGCGCCCCGTTCCTGAACCCCGACGGCACCCCCCGCACCGTGGCCGAGCTCCCCACCGCCGACCCCGGCCCCGGCGACCCCGCCGCCCGCACCGAATGGATCGACCACCTCCACCGGACCGGACGGATGGCCGAGGCCTTCGCCGCCGCCGGGATCGTGTGCGATCCGGGGGACTTCCCCGGGGGGACCGTGCCCGACCTCGCGTTCCTGTCCCCGGCGCTCCTGTCCGCCGGGTTCTCCCGGCTGACCGCGGCGGGCGGCCCGGAACGGGCCTGCGTCCGCCTGCGCGAGGACTGGGACTCGCCCCGGTTGGAGGTGCGCCGCGACGGGGACCGCATCCGGCTCGGACACCTGGACCGGACGGACGACGCCCCGCTGCTGCCCGAGGCGCTGTGGAAGAGGCCCACGGACCTGGACGTCCTCCGGGACGGGCTGTCCCCCGACCACCTGCACCCCCTCCTCAGGGAGGCGCTCGCCCCGGCCCGGCCGCCCGCCGGCGGACCCGTCGGTCCGCCCCCGTGGGAACCGCTGGAACCGTTCCGGGTCCGCTGCGGCGGGGAGTGGCACACCGTCGAGCTCTCCGGCGGCCGCCTCAACGTTCCGCACCGGGACGAGGACCTGGCCCGGGAGACCGTGCTGGGCGCGCTGGGCGGGCCGGTGTCGGGCTGCCTCCCGGTCCTGCGGGCGTGGGAGACCGGGTACGGGCGGCTGCCCAAGGCGCTGCGCCTGATGCGGGTGGACCTGTTCAGGCGGATCCGCAGCGGCGACACCGACGCCGTCGTGGCCTACCTCGCCTCGGGCGGGGACCCCCGGATCCGCGGCGGGCAGGGGGACACCCTGCTGCACCTCCTGCACCTGCTGGACCATAGGGCCCCCGTGCCCGGACCGTCGGGCGCGGACGGCCCCGGGGACGGGGTCCCCCTGCTGCGGGCGCTGCTCGACGCGGGACTCGACCTCGACGCCGTGAACGACGAGGGGTTCACCCCGCTGGGCACGGCCGTGTGCTCCGGCGGAGTGCTCTCGCTGCTGCGGGCGCTCCTGGACGCGGGCGCGCGCACCGAGGGCATCGCGCCCGAAGAGGACGACGGCCCCGGCCTGCGGGACCTGGACGACCTCGTCGAGGAGCGGGCGGCCTCGACCCACCCGGCCAGGGCCCAAGCGCTGAGGGAACTGCTGTGACCGTCCCCCGCCGCCCGTCCTCCGCGTCGCACCGCCCGGAGCGGGCGGGCGCGCTGATGCGGATCCGCCGCTTCGCGGTGCCGCGGGAGATGATCGGGCGCGCCACCGAGCGCCGCCTGGCCGGGGACTGGCGCGGCGCCTGCGCGGCCGCGGGCATCGACGTGCGCCTCGACCCGGAGCAGGCGCGCCGGGAGCACGGCGCGGAGTTCGCCGACGCCCTCCTTGACGACCTGCGCCACCTCGTGCCCGACCTGGTCCGCTGGCACCACCCCCGGCAGGCCGACGACCGGACCGGGGTGGAGGAGCACCTGTTCCCGGTGCTGTCCCGCCCCGGGGGCGACCGGGGCCCGTGGCTGACGGTCCGCTCCCCCCGGCGGCGCACGAGCCGGTACGAGGGGGGTCCCTGGTCGCAGCGCCTCGTGCTGGGGCTGACGGCCCACGAGGAACTGACCCTCGACGCGTCCCCCGGGCGGACCCGGCTGTACGAACCGCAGCTGTGGTCCTCGTCGCGGTACCTGTGGGACGTCCGGCACGTGCACGAGACCCGCGAGCGCTGGGGCGGCGGCCCCGACCGCGCCCCCTTCCTGAACCCCGACGGCACCCCCCGCACCGTGGCCGAGCTCCCCACCGCCGACCCCGGCCCCGGCGACCGGGCCGCCCGCACCGAATGGATCGACCACCTCCACCAGACCGGACGGGTCGCCGAGGCGCTGCGCGCCGCCGGGGTCGAGGCCGCCGATGAGGGGACGGTCCGGGTCCTGGAGCGGGTACCCGTGTCCGCGGGACGGTGGCGGGCGGAGCTCGGCGGCCTGGCCGCCCTCGGGTACGGGGCGGCCGCCGGGTTCCCCGACTCGTACCACCTCAGGATCACCGTCCGGTACGACGGACACCGGGTCCGGGTGGCCATGACCCCGTACGGGGGCGCGGAGCCGGATCAGGCACTGTCCCTGCCCAGGGCCTGCTGGGCCCGGCCGGAGGACGTCGACGCGGTCCGGGACGGGCTGTCCCCCGACCACCTGCACCCCCTCCTCAGGGAGGCGCTCGCCCCGGCCCGGCCGCCCGCCAACGGACCCGTCGGCCCGCCCCCGTGGGAACCCGTCGCACCGGTCCGGGCGCGCTGCGGAAAGGAGTGGCACACCCTCTCCCTGCGGGACGGGCGCCTGGTCACCCCGCACACCGGGGAGGAGCAGGCCCGGGAGCGGGCGCTGTCGGCCCTGGGCGGCACCGTCAGCCCCTGCTTCCGCGCCGCCGAGTCCTGGCGTACCGGACGGGGGTGGCTGCCCAAGGGGCTGCACGCCCGGCGGGCCGAGCTCTTCGAGCGGATCCGGCACGGCGACACCGGCGCCCTGGTCGACTACCTGGACACCGGCGGCGACCCCCGCGTCCGCGACGGCGAGCTCAACACCCTGCTCCACGAGCTGTACCACCTCGACCACACGGTGCTGCTGCCGCGTCCGCTGGAGGCCGGGCTCGACGTGGACGCGGAGAACGGGCTGCGCTCGACCCCGGTCCACCGGGCGCTCCGCTACGGCGGGGACCCGTCCCTGGTCCGGGCGCTGATCGCCGCCGGGGCCCGCACCCGGGCCATCGCCTACGACCGCTCCCGTCCCCTGGACCTGCAGTCGGAGCTGGAGTCGGTGTCGGGCCACCGCGTGCCCGCCGACCCGGAACGCTGGCGGGAACTGCTGGAGGAGCTGCGCGGGCCGGAGGGGCCGGCCGCCCCCGGAAGAGGACTCCCCCGGCCGAGGAGGGACCCGTGAGCCGGTCCGACCGCGCGAACCACCTGGCGCGGCACCGCCGCTTCTCGGTGACGCGGGAGATGATCGAGCGCGCCACCGAGCGCCGTCTGGCCGGGGACTGGCGCGGCGCCTGCGAGGCCGCCGGGGTCGACGTCCGGATCGACCCCGACCGGGTCCGCGGCGAGCACGGCGCGCAGGTTGCCGACGCCCTCCTGGACGACCTGCGCCACCTCGTCCCGGACCTGGTCCGCTGGCACTTCCCCCGCGCCCCGGTCCGGGACCGGCCGGAGCTGCGGGCCTCCGCCGCCGTGACGCTGTCCCGTCCCGGGCCCGGGCTGCGGCTGGCCGTCCTGTCCCCCGCTCCCCTGGGCGCGCCCGGTCACCGGCTCGTGCTGGAGCTCGCCGACGGGCCCCTCACCGGTGACCGGGGCGCCTACGGGCGCGGCATCCGCCGGTACGTGGAGCCGTGGGAGGGGAAGCGGTACCTGTGGGACGCCCGGTACGTCCACGAGACCCGCGAACGGTGGGGCGGGAGCGCCGAGCGCGCCCCGTTCCTGAACCCCGACGGCTCCGTGCGCGGCCCCCACCTGCTCCCCTCCGAGGACCCCGGCCCCGGGGGCGACCCCGCCGCCCGCTCCGAGTGGGCGGCCTCCCCGGGCCGGGGAGGGCCCGGCCCGCACCCGGGCGCAGGAGCCCGGCGGGTGCCCGACGACCTCCACGCGGTCCGGATCGGCCTGCCGCCGGACCACCTGCACCCCGTGGTCCGGGCGGCGCTGGCCCCGGCCCTGCCGCCCGCCGACGGCCCGGTGGGGCCGCCGCCCTGGGAGCCGCCGGAGCCGGTCCGGGTGCGATGCGGCGGCGCGTGGCACCTCGTCTCCCTGCGCGACGGGCGGCTCGCCGGACCGCACACCGACGCGGAGTACGCCCGGGAGTCGGCGCTGCGAGCGCTCGGCGGCCGGAGCCACGGGTGCTTCCGGGTGGCCGGGATCTGGCGCACCGGCGGGAGGGGGCTGCCCTGGCGGCTGCGCGACCACCGGACGGAGTTCTTCGCCCGCGTCCGGAACGGCGGCACCGACACCGTCCTGCGCTACCTGGCGGCGGGCGGGGACCCCCGGATCCGCGACGGGGCCGGGCTGACCCTGCTGCACCACCTCGCCCACACGGACCACGCGGTGCTGCTCCCCCGGCTGCTCGCCGCCGGGCTCGACGTGGACGCCGAGGCCGGGCCGGGGGTCACCCCGCTGTACTCGGCGGTCAGGCACGGCGGCGACACCGCTCTGGTCCGGGCGCTGATCGCCGCCGGGGCCCGCACCGACGGGCTCGGCGTGGGGAGGCACGCCCCGGAGTCGCTGGCGTCCATCGTCCGCCGGCACACGGGATGGGGCCTGTACCCCGACGCCGGGCCGTGGGAGGAACTGCTCGCGGAGCTGTCGGCCGCGGAGTGACCGGGGCCACCCCGGCCCCGGGCCCGTTCCGTCACCCCCCTTTGGGAGGATCCACGCACGAGCGCGGGAGGAACCGCGGTGCGAACTCCGAGCCCCCGACGACCATCGGAAGAAGACGTGACCATCACCGACACACCGGCGCCGCTCGCGGCCGCCGACGACCTCACCCGGCAGCTCCTCGACCGGCGGTCCGAGCCCGCCGAGAACCCCCAGCTGGAGGCACTGGCCCTGGCGGTCACCGCCAACCTGCCCGTCCTGCTGTGGGGGGAGCCCGGCATCGGCAAGTCCGCCGGGCTGGAGCGCCTCGCCCTGGAGCTGGGGCTGCCGCTGGAGACCGTGATCGCCAGCGTCCACGAGCCCTCCGACTTCTCCGGCCTGCCCGTGGTCGGCGACGACCCGGCCCGCGACGGGGTGCCCATGGCGCCCCCGGCGTGGGCGGTGCGGCTGGCCGCGCGGGGCACCGGGCTGCTGTTCTTCGACGAGCTGTCCTCGGCTCCGCCCGCCGTGCAGGCCGCCCTGCTGCGGGTGGTCCTCGAACGCCGGGTCGGGAGCCTGGAGCTGCCCCCGGCGGTGCGGATCGTGGCCGCGGCCAACCCGCCCTCCAGCGCCGCCGACGGCTGGCACCTGGCCCCGCCGCTGGCCAACCGGTTCGTGCACCTGCGCTGGACCCACGACCCCCGCACCGTGGCCCGCGGCATGACCGGGGTGTGGCCCGCCGCGTCGATGCCGCTGGTCGCCCCGGACCGGGTGTCCACGGCGATCGCCCAGGCCCGCGGTGTGGTGTCCGGCTTCCTCACCGCCCGTCCGGGCCTGGCGCACAGCCTCCCCGAGAGCGCGGAGGGGCGGGGCGGCGCCTGGCCCTCGCCGCGCACCTGGGAGATGGTGCTGCGGCTGCTGGCCACCGGGGGCGCCGCCGGCGCCTCCCGGCAGGCGCTCTCGGAGGCGGTGGTCGGCGCCATCGGCGACGGGGCGGGCCTGGAACTGCTGTCGTACATGGAGCAGCTCGACCTGCCCGACCCGAACCGGGTGCTCGCCGACCCCAAGGCGTTCGCGCTCCCCGAGCGGGGCGACCGCCAGCTGGCGTTCCTGACCGCGGTGGTGTCGGCGGTGCGCAGCGAGCCGACCCGGCGCCGCTGGGAGGCGGGCTGGCAGGTGCTGGCCAAGGCCGTGGAGGCGGGGGTGCCCGACGTGGCCGCCCGCGCCGCCACCGACCTGGCGATGATGCGCGACCCGGCCTGGCCGGTGCCCGAGGACATCGACGCGTTCGTGGACCTGCTGCGGCTGTCCGGCGCGCTGCCGGGGAGCTGACCCGGTGGAGACCGGGGAGGACGTGGTCCGGCTGGACCGGACCAAACTGCTGGCGGCCCGGTACCGGGCCGCCCAGGACCGCCCCTACCTGGCGGCGGCACTGTACTCGCTGACCGTCGTGGAGACCCGGCAGGTGCCCACGATGGGGGTGGACCGCCGGTGGCGTTGCTACGTGTCGCCGGAGTTCGTGGCGCGCACCCCCGTCCCGGAGCTGGCGGGCGTGTGGGTCCACGAGGTGTCCCACCTGCTGCGCGACCACCACGGGCGCAGCGACCGGCTGCCCGCCGCGGAGCAGCGCGACCACATGCGGGTCAACATCGCCCAGGACTGCGAGATCAACGACGACATCCTCGCCGACGGGCTGCCGCTGCCCGAGGGGACGATGAGCCCCCAGCGGTTCGGGATGCCCGAGGGGCTGATGTTCGAGGCGTACCTGCGGCTGCTGCCCGAAGACGTCAGGAGCCACGACTGCGGGTCGGGCGCGCACGGCGTGGGGCGCCCCTGGGAGGAGCCCGGACCCGCGGGCGGGGTCGGCGACGTGGAGGCGGGGGCGCTGCGCCGGTCCACCGCCGAGGCGATGCGCTCCCACCAGCGCACCCGGGGTTCCCTTCCCGGGGGCTGGAAGCGGTGGGCGGAGGAGATCCTCCAGCCCACCGTGGACTGGCGCCGGGTGCTGGCGGGCGCGGTGCGCGAGGCCCTGGCCTGGGCCGGGGGCGCGGTGGACTACACCTACGCGCGGCCCTCGCGGCGCAGCGGGGCGATGCGCGGGGTGATCCTGCCGAGCCTGCGCCGCCCGATGCCGCGGGTGGCGGTGGTGGTGGACACCTCCGGCTCCATGTCCGAGGACGACCTGGCGGCGGCCCTGGCCGAGGTCTCCGGCGTGCTCAAGGAGGTGGGCGTCGGCAAGGAGCGGGTGGCGGTGCTGTCCTGCGACGCCGACGTGCAGGTGGTCCGCCGGGTGACCTCCGCCGACCAGGTGGAGCTGCTCGGCGGCGGCGGGACCGACATGCGGGTGGGCATCGAGGCGGCGCTGCGCGCCCCGCAGCGCCCGCAGGTGGTCATCGTGCTCACCGACGGGTACACGCCGTGGCCGTCCGAGCCCTCGGCGGCCCGGGTGGTCGCGGCGCTGATCGGCGACGCCCCGCCGGACCCTCCCCCGTGGATCGAGAAGGTGTACGTCACCGGCTGACGCCCGCGGGTGCCCGCGCGGCGCCCCGGCGGGGCGCCGCGCGTCAGTCCAGGGTGACGGCGGCCACGGCGGCCCCGGGGACCTCGCAGACCAGGTACAGGTCGCGTACCCCGGCGGTGCCCGGCGCGAGGGCGGCCACGGCCTCGGCGAAGTCGTGGGGGCCCGTGCCCGCCGGGACGCGCAGCACCGCCGCGGGCCCGGTGTCCGGGCCGTCCAGGTGCACCCGCAGCTCGGTGTCCCGGTCGGCGTTGGCGAACACCCGGATGCCGCTCGCCCCGGTGAGGTCCGTGTCGCGGAACAGCAGGCGGGCGCCGGGCTCCGTGAAGCGCACGGCGTCGCCGCGTTCGGGGGTGAGCGGGCACAGGGCGGTGCCGCGCTGCTCCTCGTACCCGGCCGCCGACCAGGTGCCGCGGCGGACCGCGGGCGGCTCCCCCGGGACGTCCAGGGGCGCGGTCCCCCGGATGTCGGCGGCCGAGCGCCCCACCAGGACCTCGCGGGGGGCGTCCTCCACGGTGAAGCGCTCGCGGACGGTGTCCCAGCGGGCCAGGTCGGCGGCGTCGAACCCGATCTCGGCGACGGCCTCCTCCCCCGGTCCCAGCCGCAGCCGGGCGAAGCCCCGCAGCGCCCGCACCGGGACCCGCACCCGGGAGGAGAGCTGGCGCGTGTAGACCTGGACGACCTCCTCCAGCGGCCGGTCGCCCGGGTTGGCCACCGGCACCCGCACGGTCACCCGGCCGCCGTCGACGACCGCCTCCGGCTCCCCGTAGACGGGTTCGGCGTACCCCAGCCCGTGGCCGAACGGGTACAGGGGCTCGCCCTCGAAGTACAGGTAGGTGGCCCCGGACCCGATGACGTCGTAGTCGAGGAGGTCGGGCAGGTCGTCGGCGGACCGGTACCAGGTCTGGGTGAGCCGCCCGGACGGTTCGGCGTCGCCGAACAGGACGTCGGCCAGGGCGCGGCCGTACTCCTGCCCGCCGTGCGCCGACCACAGGACCGCGGGGACGTTCTCGTCGGCCCAGGTGACCGCGAAGGGGCAGCCGCTGCTGATCACCAGTACCGAGGCGGGGTTGGCCGAGCGCACCATGCGGACCAGGTGCCGCTGGGCTGCGGGGAGTTCCAGGTCGGCGCGGTCCTCGGTCTCGCGCCCGTTGACCATGGGGTGGTCGCCGACGACCACCACGGCGACGTCGGCGGCGGCCGCGGCCCGGGCGGCCTCCAGCGCTCCGGAGGACACCCGGTCGATCCAGAACGGGCAGCCGTCGCCGGGTTCCTCCACCAGGGCCAGGACCCCGTCCGCGCGGACGCCGACCCGCCGCCCCGTGTGGACCTGGACCAGGTGGTAGGGGCCCTCGGGGCCGCCGGCCGGGTTGGCCGCCTCCAGGCGCAGGGTCTGGCGCACCTCCCAGCCGCCCGGCCCGGGCGCGGTGCAGGCCAGGGTCCCGTCGGGGCCCTCGTCCAGGTGCAGGCCGGTGCGCTCCGAGCGCAGGGTGAACGCCCCGCCGCCCCAGTCCAGCAGGGCGAACACGTCGCCCTCTCCACCGTCCAGGCGCAGCGGTTCCCCGGACACGGGTTCGGCGACCGCCGTCACCAGCGAGGTCAGCCGGATCCGGTCGGCGCCGTCGTGGTGGACGACCTCGACGCGCTCGGCGACGCCCTCCTTCGCGGTGACCGCGTAGGGCGGGGTCCCGCTGTACCAGTCCGTCAGGACGGTGTCGGCGAGCGGGCCCAGGACTGCGACCCGGCGCACGTCCCGCAGGGGCAGCACCCCGCCCTCGTTGCGGAGCAGGACCAGGGAGCGGGTGGCCGCCTCCCGGGCCAGGGCCCGGTGGGCGGGGGTGTCCAGGGAGCCCTCGGGGGCGGGGCCGGGGTCGAACTCGCCCAGGCGCAGCCGCACCGAGAGCACGTGGCGGACCGCCCGTTCCAGGTCCGCGTCGGTGAGCAGCCCGCGCCGCAGCGCCTCCCGCAGGTGGTCCAGGGTGGCCTCGGGCCGGTCGTCGTCCTGGGTGAAGGAGTCCAGCCCGGCCCGTACGGCGTGGGCGTAGGCGGTGGGGCCGTCGGGGTGGAAGCCCTGGAGGCCGAACAGGTTGCCGGGGGCCATGGCGTCGCTGACCACGAGCAGGTCGTCGGGGGCGGCCGCGCGCAGCACGTCCTCGATCAGCGGGCTCAGGTGGGCGGGCCTGCCGTTGACCAGGTTGTAGGAGGGCATCACCGCGACGGCCGCGCCCGCGCGCAGGGCGGGCAGGTGGGCGGGCAGCTCGTACTCGTGCAGCACCCGCGGCGGCAGGCCGCTGGAGGTGGTGCAGCGGTCGGTCTCGTTGTTGTAGCCGAGAAAGTGCTTGAGGGTGGGCGCGGTGCGCAGCCGGGGCCCGTCCCCGGCCAGCCCCCGGGCGTAGGCGGTGGCCAGCAGCCCGGTGAGCCAGGGGTCCTCCGACCACCCCTCCTCGTTGCGGCCCCAGCGGGGGTCGCGCAGCGGGTTGACCACCGGCGCCCAGACGTTGCGCCCGGCGCCGCGGTCGCGGGCGGCCAGGACCTCGTCGGCGACGGCCTCGCCGACCCGGCGTACCAGCTCCGGGTCCCAGGTCGCGGCCAGGCCCAGGGCCTGGGGGAACACGGTGGCGGTGCCCAACCAGGCGAGGCCGTGCAGGGCCTCGGTCCCGGTGCGGAACCCGGCCAGCCCCAGCCGGGGGACGGGTGCCTGGTACTGGTGCAGCAGCCCGATCCGCTCCTCGGTGGTGAGCGCGGCGACCAGGGCCGCCAGGCGCTCCCCGTCCGTCCGGGACGGGTCGGTGTGCACGGGGTCTGTGACCGGGTCGCTCATGGGGCTTCCGTCCCTCGTGGGTGCCAATGTCCACCGAAATCGAAACGCTTCGACTTCGTTCGCCGCAGAACCCTTGTGCAGCAGATCACAGTGGACTAACTTGCTTTTTCCAACGGCCGAACAATTCATAGCAAAATGGCCGCTCGTTTCCTACCCCCCGGACCATGCGGCTCCGACCGCACGAAGGAACGACGCTATGCCCCTCCGCCCCCCTCCCCCGTCCCGCCGCCGCTTCCTCGGGCTCGCCGGCGCAGGCGCGCTCGCCGCACTGTCCCCCGCCGTCCTCACCTCCTGCTCCTCCGGGGGCGGCGGGGCGGGCAGCGGCTCCGCGGCCGAGGCCGGCTCCCTCGACTCCCTCATCCCCACCCACATCCCCTTCGAGGGGGTCGTCCCCGACATCGAGGGGATGCACGGCGCCCCCGACGGCTTCACGTCCTACCCCACCGAGTTCGTCCAGGCCGTCCCCGAGCCCCCCGGCCGGGGCGGTAGCTACACCGCGATGACCCCGCTGTGGAGCCCCCTGCCGCCCGGCCTGGGGAACAACTCCTTCTTCGACCACGTCAACGGCCGCCTGGGCACCACCATCGAGTTCAACTTCCAGGACGGCAACACCGTCATCGACAAGATGAACGCGGTGGTCGCCGGGCGCGACGTCGCCGACCTCACCATGTTCCCGGACTGGGTCATCAACCTGATGCCGCAGTTCAACCGGGCCGTCGGCGAGCTGTTCGAGGACCTGACCCCGTACCTGGCGGGCGACGCGGCCGCCGCCTACCCGCTGCTGGCCAACCTGGACAGCGACGCCTGGCGCTGGAACGTGTTCAACGAGCGCCTCCAGGGCGTGCCCTGGCCCGCCGAGCCGTTCGGCAACTGGGTGCTGTACCGGCGCGACCTGCTGGAGGAGTACGGCCTGGAGCCGCCCACCAGCCCGGACGACCTCTTCGCCATCGGCGAGGAGATCAACGACCCCGACAACGGCCGGTGGGCGTTCGGGGACTTCAACCTCAGCATGCGGCAGGTCTTCGGGGCGCCCAAGCAGTGGCGCTACGCGAACGGCGAGCTGACGCACATGTTCGAGACCGACGAGTGGCGGGCCAGCATCGAGTTCATGCGCAGGATCTTCGACGCCGGGCTGGTCCACCCCGACATCGTCGCCCTGGGCGACAACTCCAAGGAGCTGCTCAACTCCGGCCGGATCGTGTTCAACCAGGACGGCATCGGCGCCTGGCACGAGGCGTACGGCCAGATGCTCGGCGACTCCCCGGACTTCCGCCTGGACCTCATGCCGGTCTTCGGCGCCGACGGCAACGACCCGGTCATGCACCGGTCCGACCCCTCCGCGCAGTCGGTGTTCGTCCGCAAGGGCATGGAGCCCGAGCAGATCGAGGAGCTGCTGGGCGTCATGAACTTCTGCGCGGCGCCGTTCGGCACCCGCGAGTACATGGACTACCGCTACGGCGCCGAGGGGACCCACCACGAGCTGAACGACGACGGCGCACCGCAGCTCACCGACCTGGGCGCGGGCGAGGTCAACGACGGCTACTACTTCATCAGCGGCCGGCCCCCGGCGATCACCGAGAGCCAGTACCCGGACTTCGTCCAGTGGAAGACCGACTGGTACAACCACGCGGCGCAGTTCTCCGAGGACGACCCGTTCGCGGGCATCCGCATCCAGCGGCCCGAGCGGTTCGCCGGGGCCGAGACCCCGCTCACCGACCGGGTGGAGGACATCATCCGCGGCCGGGAGGACCTGAGCGCGCTCGACCAGGCCGTCGCGGACTGGCGACGCGACGGCGGGGACGAGGGACGGGAGTTCTACCTCGGCGTACTCCAGGAGCACGGCCGTGACTGAGCGGTCGACCGCGGTCGCCCCCGCCCCGGACCGGGACCCCGCGCCGCCCGCCCGGCGGCGGGCGGCCCGCCCGGGGCGGGGGCCGTCCCTGCGGGCCCGGTGGCGGCGCGACCGCGCCCTGCTGCTGATGACGCTGCCCGCGATCGGCCTGCTCGCGGTGTTCCACTACGTCCCCACCTTCGGGAACATCATCGCGTTCCAGCAGTACAACCCGTGGGACGGGGTCCTGGGCAGCCCCTGGGTGGGCTTCTACCAGTTCGAGCGGCTGTTCACCGACCCCCGGTTCTGGAACGCGGTGGGCAACACGCTGGTCATCGCCGCCGTCCAGCTGGTGTTCTTCTTCCCGGTGCCGATCGCGCTCGCGATCCTGCTCGACAGCGTGCTCACCCGCCGGCTGCGGCTGGTGCTCCAGAGCATCGTGTACATGCCGCACTTCTTCTCGTGGGTGCTGGTGGTGACCCTGTTCCAGCAGATCCTGGGCGGGGCCGGGCTCATCTCCCAGGCCCTGCGGGGCGCCGGGTACGCGCCGCTGGACATGATGACCGACCCCGACGCGTTCCTGCTGGTCGTGACCTCCCAGATGGTCTGGAAGGACGCCGGCTGGGGCACGATCATCTTCCTCGCCGCGCTGGCCGCCATCGACCAGAACCTCTACGAGTCGGCGGCCGTGGACGGGGCGAACCGGTGGCGGCGGATGTGGCACATCACGCTGCCCGGACTGCGGCCGGTCATCGTGCTGCTGCTCATCCTCAAGCTCGGCGACATCCTCAACGTCGGCTTCGAGCAGTTCTACCTGCAACGGGACGCCTTCGGGTCGGGGGTGTCGGAGGTCATGGACACGTTCGTCTACCACCAGACGCTCGTCACGGGGAACTTCAGCGCGGGTGCGGCGGCGGGGCTGCTCAAGGGGGTCGTCGGACTCGTACTGATCCTGGTCGCCAACAAGATGGCCCACCTGATGGGCGAACACGGGGTGTACAAGCGCGCATGAGCACACTGTTCGAGAGCCGCCCGGTCTGGGCGGAACGGCCGTCCCTGCCCGCCCGCGCCGCGAAGAACACGGTCCTGGCGGCCGTCGCGGTCGTCATCCTGCTGCCGATCTACGTCGTGGTCCTCACCAGCCTGTCGCCCGCCTCCGCGGTCACCGCCGCGGGCGGCCTGGTACTGGTTCCCAGTGGGATCTCGTTCCAGGCGTACGCCGACCTGTTCTCGGGGGGCGTGGTCACCCGGGCGGTGCTGGTGAGCCTGGGCGTGACCGCGGTGGGCACCCTGGTGAGCCTGGCGGCGACGGTCCTGGCCGCCTACGGGCTGTCCCGGCCGGGGTCCCTGCTGCACCGGCCGCTGCTGTTCGCGGTGCTGCTGACGTTCCTGTTCGCGCCCGGGATGATCCCGCTGTACCTGCTGGTCAGCGATCTCGGGATGATCGACTCCTACGCCTCCCTGATCCTGCCCACAGCGGTGAACGCGTTCAACCTGGTGGTGATGCGGGCGTTCTTCATGAACCTGCCCCGGGAGATCGCCGACAGCGCCCGGATGGACGGGGCCGGGGAGTGGACGATCCTCACCCGCCTGGTGCTGCCGATGTCCAAGGGGGTCACGGCGGTGGTGGGCCTGTTCTACGCGGTGGGGTACTGGAACGCGTTCTTCAACGCGATCCTGTACCTCAACGACAACGCCAAGTGGCCGTTGCAGCTGATCCTGCGCCAGTACGTGCAACAGGGGCAGCAGCTGAACTCCAGCTCGCTGATCGGCGACGCCGTGCAGGGCACCGCCTCGGCGCCCAACCTGGCGGTGCAGATGGCGATCGTGGTGGTCGCGCTGGTGCCGGTGACGGTGATCTACCCGCTGGTGCAGAAGCACTTCACCAAGGGGGTCATCATCGGCGCCGTCAAGGGCTGACCCCTCTCGGGACCGCGGCCCGGGAGCCCCCGGGCCGCCCTGTACGGCGCCCCTTCCGCGGTGGCCGCCGAACCGCCCGCGGTGCCCTCACGGCACCGTGGGCGGTCCCGGGTCCGGCCTCCGGTGGGGGTGGCCGGACCCATCGCGGGTCGGGTCGTGTTCTCCGGGTCTCCGCGGGGCTCCGGGCCGTCCGTCGAGGGGCGGAAGGCCCTCGGCGGACGGCCCGGGGCCGCGGCCGCTCCGGCGTCGTCGACGCCCCGAACGCAGGGGCGGGTCCGGTCGGCCCCCACCGGCCGACCGGGCCCGCCGCCGGCCTCAGTCGCAGGGGGAGCCGTTGAGGCTCAGGGCCTCGGGGGTGCCGGGCTCGCCGTCGGCGAACCCGTTGAACCCGACCGTCACGGACTCCCCGGCCGGGATCCGGGCGTTCCAGCCGGAGTCGGAGACGACCACGGACGCGCCGTCCTGGCGGTGGGTGGCGTTCCACAGGCTGGTGATCTCCTCGCCCGCGGTGAAGTCCCAGGCCAGGTCCCAGCCGTCCACATCCTCCGAGCCCGTGTTGGTCACGGTGACCCGGGCCTGGAAGCCCCCCGGCCAGGTGTTGTCGACCGAGTAGTCCCACGTGCAGTCGGCGGTGCCGGGCTCGGTCGGCTGCCCCGTGGGCTCTCCTGTGGGCTCCTCCGTGGGCTCCTCACTCGGCTGCGGGTCCGGGCCGCCGCCGGCGGGGCCCCCGTAGACGATCCCGCGGCCGTTGGTGCCGATGTAGACGCGCCCGTACACGTCGGGGTCGCCGGTGATCGCCGCGCCGGTCCAGGCCCACTGGTGGCGGTCGTCGTTGATGCGCACCCAGGTCTCCCCGGCGTCGTCGGACCGGAAGATCCCGCGCACGCCGTCGATCCTGGAACTGGTGTACACCGCCGGGTAGTCGGCGCCGGGCGCGGGCGCGCCGAAGCCCACCGAGTCGCCCTCGTCGACCCCCGCGACCGCCGTGAAGGTCTCCCCGGCATCGGTGGTGCGCCACATCCCGTAGTGGTCGCCGGTGCCGCCGGCGACCCACACGTCGCCGGTGTGCCCGGGCACCGCGCCGAAGCGGATGTTCCCCTCGGCGGGCAGCCCGTCGAACCGGGCCTCGAACGTGGCCCCGCCGTCGGTGCTGGTGTAGAAGGTGCCGCCGGAGACCGCGTAGAACACGTCCGGGTCCACCCGGTCCGCCTCCACCCGGGCGCCCGCCGGGACGCCGGAGGACGGGCTCCAGGACGATCCCAGGGTCGTGGACGCGTGGACGCCGGTCCCCTCCGGGCTCCAGACGATCCGGGAGCCGTCGGCGTTGACCGCGACGGTGCCGCCGCCGGTGACCCCGCCCGGTGCCTGTCCCGCCCACCAGGAGTCGCCCCCGCTGGTGGAGATCCCGATGGAGCCGACCCCGTCGGCGCCGCCGGTGCGCACCAGCGTGTCGGGCGACAGCTCGGCGAAGTCGAGCGAGGAGCCGTGGTCCCACGAGGGCTGCTGGAACATCCGGTCCGGGACGGTGCCGGGGTCCTCGTGGGTGAACCCGCCCAGGTCGAGCAGGGCCGAGTGCAGCGGCGCCCCGTCGCCCGGCGGGCTGACGAGGTCGTTGACCGCGGTCTCCTCGATGCCGTGCGCCTTCACCTCGATGGTGAAGGGCGTGTCCGTGTCCCAGTTCGTCAGCTCGTCGGAGCCGTACACGGTGGCGCCGGTGCCGTACAGGAACCGGTCCGAGTCGAACGGGTCGATGGCCATCGCCTGGGTCATCCAGCCCAGCTTGGGCTGGGTCTCGGGCGGGGTGCCCTGCCCGCCCCAGTCCAGCCAGGGCGCGGTGGAGATGTCCATCTCGTAGCGGGTGGTGCGCTCGGGGTAGGCGCCCCAGTCCCAGGCCCGCGTCCAGGTCTCCCCCGCGTCGGTGCTGCGGAAGATCTGGATGTCGGGCCACCACGAGATCTGGGTGGCGACCATGAGGGTGTCCGGGTCCTGCCGGTCGACGGTCAGCCCGCCGTACCCGAAGTAGGAGTCCTCGCTCGCCTCGGGCACCGGGCTGATGTCCGTCCACTCGCCGGTGCCGGTGTCGAGCCGCCACACCTCCCCGGCGTCGCCGTCGTAGGGCCCGGGGGTGCTGGTGGTGGCCAGGTACAGCCGGTCGTTCTCGTGGTCCAGGACGCCGTGCGCGGGCAGGAACCCGGTGGGCGCCCCGGGGACGGGCTCCCAGGTCTCGCCGCCGTCGGTGCTGCGGTAGAGGGGGTCGTCGAGGTCGGCGACGCCGGCGTAGACCTCCTGCGTCGGGGAGCCGGGCGAGCCGGTGTCGGGGTCGAAGGCCACCCAGGTGACGCCGATGACGTCGTCCAGCAGACCGTTGGGGTCGTCGGGGTCCTGCACGTAGTCGCCGGGGTTGGGGAAGGCGGTGACCTCGGACCAGGTCTCGCCGTGGTCGGTGCTGCGCCACAGGCCGTGGCCGCCCCGGGCGCCGAAGTACACGACCGAGTTGTCGTTGGGGTCCACGGCCAGGCGCTCGCCCAGGCCGCGGCCGGGCATGTTGCCGCCGAGCTTGAAGGGCAGCTCGGTCGCCTCCCAGGTCTCCCCCCGGTCGTCGGAGCGCAGGATCGCGCCGTTGTCGGGGTCCCAGTCGTTGGTGTAGGTGCCCACGGCGGCGTAGACGCGGTCCGGGTCGACGGGGTCGGTGGCGATGGACACGACGCCGGTCCACCCCCACCGGTCCCAGCCGACCCAGTCGAGCAGGGGGACCCAGCGCTCGGTGTCGGGGTCCAGGCGGTAGGCGCCGCCGATGTCGGTGCGGGCGTAGGCCAGGCCGGGCTCGGACTCGTTGAACACGATGCCGGGGACGAAGCCGCCCCCGGCGATCTGGACGTTGTCCCACTCGTAGTCGGCCTGGGCGAGGGCCGGGGCGGGTGCGGCCGCGCCGACGGCGGCGAGCGGTAGGGCCACGGCCAGGGCGGCCAGGAGGGCGAGGGGCCTCCGGTGCGGCGGTCTCGGGGGGCGGGTGGGCATGCGGGGCTCCTGAAATCGGGGGGTCACGCCCTCCCGGGGATTCCGGGCCACGGGAGGACGCCAATTCCCGATCAGTGTGAATACCCTTCGGGTGTCCGGCAAGAGGGGTCCGGGCAACTTTTCGAAGCGCTTCGACTGCGGGCATGGAGGAAAGTCTGAAATCGCAGCGAAATGGCCTGCCGGGGACCGCAGTCCACCCGGCTCCGGGTCCCGTCCGGGAACGCGACCACCAGGCTCCGGGGCTCCGCCGACCGCAGCCGGGCGTGCGCCCGCCCCCGCTCCCACTCCAGGACGTCGACGACGAGCCCGCCCCGGCCGCGCAGCCCCTCCACCCGGCCCGCGGTCCACGTCCCCGGCAGCGCGGGCAGCAGGTCGGCGCGGCCCTCGGTGGAGCCGAGCAGCATCGCGGCGACGACCGCGGGGAGCCCGCCGCCGATGTCCACGTTGAACAGCTCCCCCCGGTTGTGGGTCGGGATCAGGGTGGGCCGCCAGTAGCGGGAGGCCAGCATCCCGAGGGCCGCGTGCGCCTGCTCCGCCTCCCCCAGCCGGGCCGCCGCCAGGCCGAGCTGGACCAGTCCGAACGCCATCTCGTCGGACTCCTCGCCCCGCCACCAGTCCAGACGGGCGAGCACCGCCGCCGCGGCGGCCGCCCGCAGCCGGGGCGCGGCGAGGGCCGGGTCCGGCTCGTACCAGAGCGGGTACAGGTGGGAGGCGTGCCGGTGGGCGTGCTCCTCGGCCTGCTCCAGCGGTCCGGCCGGGCCCGCCCACTCGGCGAGCTCCCCGCCGGGCGCGACCCGGTACGCGGGCAGGCGGGCGGCCAGGGCGGCCCACCGCCGCCCGCCGGGCAGGCCCAGGACCCGGTGCGCGCGCATGAGGTTGCGGCACAGGTCGCGGACGGCTGCGACGTCCATGGTGGCGTTGACGCAGGCCTGGCCGCCCGCTCCGGCGGGGGTGTTCTCCGGCGAGTACGACGGCACGAACCCGTCGGCGGTGAGGAAGTCCTCGTGGAACAGGGCCGCCTCGGTGAGGAAGGGCAGCGCCCGGTCGCGCAGGAAGGCCCGGTCGCGGGTGTGGGCGTAGTGGTCCCAGTACAGCCGCCCCGCCCAGGCGGCCCCGGCGGTCCAGCAGGTCAGGCACCACACCGGGCCGAAGTGCTGGTGGCGGCCGGAGGTGGAGGCGTGCGCGGGCACCAGGATCCCCCGGCAGCCGTACAGGCGGCGGGCGTTCTCGCGCAGGTCGCCGAGCATGCCCTCCAGCAGGTCGAACACCGGGGTCATCAGCTCGGGGGTGCCGGTGGCGTGCAGGGCGGCCACCGCGGAGAACAGGTTGCCGTCGAAGGTGTAGCCGGACCGCCAGGGCGGGTCGTAGGTGCCGCTCCACACCCCCTGGAGGGTGGGCGGCAGGTCGCCGCAGCTCGACACGATCGCGTACCGCCCGGCGTCCACCAGCCGGGCCAGGTGCGCCGGGGCGGTCCCCTCGGCGGGCGGGCCGTCCAGCCCGATGCGGAACCGGTCCATGAGGCGGCCGTGCAGCGGCGCGTGCCGGGCCAGGACCCGGTCGAACCCGGTGTCCCCGGGCGGGGCGGGCGGGGCCGCCGGGGTGTCCCCGGGCGGGTCGACGGTGATCCGGACGACGGCCTCCAGGCGCCGGACCCCGCGCAGCTCCAGGCCGCCGGGGACCGGCCGGGCCGTGCCGCCGGCCGCGGTGAGCGCGCACTCGACCGTGTACCCGGCGGGCGCGGCGGCCGGCGCCCCGGCCGGGCGGTCCGGGAAGCGGACGGCCAGCCGCAGCAGGCCCGGGGCCGCGGCTGGCTCCGCGGCGATCCGCACCGGCGGCGGGCCCTGCGGCGGGTCCAGGCGCAGCGTCCCGTCCAGCCCCGCGGCCCGGGTCAGCTCCACGGCGACCACCGCGTCCGCCCGGGAGGCCACCGCCCGGTGCCGGGTCCCGTCCGGCAGGGTCTCGGCGACCACGCCGGTGGCGAAGTCGCACTCCCGCAGCGGGTCGCCCGGGGCCGGGGAGCGGGGGGCGAACGAGAGCACGGCCGCGGGGACCAGCGGGTCGATCCACCGGGTCTCGGCGTACCCGGGGTCCTCGGCGGCCGCGAACCCGGCGATCCGCTCGGCGGCCTCCCTGGAGCGGCCCGCCAGGAGCAGGGCGCGCAGCTCCGGCAGGACGCGCGCGGTCTCCGGGGCGGGCAGGGCGTCGGCGGCCGGCAGGAAGAGGCGTTCGTGGCCCAGGGTGAGGCGGACCAGGCCGGCGGTGGAGTGGACCAGCGCGCCGACCCGGCCGCCCCCGGTGACCAGGGCGTCCTCCCAGGAGGAGGCGGGGTGGCGGGTTCGGACGCCGCGGCGGGGGGCCGTACGGGGGTGGGACATGTCGCTCCCGGGAGGTGGGGGGTGCCAAGGGCGGGGGGTTCTCGCCATACTTCGTTCGTCCGCCCAACCTAAGGAGTCCCCCACATGGCCGCCCAGACCCCGCCGCACGCCCTGTCCCACCGGAGGCTGTGGTTCGGCGGAGACCACAACCCCGAGCAGTGGCCGGAGGAGACGGCCGCCGAGGACGTCGACCTCATGCGGCGCGCGGGCGTCAACCTGGTCACCGTCGGGGTGTTCGCCTGGTCGCGGCTGGAGCCGCGCGAGGGCGAGTACGACTTCGCGTGGCTGGACCGGGTCCTGGACCGGCTGCACGGGGCGGGCGTCCAGGTGGCGCTGGCCACCCCCACCGCGTCGCCGCCGCCGTGGTTCTCGCTGGCCCACCCCGACGCCCTGCCCGTGAACGCCGACGGGGTCCGGCTCACGCACGGCAGCCGCGACACCTACGACGTCTGCTCCCCCGACTACCGGCGGGCCTCGGTGCGGATCGTGCGGGCGCTGGCAGAGCGCTACGCCCACCACCCGGCGCTGGCCATGTGGCACGTGCACAACGAGTACGGGACGTGGACCTACTCCGAGCACGGCGCCCGCGCGTTCCGGGACTGGCTGCGCCGCCGCCACGACACCCTGGACGCGCTGAACCGGGCGTGGACCACCGAGTTCTGGGGCCAGCGGTACGGCTCCTGGGACGAGGTGCTGCCGCCCCGCTCCACGCAGTACCTGGCCAATCCGGCGCACGTCCTGGACTTCCGGCGGTTCCTGTCCGACGAGATGCTCGACCACTTCCTGGACCAGCGCGACGTGCTGCGGGCCGCCTCCCCGGACGTGCCGGTCACCACCAACCTGGCGTTCGGCGACTGGGTGCCGGTGGACCCGTGGCGGTGGGCCGAGCACGTGGACCTGGTGTCGGTGGACGACTACCCGGACCGGGCCGGGGAGGGCGGGGACGAGCAGACCGCGTTCGCCGGGGACCTGGCCCGCTCCTGGGCCGACCGGGTCCCCGGGGGCGGCCGGCCGTGGCTGCTGATGGAGCAGGCGGCCGGGGTGGTCTACGAGAAGGGGCTCATCCGCCCCAAGGCGCCCGGGGAGATCGCCCGGCACAGCCTGGCGCACGTCGCGCGGGGGTCGCGGGGGGCGATGTTCTTCCAGTGGCGGGCCTCCCGGGGCGGCGCCGAGCAGTGGTACTCGGGCATGGTGCCGCACGCCGGCCCGGACTCGCGGATCTTCCGGGAGGTGTGCGAGCTGGGCGACGTGCTGGGGCGCATCTCCGAGACCGCCGGGGCGGACGTGGTCGCCGACGCGGCGGTCGCCTGGGACCCGGAGAGCTGGTGGGCGATGGGGGCCACCACCCTGCCGTCGGACCGGGTCGACTACCTGGAGGCGGTGCGCCAGGTGCACCGGGTGCTGTGGCGGTCGGGGCGCACGGTGGACTTCGTGCGCCCGGACCGGGACCTGCCCCGGGTGCCGCTGCTGGTGGTGCCGTCCCTGTACCTGCTGTCCGAGCAGGCCGCCGAGCGGCTGGCCCGCTACACCGAGTACGGCGGAACGCTGGTGGTCACGTACCTGAGCGGCATCGCCGACCCCACCGGGACGGTGCGCACCGGCGGCCACCCCGGCATGCTGCGCGACCTGCTGGGCGTGCGGGTGGAGGAGTTCCACCCGATGGCCGAGGGCGAGAAGGCCGGGGTGGACGTGGGGATGGTCCGCGAGGAGGTGACCCTGTGGAGCGAGCACGTGCACCTGGAGGGCGCCGAGACGGTCGCGCCCTACGCGGGCGGGGCGCTGGACGGGCTGCCCGCGGTGACGCGGCGCCGGTACGGGGCGGGCGAGGCCTGGTACGTGTCCGCGCACCTCAACGACCGGGGGCTGGGCCGGGTGATCACCGAGGCCGCCGGGCAGGGCTCCTTCCCCGAGGAGGGGCTGGACGTGGTGCGCCGGGTGGGGCCTGAGGGGGCGTGGGTGTTCCTCACCAACCACGGGCACCGGTCGGTGCGGATCGACCCGGCCCGGCTGGGGCTGGGCGCCGGCGCGGTGGACCTGGTGTCCAAGGCGTCCGCCGAGGGCATGCACCTGCCCGGAGGGGGTGTGGCGGTGCTGCGCGGGCACCCCGTTGACAATTAGTTGTGATCCTAGACAAACTGAGGTCCCCGACCCCAGGAGGCTTCCCATGACCGCGTACCGACCGACGCCCGAGGACCGGTTCACCTTCGGGCTGTGGACCGTGGGCTGGCGCGGCGTCAACACCTTCGGCGACGCCGTGCGGCCCGAGCTCGACCCCGTCGAGGCCGTGCACCGGCTCGCGGAGCTGGGCGCCTACGGCATCACGTTCCACGACGACGACCTGATCCCGCCCGGCAGCGGCCCCGCCGAGCGCGAGGCGGTCCTCAAGCGGTTCCGGGGAGCGCTGGACGAGACCGGCCTGGCCGTGCCCATGGTCACCACCAACCTGTTCACCCACCCGGTGTTCCGCGACGGCGGGTTCACCTCCAACAGCCGCGACGTGCGCCGCCACGCCATCCGCAAGGTCGTGCGCAACATCGACCTGGCGGTGTCCCTGGGCGCCACCACGTACGTGTGCTGGGGCGGCCAGGACGGCGCCGAGACCGAGGCGGGCAAGGACGACGCCGCCGCGCTGGACCGGCTGCGCGAGGCGTTCGACATCCTCTGCGGGTACGTGCGCGAGCAGGGCTACGACCTGCGGTTCGCCATCGAGCCCAAGCCCAACGAGCCGCGCGGCGACGTGCTGCTGCCCACCGTGGGCCACGCCCTGGCGTTCATCAACTCGCTGGAGCACCCCGAGATGGTGGGGGTCAACCCGGAGGTCGGGCACGAGCAGATGGCCGGGCTGAACTTCGCGCACGGGGTCGCCCAGGCGCTGTGGGCGGGCAAGCTGTTCCACATCGACCTCAACGGCCAGCGCGGGGTCAAGTACGACCAGGACCTGCGGTTCGGCGCGGGCGACGTCAAGGAGGCGTTCTTCCTGGTCGACCTGCTGGAGGGCGCCGGGTACACCGGGCCGCGGCACTTCGACTTCAAGCCGCCGCGCACCGAGGACATGAGCGGCGTGTGGGTGTCCGCCGAGGCGTGCATGCGCAACTACCTGATCCTCAAGGAGAAGGCCGCCGCGTTCCGCGCCGACCCCGAGGTCCGCCGGGCCCTGGAGGAGTCGCGGGTGCCGGAGCTGGCGGTGCCCACGCTGGGCGAGGGCGAGAGCCTGGCGGAGCTGCTGGCCGAGGAGTTCGACGCGGACGCGGCCGGCGGGCGCGGCTACCACTTCGAGCGGCTGGACCAGCTCGCCCTGGAGCACCTGCTGGGCGTGCGCTGAGCCGGGGCCGGCGGACCGGCCCGGGAACGACGACGGCCCCGCCGGGCGTGTGCCCGGCGGGGCCGTCCCCCGTCTGTGCGGGACGGTGCGGCGGTCGCCTCACGGCGGAGTGCACAACACGGCTCCAAGGCCGCCCGAGGGCGCGGTATTCCGTGAAGGCTTCGGTTGAGCCCGGGGGACACTTTCTACCGCACCGTCCCACACGGGGTGCAACGAGCGGCCCCCGTCGGAAATTCCTGTGCGGACGTGACGGCGGTCACCCGGCGATCGGCACCTCGGCCCCCTTCCGGACCAGGACCGGGGCCCGGTCCAGCGGGGCGTCCAGGACGACCTCCGCGCCGCCCGGGTGCGTCTCCCCCGTCCAGGGGTCCGTCCAGTCGGTGCCCTGCGGCAGGTACACCCGCCGCGAGCGGGCCCCGTACTCGGTGACCGGGGCGACCAGCAGGTCCGGGCCGAACAGGAAGGCGTCGCCGACCTCCCAGGCGCGCGGGTCGCCGGGGTGGTCGACGAAGAGCGGGCGCATCGGCGGCAGCCCGCGCTCGTGGGCGACGCGCATCTGCTCCATGACGTAGGGGCGCAGCCGCTCGCGCAGGAACAGCAGCTCCCGCAGCCGCCCGTACACCTCCTCCCCGTAGGACCACACCTCGTTGGGGCCGCCCGTCATCTCCGGGTACAGGGCGTGCGAGAAGGGCTCGCGGTACCCGTGCAGCCGCAGCAGCGGGCAGAACACCCCGTACTGGAACCAGCGCACCAGCAGCTCCCGGTACTCCGGGTCGTCCTGGTCGCCGCCGTGGAACCCGCCGACGTCCGTGGTCCACCAGGGGATCCCCGACATCGCCACGTTCAGCCCGGCGCGGACCTGGGCCCGCAGGGACGCGAAGGTCGGGGCGATGTCCCCCGACCACAGGGCCGCCCCGTACCGCTGGGAGCCCGCCCAGGCCGAGCGGCACAGGGTGATCACCTCCTCCTCGCCCGCGGCGAGCATCCCCTCGTGGAAGGCGCGGGCGTGCTCGCGCGGGTAGATGTTGCCGACCTCGGCGCCCGGGCCCGCGTGGTAGCGCAGGTTGCCGGGGTGGCCGGGCTTGAGCTCGGGTTCGCAGGCGTCCAGCCACCACACCCGGATGCCGAGGGAGTGGTAGTTCTCGCGGATCCGCTCCCACAGGTAGGCGCGGGCCTCCGGCTTGGTGGGGTCGTAGAACGACACCTGCACGTGGGCGTCCACGCCCTTGTCGGCCCAGTCCGCGTGCACCGGCGGCCCCTGCTCGGTGGCCACCAGGTGGCCGGCCGCCAGCATGGGCTTGTAGTTCTCGCTGAGCGGGCTCACCGACGGCCACACCGACACCATCAGCTCCACCCCCATCTCCCGCAGCTCCTCGACCATCGCCGCGGGGTCGGGCCACTCGGCCGGGTCGAACCTCCAGTCGCCCAGGTGGGTCCAGTGGAAGAAGTCCGCGACGATGACCGACAGCGGGAGCCCCCGGTCGCGGTACCCCCGGGCGACCTCCAGCAGCTCCTCCTGGGTGCGGTAGCGCAGCTTGCACTGCCAGAACCCGGAGGCGAACTCCGGGAGCATCGGGGTGTGCCCGGTGGCGTCGGCGTAGCGTTCCAGGACCGCCGCCGGCTCGGGCCCGGCCGTGATCCAGTAATCGATCTGGCGTGCGCTGTCGGCCGCCCACCGGGTGCCGTTGGCGGCGAACTCCACCCGGCCCACCGCCGGGCTGTTCCACAGCAGCCCGTAGCCGCGGGAGGAGACCACGAAGGGGACGGTCACCTCCGCGTTGCGCTGCACCAGGTCCACCACCGCGCCCTTGTGGTCGAACAGGCCGTGGGTGTGCTGGCCCAGGCCGTACAGGCGCTCCCCGTCGTAGGCGCGGAACCGCTGCTCGATCCGGTAGTAGCCGTTGCCGGTGGAGGAGTACACGCGCGGGCCCGGCCACCAGAAGTGGGCGCGCTCCTCGGCGAGCAGCTCCTCGCCGGGCACCCCGTCCTCCACCCGCAGGAAGCGGAGCATGCCGGAGGCGTCGATCTCGGCGGCGATCGCGCCGTTGACCAGCAGTGCCCGGTCGCCGTCCAGGGTCGGCCGGGGCGCGTCCCCGGTGGGCGGGGGCGCGTCCAGCGCGCCGGGCAGGTCCTCCCGCAGGACGGACAGCCCGGCCTGGACGCGCAGGCCGTCGGCGCCCCAGGCCCGGACCCGGACGACCTGGTGGCCGCCCCGCCACTCGACGCCGTCCTCGATCTCGTTGAACATGTCTCGTCCTTCCGGTCGGGGGGTGGGACCGCACGGTCGGCGCGGTCACGATCGGTGTGTGCTTGTGCACGTGTCAGTCGAAGCGCTTCGACGATACGTGCGGCGGAACGCCGGACGGCCCGCGCCCGGCGGGGTCAGCCCGTCGGCGGGGCCGTGCTCCGGCCCGGGACGACCCGCGGCTCCAGCAGGGTGACCTCGGTCCGCCCGGGGTCGTCGATCAGGTCCATGAGCAGGGACACCGCGCGGGCGCCCAGCTCCTCGGCGGGCAGCTCCACCCGGGTCAGGTCCGGCGCCCCCGGCGGCAGCGACCCCAGGGCGACCACGGAGATCTCCGGCGGCACCCGGCCGTGGTCGGCGAAGGCGTCCAGCAGCGGGGCGAGCGAGGCCTCGTTGTGGACGATGAGGCCGGTGAGCCCGGGCCGGTCCCGGACCAGTCCGGCCACCAGCTCCCGGGCGCCCGCCGGGTCGCAGGGGTGGGAGGTGGCCCGGACGCCGCGTTCGAGGGCGGCGGCCTCGAACCCGGTGAGGGTGCGCTCGGCGAACCCGGTGCGGCGCTCGTACACCGAGGCGGGCTGGCCGACGAAGGCGATGTCGCGGTGACCCAGGTCGGCCAGGTGGTGCACGCAGGCGGCGCCCGCCGCCGCGAAGTCCAGGTCGACACAGGTCAGGCCCTCGGTGTCGGCGGGGACGCCGATGAGGACCGAGGGCAGGTCCAGGGAGCGCAGCACGGGGACGCGGGCGTCGTCGGTCTCCACGTCCATGACGACGATCCCGTCCACCATGGCGCTGCCCGCCACCCGGTGCAGGCCCGCCGGGCCCTCCCCCTGGGTGAGCAGGAGGACGTCGTGGTCGTGGGCGCGGGCGGCGGTGACCACCGAGACCGCGAACCGCATCGCGACGGGGACGTGCACGTCCTCGCGCAGGGGGACGACCAGCGCCAGGACGTTGCTGCGGCGGCTGGCCAGGGACCGGGCGCCCGCGTGCGGGCGGTAGCCCAGGGCGTCGATGCTGTCGAGCACCCGGCGGCGGGTGGTCTCGGAGATCGAGCGCTTCCCGCTGAGGACATAGGAGACCGTGCTGGGCGACACACCTGCGTGCCGGGCCACATCGGAGATCCGCACGGTGCCGTCCCGTCCGTTGTCGAAGCGATTCGATGAGATGTTACGCACGACACCACCCTGGCGCAATGCCCGTTCCGGGCACCAGAGTAGAGACCCCCCGACATGCGAAACCGGGGTGGCGGATCCGGCGTCTACCAGGTCACGGGGAAACCGCCCCGTCCTCGCGACCGTCCCCCGGACCCCGCTTCCCGAAGGAGAACCGTGGGCTTCAATCCACTCTTCCTCGTCTTCCCCGTGGTCTCGCTGCTCCTGAGCCTCGCGGCCCTGGTCATCGGGTTCACCGCCCCCTACGGGCGGCGGGCGCTCACCGCCGTCGGCGGCGGCCTGCTGCTGGTGGGCTCGGGCCTCACCCTGGTGCTCATCCTCGGGGGCGGCTCGATCCACGAGGCCGTGAGCGCCCTCAACGGCGGGCGGACCGCCTCCATCGTCCTCGACGTGCTCGGGGGGCTCTCCGACTTCCTCTGGGCGACCGGCCTGCTGCTGGTGGCCGTCGCCGCGACCAAGCGCCGTCCGCGCCCCCGCGCCGTCCCGGCGCCGCACGCGCCCTACGGGGTCCCGCAGGGCGCGCACCAGGCCGGACCGCACCAGGGAGGGCCGCACCAGGCCGGACCGCAGGGCGCGCCCGCACCCCACGCGGGACCGCGGACCGGCCCTCCGCAGGGCGGGCCGCAGGGTCCCGGGCCCCGACCGGGCGGCCCCGGCCAGGACGGACCGCGCCCCCCGCACACCCCCCGCTGACCGCGCACGAGACCCGGAGACGACACGGACATGATCGGCCTCATCGCCACCTTCCTCTTCGCCTGTCTGCCGCCCGTCGTGGTCGGCGCCATCGCCCTGATCCGCTCCTTCGGCGCCCCCTCCGGCAAGGGGGCCGCCGCCGCGGGCGGGGTGCTGCTGATCCTGTCCGGGCTGGTCACGACCGGCTGGCAGATCTACCTGAGGTTCTTCCTCTCGCCCGACCCCTTCTTCGACCCCGGCTTCCTGCCCGTCCGCCCCGGCGTCATGGAGACCGTCTTCCTCGGCAGCGGCGCGCTCGGCGCGGGCGGCCTGGCCCTGCTGCTGGTCGCGGTGCTGAGCGCCCGGAAGTTCAAGGACGGGCCGCAGGGTCCGCCCGCGCCCCCCGCTCCCCCCGCCGCCCCGGGCCGGTGGCAGCCGAACGCCGCCCCCTCCACGGAAGGACCCCGATGATCTCGGCACCCGACCTGACGCCCCTGGTGTCCCTGCTGCCCTCGCTGCTGTTCGTGCTCGTCGAGATCGCCCTGGGCGTCGCGGCGATGGCCGCGGCGCCCCGCCTGGCCCCCGACCGCCGGTCGGCCGCCATGGTCGGCGGCGTCCTGGTGGCGGTGGGCGGGCTCCTGACGGGGGGCTACCAGGTCCTCACCCTCTTCCCCCCGACGTTCCCGCTCGCCCACGCCCCCGTGCTGGGCCTGCTGGGCGCGGTGCCCCCGCTGGTGTTCGCCGGCGGGGCCCTCACCCTCGTCCTCGCCGTGACGAAGGCCCCCGCGCACCCCGCCCCCCACCCGTACCCCCGCCGTTAGGAGGCGACCGTGCCATCGAGCGACCCCGGCCTCATCGTCGGCATCCTGACCAACACGCTGATCTTCTCCCTGCCCCTGTTCGCGATCGCGGCCGTCGCCCTGATCCGCGCCCGGAACGCGGCCGCGCCCGGCCTGGTCCGCACCTCGGCCGTGCTGTTCCTCTGCACCGGTCTGTTCACCGCCCTCTTCCAGGTGGTGTGGGCGGTGTTCCCGCACGCCGTCTCCGACCCGCTGGCGGTCCTGCCCCTGATCGGCCTGGTCCAGGGGGTGCTGATCGGCCTGCTGACGACCGGCGCCCTGCTCTGCCTGGTCCTGGCGCTGTGGCGCGCCCGGACCCCGGCGCGCCCGGTCCCCGCCCGCGGCGGCCACGGCGGTGACGGGTACGTCCCGACGGGCGCCGACACCGCCGCTCCGGCCCACTACGCGGGCGACCACGGGCACCGCTCGGACGGCCCCGGGGCCCCGTCCGCGCACGGTCAGCCCGGCGACCCCGGCGCCGCGCCCTCCCACGGCTCCCACGGCTCTTCGGGCTCCTCCGGCGGCGGCTTCTGGGGCGGCCTGTTCGGGGGCGACTCCGGTGGCGGCGGCTGGGGCGGCGACTCCGGCGGAGGTGGCGGTGACGGCGGGGGCGGAGGAGGAGGCGGCGACTGAGCCCCTCCCCCGTGAGCGCACCGCGGCGCGGCCGGTCCCCGGCCGCGCCGCACGCGTACGCACCCCCGCGGGGTCAGGTGTCGGCGGCCTCCCGGTCCCCCTCCAGGCGGACGACCCCCGCGGAGCCGTCGATGGTGATCACCGCGCCGTCGGGCACCTTCTCCGTCACCCCGGGGACGCAGATCACGCAGGGGATGCCGTACTCCCGGGCGACGGTCGGCCCGTGCGCGACCGTCGAGCCGGTCTCCACGACCACACCGCCCGCCGTCATGAACAGCGGCGTCCACCCGGGGTCGGTGGTCGGGGCGACGAGGATGTCCCCCGGCTCGATCGACGCGCCCGCCGGGTCGTGGACCACCCGGGCGCGCCCGGTGGCCTCGCCCGGCGAGGCCGCCACCCCGGTCAGGACCCCCGGCCCGTCCGCCCCCGCATCGGGCGGCAGCGTCACCTCCACGTCGGTGCCGTCCGACAGCAGGACCGGCGGCACCCGGCGGCGCCGCTGCTCGCGGCGGTGGAACCCCCTGCGCTCGGCGATCACACCGCGCAGGTCCTCGCCGTCGAGCAGGTCCCGCGCCTCCCGGAAGTCGACGAACATGATGTCGTCGGGGCGCTCCAGGCGCCCCTGTCCGACGAGCTCCTCCCCCACGGCGAGCAGTTCCCGGCGGCTCGCCGCGATGGCGTACAGCCACACGAACTTGGGGTACTCGCGCATCCCGCCGAGCGCGCGGGCCCGGTCGAAGAGGAGGTCGGCGACCCGGGCGCGCACCGGGCGGCTCGCGCGCGCACGGGCCACGAGTCCGGCCCGCGTGCGCTCGGCCTCCGCGGCCGCGCGCTCGAACCTCCGGTCCGGGGCCTGGTCCCGGTCGTCCACCCGCAGGTACCCGGCGATCGCGGCGAACAGCGGCGCCGGGTCCTCCGACCAGCGGGGGACCCCGAGGTCGACCTCGGCCGCCGCCCGGTGGCCGTACCGCTCCAGGAAGGCGCCCAGGCCGATGTCGGGCAGGTCCCCGGACGCGTACAGCTCCGCCAGCCGCTCCGGCGGGGTCTCGGCGAAGACCTCCCGGTGCGCGGCCGCGGCCCGCGCGACGCCCCACAGCTCCAGGTCCATGGTGGTGGTGACGTTGTGGGGCATGCCCCGCAGGACCGCGGCCACCTCCGCCGGGGTCGCGATGCCCCGCAGCAGCCCCTCGGGGATCCGCCCGGCGAGGATGCCGACGTACAGCGGCCCCAGCATCGGTGTCATGAACTCGGCCAGCACGGGTGCCTGGACGTGCTCGGCGTACTCCAGGCGCTCGTGCGCGGTGGCCCCGGGCCCGGGGCCGCGGGACACGGCCCGGCGCGCCTCCTCGCCCGCCCGCAGGATCCGCTCCCGGGCCGCGGCCGGGTCCCGCAGCGCCGCGACCGTACCGGCCGCGAGCCCGCCGGCCATCGGGAGCACCCCGGCCGCGGTGCGGACCGCGCCGAGCAGCGCGCCCGCTCCGGGCAGCCGCATCCGGCGCGGGGCGAACCGGGGGTCGTCCAGCAGGGACCGGACCGCCTCCCTGGCCCGCGGCCCGTACAGCTCCACGGCCTCCGGCAGGGTCCCGCGGATCCACCGGTTGCGGACGAAGGGCGTCAGGTCGAGGTAGAAGCGCCCGCCGATCTCGGTGAGGAAGCCGGTCCGCGCGTACGGGTCGATCCGCACCCCCACCGTCCGGAACCAGTCGGCGGCGGCGACCTTGAGCCCGGACATGCCCATGGGCGTGCAGGGGCGCAGCAGGCCCTGCATGTGGCCGCCCTCGAAGTACACGCGCGGGCCGTCCGGGTGCTCCGGCGGCCGGGGGAACAGCGTGGTGACCGCCCTGGACTGGAGGGTCCACAGGACGCCGTCGGCGTCGATCGCCCACTCCACGTCCTGCGGCGCCCCGAAGTGCTCCTGGAGCCGCAGTCCCAGCGCGTGCAGCTCCTCCACCTCGGCCACCGACAGGCAGCCGTCGGCCGGGGCGGTGACGCCGCCGTCGGGGCGGACCGTGTAGTGGTCGGGCTCGGCACTGCCGTCCACGACCCCGGTGCCCAGGCCGGGCACGGCGTCCACGACGGTCTCGCCGCGGATGCCGGTGACCGGGTTCGCGGTGAAGAGCACCCCGGCGGCCCGGGGCCTGACCATGCGCTGGACGACCACCGCCATGTGGACGGACGCGTCGTCGATGTCCCGGTCGCGGCGGTAGGCGACCGCCCGGTCCGTCCACAGGGAGTCCCAGCAGTGGCGGACGGCGGTGACCAGGTCGTCGGCCCCCTCGACGTCGAGGTAGGTGTCCTGCTGCCCGGCGAAGGAGGCGTCGGGCAGGTCCTCGGCGGTGGCGCTGGAGCGCACCGCCACCGGTCCCCCGCCCAGGGCCTCGTAGGCGGCGGCGACCTCGTCGGCGGGGACGGTGCCGTCGCGGTGGGCCTCGGTGGTGACACAGAAGCCCCCGGGGACCCGCACGCCGGCGGCGATCGCCCCGGCCAGCCCCACGGCCTTGCCGCCCGCCAGGTCGCCGTCACCGGCGCCGATCCGTTCCAGGGGCAGAACAACCGGCATTCCGCCACCTCCCTCTTCCGCGGTGGTGTCCTGCCGGTCCTTGTGCCCGCGGGGAGGTCGGCCAACCGCCGCCGGGGCGGCGCGTACCGGCGACCTGCCGCACGGGCGCCCGGGCAGACGTCACGGCCGGACGTCGTGGGGCGTCCGGCCGTGCGGGTCCGTCGGTGTGCGGCTGTCGGTGTGCGGCTGTCGGTGCGGGGTCAGCCGGCCTGGCGCTTCTCCAGCGCCTCCATGGCGGCGACGGCGGTGGCCACCGTCTGGTGGACGGGGACCTGGCGGTGCAGGCCGACCAGGCGGACGACCTTGGTGACGCGTTCGTTGAGGGCCGCCAGCGCCAGCGCCCCGTCCCGCTCGCGGACGGTGCGGTAGGCGTTGATGATGACGTTGAGGCCGCTCGAGTCCATGAAGTCGAGCCCCGACATGTCCAGGATCAGCCACGGGCCGTGGTCGTCGATCGCGGACCGGACGTGCTCCTGGAGGTCGTTGGTGGTCGCGATGTCGAGCTCGCCCTCGACCGCGACGATGACGCTGCGGCTTTCCACCCTTGTGCTCAGTCCGAGCCTGTGCACGTTCACTCCTCCCGACCCCACGTTGAGAAGGCGAGGGGTCCCTTCGCTTAACCATACGCAGGCGCGCGGGCCGCGCCCACCGGGTCCGCCCCCACTCCCACGGGGCCGGCCGACCGGGGAGGGAAGCAACGTGCGCGTCCGCGTGTCCGGTAAGTCGTTGGACACACACGGTATAAGCCGCGCGGGCGTTCGGGAATGGCATCTCGGAAGAAATTTTCGCCTCGGGGGCACGAACCCTCCGCGGCCTGCCCGAAATCGCCCGTTGACTCTAGGTCATTTCACGATATGAGACCCATTACTCCCGGAGCTCCCGGAGCCCGGCTCCGCGGACCGCCCGGCGGCCCCCGCCCCGGGCTCCGCCGGCGGTTCCGCCGCCCCTCCGGCATCACTCTCGGTGAACAGCGAGAGGAGCCCGTCGGCCGCGAGCGTGGCCGTGGTCTCCCCCGACCGCACCTCCCGCTCCAGCTCCGGGATGCGCGCCGCCACCTCCGGGTGCCGCAGGAACGCGTCCATCAGGCGGTCGCGGACCCGGTCCCACATCCAGCTGACCCGCTGTCCGCTGCGCCGCTCGGCCAGCGCCCCGTCGTCCTCCAGCACCTTGCGGTGCTCGCGGACGGTGTCCCACACCTCGCCCAGGCCCTCGCCGGTGAGCCCGCTGCACGTGAGCACCGGCGGCCGCCACCGCGGGTGGACCGGCTGCAGCAGCCGCAGCGCCCGCGACAGCTCCCGGGCCGCCTTGCGGGCGTCCTCGGCGTGCGGGCCGTCGGCCTTGTTGACCGCGACCACGTCCACCAGCTCCAGCACGCCCTTCTTGATGCCCTGGAGCTGGTCGCCGGTGCGGGCCAGGGTGAGGAACAGGAAGCAGTCGACCATCGCGGCGACCGCCACCTCGGACTGGCCCACCCCCACGGTCTCCACCAGCACCACGTCGAACCCGGCCGCCTCCATGAGCAGCATGGTCTCCCGGGTCGCCCGCGCCACCCCGCCCAGGGTCCCGGCGGTCGGCGAGGGGCGGATGAACGCGTTCGGGTCCACCGCCAGGCGCGCCATCCGGGTCTTGTCGCCCAGGATGCTGCCGCCCGAGCGGGTGGAGGAGGGGTCCACGGCCAGCACCGCGACCCGGTGGCCCTCCCCCGTCAGCCGGGTGCCCAGCGCGTCGATGAACGTGGACTTGCCCACCCCCGGCACACCGGTGATGCCCACCCGGTGGGCGCCGCCGGTGTGCGGGAGCAGGCGCACCAGCAGGTCCTGGGCGTCGCGGGCGTGGTCGGGGCGGCGCGACTCCACCAGGGTGATCGCCCGCGCCAGGGTGGGCCGGTGCCCGGCCAGCACCCCCTCGGCCAGCGCGGCCACGTCCACCGGCCTGCGCGGTCGTGTCCGCCGCACGCCCGCCTCCTCGTCTGTCATCGGTTCCGCGTCCCCGTCCGACCGTCGTACCCCGGACGCCGCCCGCGACTCCGGCCGGCCCGGGCGGCCCCGCCGGCGCGCCCTGCTCCGGGAGCGCCGCTCACTCCTGCTCCAGCCGGGCCTCCAGCCGGTCGAGCAGGTCGACGGCCGCCTCGGCGATGACCGTGCCCGGCGGGAAGATCGCCGCGGCCCCGGCCTCGAGCAGGGCGTCGAAGTCCTGCGGGGGGACGACCCCGCCGACCACGATCATGATGTCCTCGCGGTCCAGTTTGGCCAGCTCCTCCCGCAGCGCGGGCACCAGCGTGAGGTGCCCCGCCGCCAGCGACGACACCCCCACCACGTGCACGTCGGCCTCGACCGCCTGGACGGCGACCTCCTCCGGGGTCTGGAACAGCGGGCCCACGTCCACGTCGAAGCCCAGGTCGGCGAACGCCGTCGCGATGACCTTCTGGCCGCGGTCGTGGCCGTCCTGGCCCATCTTCGCCACCAGGATGCGGGGGCGGCGCCCCTCGTCCTCGGTGAACTCCTCCACCCGGCGGGTCACCCGCTCCATGAGATCCGCCGCGTCCGCGCTGCCCGCCGCCTCGTTCCGGTACACACCCTGGATGGTACGGATCTGACCGGAGTGGCGGCCGAACACCTTCTCCATCGCGTCGGAGATCTCGCCGACGGTGGCCTTGGCGCGGGCCGCGTCCACGGCCGCCGCCAGCAGGTTGCCGGTGAGGTCGGCGTCGGCCCTGGACTCGCGCCCGGCCGCCGCGGTGAGGGCGTCCAGGGCGGCGCGCACCGCGTCCTCGTCGCGTTCGGCGCGCAGGCGGCGCAGCTTGTCGAGCTGGCTGGCGCGTACCCTGGAGTTCTCGACCTTGAGGACGTCGATGGCCTGCTCGCTGTCGGGCCGGTACTTGTTGACGCCGATGACGGGCTGGCGCCCGGAGTCGATGCGCGCCTGGGTGCGGGCGGCCGCCTCCTCGATGCGCATCTTGGGCAGCCCCGCGTCGATGGCCGCGGCCATGCCGCCCGCCTTCTCGACTTCCGTGATGTGGCCCCAGGCCTTGGCCGCCAGCTCCTGCGTGAGCCGCTCCACGTAGTAGCTGCCGCCCCACGGGTCGACCGACCGGGTGGTGCCGGACTCCTGCTGGAGGAGGAGCTGGGTGTTGCGGGCGATGCGCGCCGAGAAGTCGGTGGGCAGCGCCAGCGCCTCGTCCAGGGCGTTGGTGTGCAGAGACTGGGTGTGGCCCTGGGTGGCGGCCATCGCCTCCACGCAGGTGCGGGCCACGTTGTTGAACACGTCCTGGGCGGTCAGCGACCAGCCCGAGGTCTGGGAGTGGGTGCGCAGGCTCAGCGACTTGTCCCGGACCGCGCCCAGGTCCCTGACCAGCCGCGCCCACAGCAGGCGGGCGGCGCGCAGCTTGGCGACCTCCATGAAGAAGTTCATGCCGATCGCCCAGAAGAACGACAGCCGCGGCGCGAACACGTCCACGTCCAGGCCGGAGCGCTGCCCGGCGCGGATGTACTCCACGCCGTCGGCCAGCGTGTACGCCAGCTCCAGGTCGGCGGTGGCCCCCGCCTCCTGCATGTGGTAGCCGGAGATGGAGATGGAGTTGAACCGCGGCATCCGCTGCGAGGTGTAGGCGAAGATGTCGGAGATGATCCGCATCGACGGCTGCGGCGGGTAGATGTAGGTGTTCCGGACCATGAACTCCTTGAGGATGTCGTTCTGGATGGTCCCGGACAGCTTCTCCGGCGGGACGCCCTGCTCCTCGGCGGCGACGATGTACAGCGCCAGGACCGGCAGGACCGCGCCGTTCATGGTCATGGACACGCTCATCCGGTCCAGCGGGATGCCGTCGAACAGCCGGCGCATGTCGTAGATGGAGTCGATGGCCACGCCCGCCATGCCCACGTCGCCCGCCACGCGCGGGTGGTCGGAGTCGTAGCCGCGGTGGGTGGCCAGGTCGAAGGCGACCGACAGGCCCTTCTGCCCGGCCGCCAGGTTGCGGCGGTAGAAGGCGTTGGACTCCTCCGCCGTGGAGAAGCCCGCGTACTGGCGGATGGTCCACGGCTGGTTGACGTACATGGTCGGGTAGGGGCCGCGCAGGTACGGCGGGATGCCGGGGAGGCCGTCGACGAAGTCCAGGCCCGCGCGGTCCGCCGGGGTGTAGAGCGGCTTGACGGCGATGCCCTCGGGGGTCTCCCACTCCAGGGCGTCGGGGGCCTTGCCTGTGGCGGCCTCGACGGCGGCGGCCCAGGCGGCGCCGTCGCCGGAGGGCTCCGGCTCGCCGGGGGCCACGGTGGACAGGTCGGGGATCATGCTTCCTCCCCCTTCGGGGCCGTCAGGTCGACGAGTTCGGTGAGGAGGGCGACGGCGTCGCACCCCTGGTGCAGGAAGGCGTCCACCCCGAGTTCGCGCGGGGCGCCCGCCAGCAGGACGCGTTCGGCGCCCGCGTCCCGCAGTGCCGCGACCACGGAGGGGGCGTGCTCGGCGTAGAGCTTCTCGGAGGAGCACAGCACGGCCACCCGCAGGCCGGACTCCGCGAAGGCGCGCGCGGCGTCGTCGGCGGACTCCAGCGGGCCGGGCTGGTGGGCGGCGATCCCGCCCGCGGCCAGCAGGTTGGCGGCGAAGGAGGCCCGGGCGGTGTGCGCGGCGACCGGGCCCAGGGTGGCCAGGAAGGCGGTGGGCCGGTCGGGGGCGGCGTCCGCGCGGTCGCGCAGCTCCTCGAAGTCGCCCGCGTAGCGGCGCAGCGGGAACCAGGATTCGTGTTCGGGGAGGGGTTCGCGCTCCAGCGGCTCCTCGGCGAGGTTCGGGAACTCGCTCACCCCGGTCAGCGGGGCGCGGCGGTGCGCCAGGTCGGCGCGGCGGCGCTCCCAGATACCGTCGACGCGTTCGCGCAGCCAGCCGTCCTCGACGACCTCGGCGGCACCGCCGCAGGCCTCGATCTCCTGGAGGAACGCCCATCCGGCCAGGTAGAGGTCGCGGGTGAGCGCCTCCACGTGGAAGGAGCCGCCGGCGGGGTCGGCCACCCGGGCCAGGTTCGACTCCTCGATGAGGAGGGCCTGGGTGTTGCGGGCGACCCGGCGGGCGAAGTCGTCGGACAGGCCCACAGCGGCGTCGTAGGGCAGGACGGTGACGGCGTCGGCCCCGCCGACCCCGGCGGCGAAGCAGGCCACGGTGGTGCGCAGCATGTTCACGTGCGGGTCGCGGCGGGTCAGCATCGCCTCGGAGGTGACCGCGTGGACGCGCATGGTGCGGCGGTGGGCGGGGACGCCGCCGACCTCCAGCACCCGGTTCCACATGGCGCGGAGGGCGCGGAGCCCGGCGATGCCCGCGAACTGGTCGGCGTTGACCGCGATCCGGAACTCGATGCGCCCGGCGGCGTCGGCGACGTCCATCCCGGCGGCGGCCAGGGCGCGCAGCAGCGCGGTCCCGGAGGCGACGGCCCAGCCCAGGCTCTGGCCGTCGGAGCCGCCCGCGTTGTGCACGAGGGTGGCGTCGGCGGTCACCAGGCCCAGGCCCGGGCGGTCCCGGGCGCGGTCGGCCGCGAACCGGGCGGCGTCCATGACGTCGGGGCGGGCCCCGGCGCGGGCGGCCGCGGTGAGGGGGTCGATGCCCAGGTGGGAGATGATCCGGGCGTCGGGGACCCCGGCGTCGGCGTGGACGCGCAGCAGGGCGTCGGCGGCCTCCCGGTAGGCGGCGCCGGGCTCCAGGACCACGGGGGCGAGGTCGAGGTAGACGTCGGTCAGGGCGGCGTCCAGGCGGTCGGCGGGCAGGTGGCCGTCGCCGACGGCGATCCACAGGGAGGAGACGCCGTTCATCAGGTCGGTGTGGGCGCGGCGGCGCAGCACCTCGGGGTCGGACTCCAGGTAGCGGGCGCGCACGTCCCAGCCGCCGATGGCCGCCGGCCGGTAGCCGCGGGTGAAGGGGGCCAGCCCGGGGTGGCCGGGGTCGGCGGCGGGCGGCTCGGAGGTGGCCAGGGGCGCGATGTCGAAGCCGTCGTAGGTGCGGGTGGCCAGCACGGCCTCGGGGCGTTCGGCGAGGCGTTCCTCGGGCACGCCGCTCTTGCGCAGTACTCCGGCGACCAGCTCCCGCCACCGGTCAGGGGTGGCGACCGGGAAACCCTCGGCGAGGTCGGGGGCGCCGGATCCGGCGGCGCCGCTCTCTTGGACGTCCATACTCCGGATGGTAGAGAACGGGATTCGGTGACGGGGCGCCGGGGTGTGGCCCAGGGCACGTGCGGACGCAGACGTGACCGTTGCCCGGGCATTCGATGACCGGAGGGCGGTGCCCCCGTGTGAACCGGCGGGGCGGGCCCGGCGTTATACCGCTGGAAAGAACGGTGCCCGGCCCGGGACCGGCGGAGTCGGAGGAGCGTACGGCGATGGCCTGGAACAGAACCCGTCCGCGGGCGTCGGCCGAGGGCCGCTGATGCCCTTCACCCCGGCCCACGTGGCGGCCGTCCTGCCCTTCGCCCGCACCCGGCTGCCGACCGCCGCGCTGGTCGTCGGCGCCATGGCGCCCGACCTCCCGTACTACCTGCCGGTGCCGGTGGGGGCGTCCACGACCCACTTCCCGCTGGGGCTGCCGCTGGTCGTGCTCCTGGGCGGGGCGGTGTGGGCCTGCTGGACGTACGCGCTGCGGGCGCCCCTGGCCGCGCTGGTCGGGCGCGAGGCGGGGCCGCCGCCCGCCCCGAGCGCTCGGGGCGCGGCCCGGGGCGCGGCGGCGATCGCGGTGGGCGCGCTCACGCACATGGTGTGGGACGCGTTCACGCACCCGGGCGGCGCGGGGGTCCAGCTCCTCCCGGTGCTCCAGACGCCCGTGGTGGAGCCGCACAAGCTCTACAACGTGCTGATGTACGCCAGCTCGGTGCTGGGGCTGGCGGCGGTCGCGTGGTGGGTCCTCCGGGACCGGCCGGCCGTCCGGGCCCGCTGGGTCCCGCTCGCGGCGATCGCCGCCTGCGCCCTGGTGGGCGGCGCGGTGTCCCGCCTGGCGGCGGGCGACGCGCTCGCCAGTGGCTACGACCTCGTGCGGGTCGTCCTCCTGGGGGCCGTGCCGGGCGCGGGGGCGGGGGCGGCCGCCTGGAGCCTGTACTGGTGGGCCCGCCGGTGGCGGGAGCGGGGGAACGCGTGAGCCCCCGGGATCACTGCCGGGGGCGCTGCCTCGGCGTGTACGAGGTGGTGAACCACACCCCGACCAGTAGGGCCGCCCCCATCACGACCAGCGCGATCGCCCACGAGGCGACCGGGGCCGTGGCCGCCTCGCACATCTCGTGCGGCAGGACGGCGGGCATGCCCGAGCCGTCCAGGGACGAGTAGCCGAACCACCCGTAGGAGGTCCCGTCGCCGTACAGGGGCGACCACCAGCCCGCCCCGCACCGGCCACTGGGGATCAGCCCGAGGGCCGCTCCGCCGGCGATCAGGGCGGCGGCCACGGTGCGGACGATCTGGGTGGGGGTCATGGTTCTCTCCTCGGAGCCGGGGGGTGGCACCCCGTACTCTTCCGCATTCCGGTCGGGGAGGGGGAAACGAGGTGCCTGCGGGCGCCACCGGGCACCATCGCCCCGGCCGGCTCCCCTCCGGACCGGCCTGCCTCCGGGACGGCCGGGAACGGGTTCCACCTGCTTGTACCCTGAAGCGGAGCGTCGGTCCCGGCACCGCCGCCCCGCCCCGTCCCCCGGACCCGAGCCCGCAGGCGCACGCCGCGCGGCCGTCCGCGGAAGAGCCGGGGCCGCCACGGAACAAGGGGAGGTACAACGGTGACCACGTGGAGCACCGCCGACATCGAGGAGGCGGCTCGCGTGCTGCGCGCCGGCGGACTGGTGGCGCTGCCCACCGAGACCGTCTACGGTCTCGGCGCGAACGCCGAGGACCCGGACGCCGTCACGAGCACCTTCAAGGTGAAGGGGCGCCCTCCGTCGCACCCGCTCATCCTCCACATCGGTTCCGCCGCGCGGCTCGGCGACTGGGTCCGGGAGGTCCCGGACACGGCCCGTGTGCTGGCCGAGCGCTTCTGGCCGGGACCGCTCACGCTGGTCCTGAGGCGGGGCCCGCGCGTGCCCCTGGAGGTGACCGGCGGGCTGGAGACGGTGGCCGTCCGCGTGCCCGACCACCCCGCCGCGCTCGCGCTGCTCGACGCCTTCGGCGGGGGCGTCACGGCTCCGTCCGCGAACCGCTTCGGCTCGGTCAGCCCCACGACGGCAGGGCACGTCCGCGAGGAGCTGGGGTCCGACGTCGGCTTCGTGCTGGACGGGGGCCCCTGCCAGGTGGGCGTCGAGTCGACCATCGTCGACGTCACGGGCGAGACGCCGAGCATCCTGCGGCCGGGAGGCGTCACCAGGGAGGCCCTCGAAGAGGCGCTGGGGCGCCCGGTCGCGGCGCCCTCGGCGAGCCCGGTGCGGGTGCCGGGCCAGCACCCCTCGCACTACGCGCCGCGCGCACGGGTCGTCCTGGTCGCGCCGGACGAGGTGGCGGGGGAGGCCGAGCGGCTGAGGAAGCAGGGGAACGGGGTCGGGATCCTGCTGCCCCCCGGGTCTGGGGAGGCCCCCGCCGGAGCGCACGCCGTCGTCGCCGTCCCCGGTTCCATGGCCGAGTACGCGCGCGGCCTCTACGGGTTCCTGCGCGAACTCGACGGGAGCGGGTGCGACGTCATCGTGGCCTCCCTGCCGTCCGAGGAGGGGCTGGGGTTCGCGATCGCCAACCGGCTGCGCCGCGCCGCCGGGCCCCGGCCGTCCGCACAGGGGTGAACGCCCTCGGCGGCCGGTCCGGCCGCCGGGACACCCCCGCCGTCAGTGGCGGGCGTCGCGCCAGGGCTGGGGGAGGGCGCCGCCGCGGCTGAGGTGGCGGTGCAGGGCCTCGAAGGCCCGGTCGGCGGCACGGAGCAGCGCGGCGGTGTCGGCATCGGGGTCGGCGGCGTCGCGGAGGAGCGAGGAGAGCAGGTCGAAGAGTTCGTCGGCCCGCTCCCGCTGGAGGCGGGTGGCGGGCCGGCCGCACCGGGCGGGGCGGGTGTCGGTGTGGGCGGGCATGACGGGCTTCCTTCCGGGGTCTTCGGGTGCAGGGGAGCGTCGGCGCCGGGGCAGCGGGGGCTGTTCCGCCGGGCGCGGGCGCGGGATCGACGGTGTGCGGGGGCGGGTGAGGCGGATGAACTCGGCCCAGGTGAGGGGTTCGTCGGCGTTCACAGCCGCCCCAGGAGTTCGGAGACGAGTCGACGGGCGAGGTCGTCCTCGGCGCCCTGGCGGGCGAGGGGGATGGTGATGCCCGGTTCACCGGGCATCGACCGCCACCACTGTTGGTCAGTCAGGCGGACGGTGACCCGCCTGCCGTCGTAGTCCGCGCGAACGGAGAGGGGGAGGTCGCCGTCCGTCGAGGCGATCCCCCGGCGGCGCAGCGCCGAACGCAGCGCCAGCACTGCCACTTCGTTGTCCGAGTCCAAGTGCCCTGCGACGGGCCTGTGGGTTCCGATCATGAATCCAGCGTCGGGTCTCCCAGCCTGGTCTCACAGCGAATTCCAAGAATCCCAGATGCTCCCGGCATCCCTGCCGGTATCTTTCCTGCATGACCCCCGGCATATTCGCAGAGGCTTTGACCGCTGCTCGGGAAGCGGCGGGATTGACGCAGACCCAGCTCGCGAGATCAGCTAATTTGTCGCTTTCCTCCCTGAATAGGTGGGAAAACTCGGGCTCACTGCCCAAGCGGGAGAACGCCGAGGCACTCGACCGCATCCTGGGATGCGATGGCACCCTGCTGGCCAGGCACCAGGAGGCGAAGGACGGCTTCAGCATCCCGGTTTGGGCGAGGTCGTTGTCTCGCATCGAGCCGGAGGCACGCGCTGCCACGGTCATCTCCCCAGGCATGGTTCCCGGCTACCTCCAGTGCCCCTCGCTAGCGTCGTTGCTGTTCCGCGCCGCACGCCCCTGGATGACCGAAGAGGAGGTAACGAGACTTACTGCACTTCGATGCGAACGACTGCACCAACTGCCGAAGCTTCGGGTGACAGCCGTCTTTCCTCTCTTTGTGTTGGACGCACTCCCCCGAGAGATTCAGGTCGAACAAGCAAAAGCCCTGCTTGACTGGATCGAGACGGGTCGAGTGATCGTGCACCTGGTGCCCCGCGGCTCCATCCTGCTCGTACCAGGTAGCGCCACAACGGTCTTCCATCTGGCCGGTGATGACGTGGCGGTCGTCGGGGACTGGTCACGCGGTACGGTGATCGCTGAGCGGAGTGATCATTCGGCGCTGCTCGGCATGGTCTCCTCGGCACTCGCCGCCGCTCTCCCCTCCCGGGAGACCACCGCAGCATTGAAGGAACTACTGTGAACGACTCTTGGTTCAAATCGACTTATTCGGGTGACTCCCCCAACTGCGCGGAGTGCCGGATGCAGTCGGACATGGTGGCTCTACGGGACACGAAGAATCGCGAAGCCGGACACCTCACCTTCCCCTCCTCGGAGTGGCTCGCGGCCCTCGCCGCTGAAAAGTAACCACCCCCACGCAAGGCCCCGGGCGACCACTCGGGGCCTTCGCCATGCGTGGACGGCCACTTGTGGGGGGATACTCCAGGCGACCCGCATACCCCCTCCCTCTGGAGCGTCGATGAAGTCCTCGACCGACTGGCACAAGAGCAGCTACAGCTCTACAGGGGCGAACTGCGTGGAGACCCGGGAGCACACCTGCGGTGCGGATGTCCGCGACACCCAGAACCGAGCCGCCGGACACCTCACCTTCCCCTCCTCGGAGTGGCTCGCGGCCCTCGCCGCTGAGAAGTAACCACCTCCGCACACCAGGAACCGCCCTCACCGAAGCACCACAGCGTGTCAGGTAGACGGTAGCCACACCTTTCCCTGCAGTACTCGTCGAAAGTCCGAGGCCTCTTGAGAGGTACACCGATGAACGAGATCTGGAAGAAGTCGCCGTACAGCCCGAACAGTGGGAACTGCGTCGAGTGCAGGTGGACTGCGGAGGCAGTTGAGGCACGCGACACCAAGAACCGCGAAGCCGGACAGCTCTCCTTCGGCCCCTCCGAGTGGCTCGCGGCCCTGGCGACCGAGAAGTAACCACGCTCATGCAAGGCCCCGGGCGACCGCCCGGGGCCTTTGCCAAGCGTGGATGGCTGCCTCCAAGGGAATACTCCAGGTGGCCCCACACCCCCCTTGGAGCGGCGATGAAGTCTTCGCCTGAGTGGCACAAGTCGAGTTACAGCGGAGCCTCCGCGAACTGCGTGGAGATCCGCGAGTCCTCCGAACGCATCGATGTCCGCGACACCCGGAACCGCGAAGCAGGCCACCTCACCTTCCCTTCCTCGGAGTGGCTCTCAGCCCTGGCAGCCGAGAGGTGACCACCCCCGCACAAGTCCCCCGGGCACCGACACGGGGCCTTCGTCATCCGTGGATGGCCACCCAGGAGGGGATGCCCCGGACAGCCCGCATTTCCCACCCTCTGGAGCGCCAATGACGTTCTCGGCCGAGTGGCACAAGTCCTCGTACAGCAGCGGCAACAACGAATGTGTGGAGACACGGGAACATGTAGCGGGTGCTGACATCCGCGACACCCAGAACCGGGACACCGGGCACCTCACCTTCCCCTCCTCCGAATGGGTCGCGGCCCTCGCCGCTGAGAAGTAACCACGCTCATACAAGGCCCCGGGTGACCAGCGTCCGGGGCCTTTTCCAAGCGTGGATGGCCGCCTGCAAGGGAATACTTCAGGTGGCCCCGCCCCCTCTCCTTGGAGTGGCGATGAAGTCTTCGCCCGAGTGGCACAAGTCGAGTTACAGCGGATCCTCTGCGAACTGTGTGGAGGTTCGCGAGTCCTCCGAGCACATCGATGTCCGCGACACCCAGAACCGGGACACCGGGCACCTCTCCTTCGGCCTCTCCGAGTGGACGGCGGCCGTGGCAGCCGAAAGGTGACCACATTCGGGTAACAGCACGAAGCCTTCGTCATGCGTGGATGGCCACCCTCAAGGGGATGGCCCAGACAGCCCACACACCCCCTCCCCCTGGAGCGGCAATGAAGTCCTCGATCGAGTGGCACAAGTCGAGTTACAGCGGCTCGTCTTCAAACTGCGTGGAGACACGGGAACATGCAGCGGGCGCCGACGTCCGCGACACCCGGAACCGCGAGGCCGGACACCTCACCTTCCCCTCCTCCGAGTGGCTCGCGGCCCTCGCCGCTGAGAAGTGACCGCCTCCGCACGCCGGGCAGATGATCGCCGCGCCTTTCCGCGCCACATTCATGGAAAGCCCGAAGCCTCCCGAGGGGTACACCGATGAACGAGACCTGGAAGAAGTCGACGTACAGCCCCAACGGTTCCGACTGCGTCGAATGCCGCTACGGGGACGGCGCAGCCGGGATGCGCGACACCAAGCACCGGGACGCCGGACACCTCACCTTCGGCCCCTCCGAGTGGGTCGCAGCCCTGGCGGCCCAGAAGTAGCCACCCAGCACAAGGCCCCGGACGGCCGTCCGGGGCCTTTGCCATGCACACGCCTTCGCGAAACCACCCGGGACTTCACCACGACCACGCACATAAAGTTCAAACCGGACTTATTTCGCCTATCCCCGAAAAAGCTCTCCCCTCTCCACCAACAACCCCCTGACCTGCACCAATACCAAAGCGCACAACTTCTTCGGCAATCCGTCCGAAAAATGTGCACGCAGCCCTCAGGTTGCCCTATTCTGGCCCCACAACCGAAAAACCCGTGACCCCGCGACGCCTACAAGCGCCCGGGGTCGTGGCCAGCAATTCACACCTTGAACCAAAGGATTGCCAGCGTGAGCCAGTTTAGTGCCGCGCTCTTCCGGGCTGCCCTCGGGCTCCTGCGAGCGCTGTTCACCTCTCCCTGCGGCCGCCACCACCGGCGCCGCTCCTCCCGGGTCCGCCGCTACGCCGCGAACCCCGGCCCCGCCGTCCGCCCCCTGCCGTCCGCCGCACCGCGCCTGGCCGAGCCGCGCGAGACCTTCCCCGCCGACGACCTCCCCCTCGTCAGGCCCTACTACACCGCCCACGAACAGGCCCGTGCCCGGTCCCGCGCCCACTCCCGCGCCCAGGCCGAGGCCACCGCCCGGCTGGAGCGGTGGACCGCACCCCGCATCCCCGCCCCCAGGATCGGAGAGGGCGACCTGCTCGCCCCCACCCCGCCCCCGGTCACGTTCGACGACCTCGCCGACGCGGTACGGCGCTGGCAGGCCCAGCAAACCCGGCAGGCCCAGCAGACCCATCCGGCCCCTCAGGACCGCAGGAGCACCGCGGGGGTGGGCGCATGACCCCGGCACGGCTGTGGACCCACCGCCTCTATCCCGGCGACCTCGCCCGGCTCTCCCAGGTCCGCCGCGACCTGCGGGCCGACCTGCACGGCTTCGACCCCGACACGGCCGACACGCTCGTCCTGTGCGGCAGCGAACTGTTCGCCAACTGCGTCAAGTACACCGCCTCCGGCCGGGACGGCGGAGTGATCCGGACCCTGTGGTCCGCGGACGACCGCTCACTGACCCTGGGCTTCACCGACGACGGGCTCGGCGGCGGCATCCCCGCCATCCCCAGAGCGCGCACGTCCGACGAATGGGGCCGGGCCGAGGGCCAGCGCGGCCTCCTCATGGTCGAGGAGTTGTCCACAGCCTGGGGATACTCGCCGGTCTGTCCGTTCGGCGACCTCGGCACCCACACCTGGGCCACCTTCACCCTCGCACGGTGACCCCGCGCCCGGGCTCCCCGCACGCCGGGGAGCCCGGTGCCGCCGGGCCGCCCCGACCGGCGGTGCTCACCGGCCCTTCCGGCCCGGCCCGCCCTTCCCGCCTTTCCCGCCCGGCCCGCCCTTCCCGCCCTCCGCGGGCCCCGACCTCCACAGGTCCGGATTCCGCCAGGCGAAGCGCCCCAGGAAGGCCAGACCCATGAACACCATGAACCCGAAGTACCCGGTGAGGGCCAGCCGCCCCCTCCTGCCCGCCGGGTCCCCGGCCAGGTCCAGGGACGCCGCCCGGTCCGGCTCGGCGGGGTCGTAGGCGACCGTGACCCGGTCCCCCGCCTCGGGCTCCGGCTGGAGCACGCCGGCCACCGCTGAGATGTACCGCGCACCGTCGACCGTGTAGACGACCTCCACGGTGACCTTCGGGCCGCCCATCCCCGGCTGCCCGGACCCGGCCTCCGTCCGGACCCGCACCACCTCCGCCTCCGCCCGGCCGGAGTAATCGGGATAGGCGTCCGTGTCCGGTGTGTTCACCCATACCGCCAGGGCGACCGCCAATGCGGCCACCACCAGTACGGGCACGATCGCGAGCAGCCGGTCGCGCGTGCGGAACTCTCGTCCGGGGGGTTCGAGGGGTTCGGGAGGCATGACCTCCGCCGTGCCCCCGCACTCCGGGCCGAAACCCGTGGCACCGCGCGGGCGCGGTCAGAAGGCCAGGACCTCCCCGTCCTCGGGCACCAGGACCCTGTCGGCGATCCCGTGTGCGGCCACCAGGGACCGCACGTCGGCCCGGGTGACCGGGCAGTGGTTCAGCGCCTCCAGGTGCACGGCCACGATCCGCGCCCGCGGGGCCAGCCGGTGGACCTCCACCACATCCCGGGCGCCCATGATGAGCGGGCCGACGGAGCCGATCCACCCCTCCCCGGTGTTGAGCACCACGACGTCGGGGTCGTGCCGCTCCAGGGCCGCGGGGACGTCGTCGGTGAGGACCGTGTCCCCCGCGAAGTACACCACCGGCTCCCCCGGGTGGCTCACCACGACGCCCATGACCTGGCCGAGTTCCTCCCCGATGGCCTCCATGGCCTCCTCCGAACCGTGCCTGCCGCCGGTGCGGATGAAGACGGTGCCGTCGACCGTGACCGGCTCGTCGAGGACCCGCACGTCGGTGAAGCCCTCCTTCGCGATGGCCCCTGCGTCCGCGGCGTGCTGGACCAGGACGGGGACGCCGCGCGGCAGCAGTGAAGCAGCCGCGGCGTCCCAGTGGTCGGAATGGGTGTGGGTGACCACCACGACGTCCGGGGACAGCAGGTCGGCCAGGGGCACGACCAGGTCCACGAGCGGGTTGCGCTCGGTGCCGCCCCTGGTGTTGGGCACCCCCTCCCTGGACCCCCGGGCCCCCAGCATCGGGTCGACCAGGACGGTCTTCCCGCCCACCCGGAGTACGGCCGTGGCGTTGCGGACGTGGGTCATCTCCATCGCTTCACGCTCCCTCTCCCGGACGCGGGCTGCTTTTCCGTGCAGAAGTTAGGGCAAGACGAGGGGAAGGACAACGTGTCACCGCGGGCCCGGTCCGGCCACCGGGCGCGGGCGGCACCGCCGCTGCCGCCCGCGCCCGGCGCCGGGGAGCCCCCTGCCTCGGGGAACGCCCGGCCCCGACCCCGGGGAACCCGCGCCCGCCCCTGCTGGCGGGAGGGTGGGCGACGCCTCGGAGACGCCCGGGGCTGCGCCGGCGCGCCCGGTCGAGCGCGGACCCCGCCGGGAGCGGACCGGCCGCTGCGGGAGCAAGGCCCCCGGGTCGCCCGGCTCGCGCATCCGGGTGCGCGAGCCGCTCCGCGCGACCGTGGCCGACGGCCCGTCCGGCGCCGCCGAGCGGGTCCGGTCCCCGGAACCCGTCGGTGCGGGAGCCGTCCGACCGGTCCGTGACCGGGAATCGAACTCTCCCCGGCTCCGAGGAGAACCCGCCCGTTCCCGTGCCCGGCGCGGGCGGGGTTCCGGAAGACTCGTGGCGGGCCCGGTGGAAAACCGGGTGGCCCGCCGGGGGAGGCCCCTCGTCGGCGGGTATGCCGTGCTCGACTCGGTGGAGCGATCGGAAGGCTCACGTGAACGCGCTGGTGGTCGCCGCCCTGGTGGCGGGATTCGTACTGTTGGTCGCAGGAGGGGAGGCACTCGTCCGGGGTGCGGGCTCACTGGCCCGGACACTGGGGATGTCGTCGCTGGTCGTGGGCCTGACCGTGGTGTCGTTCACGACGTCGGCACCGGAACTGGCGGTCAGCACCGACGCCGCCCTGACCGGCTACGCCGGGCTGGCCGTGGGCAACGTGGTCGGCAGCAACATCGCCAACATCCTGCTCGTGCTGGGCGCGTCGGCGCTGTTCGTGCCCCTGCTGGTGAACTCCCAGGTCGTGCGCGCCGACATCCCCGTGATGGTGGTGCTGTCGGTGGTGGCGCTGCTGATGGCGCTGGACGGCAACCTGGGCATGCTCGACGGCGCCCTGCTGTTCGCGGCCCTGGTGGTCTACGTGGCCGTCACGGTGGTCGCCTCGCGCAGGCGCGCGGCCGAGGACCCGGAGCCCGGGCGGGAGGGCGCCGAGGACGCCGAGGGCGCCCAGGGCCCCGAGGGCACGGTCCGCACGGCGTCGCGCGCGCGGTCGGTCGTGCGGGACCTGGTGCTGGTGGTCGTGGGAACGGCCCTGCTGGTGGTGGGGGCGCGGCTGCTCGTGTACGGGGCGAGCGCGATCGCGACCGCGCTGGGCGTGAGCGACCTGCTGATCGGGCTGACCGTGGTGGCGGTCGGCACGTCGCTGCCCGAACTGGTGACCTGTGTCGTCGCCGTGGTGCGGGGCGAGCGCGACATGGCGGTGGGCAACATCGTGGGCAGCAACGTGTTCAACCTCGGCGCCGTGCTCGGCCTGGCGGCCGTGGTGGCCCCCGGCGGGATCGAGGTCGCGGCGTCGGCGCTTCGGTTCGACCTGCCGGTCATGGTGGCGGTGGCCCTGGTGCTGCTGCCGATCGCCCTGACCGGGTCGGACGTGTCCCGCTGGGAGGGAGCGCTGCTGGTCGGCTTCTACATCGCCTACATCGCGTACCTGGTGCTGACGGCCACGGAGCACGCCGCCCTGGAGCCGCTCAGCGCCGCGATGCTGTGGTTCGTCATCCCGCTCACCGCGCTGTGGCTGGCGGTGGCGGCGGTCCACGAGCTGAAGAGGCGGCGCGGGAAGAGGAGGGCCGCGAGCGCGCCCGACCCGCAGGACGGGGTGGCGGCGCCGGAACCGCGGTGACCGCCGGGGCGGGGAGGCGGCGCCCTCCCCGCCCGGCGGTCAGCCGCAGTTGGTGCCGTTGCGGACGATCCAGTCGTCGCCGATCCGGCCGCCCCAGTCCACGCACTGGCCCGCGGCCGAGAGGTACACCGGGCCCGCGTACTCGGTGAAGTCGCCCGGGTCGGTCTGCCAGGAGGTGCCGCCGCTCTGCTTGAGCGCCGCGTCCATGGCGATCCGGGGGCCCGGGGAGGAGCGGACCACCACCACGCAGTTCTTGCCGTTGGAGCCGTTGTAGGTGAGGAACACCGTCCCGCCCGGGATCGCCGCCTCGTTGACCTTGCCGTACCCGCTGCCGCACTGGCCGCCGTAGGCGACCGCGCCGACCGGGGCCGGACCGGCGACGGTGACGACCAGGGCCAGCCCCAGCGCGGCCGCGACGCGGCCGGTGATCTTCTTCATCGTTCCTCGCTCGTTCGCCCGGGTCACCACGGCGGGGTCCCGGTGCCGCTGGTCCGGTGCTGCTCGACCAGGCGTGTGATGGTGACGGTGCCGTCGGCCGCCGTCGTGTAGGTGACCTCGGCCCTGACGGTCCGGCCGCCCTGGTTCGCGTAGCCGGTGAGCGCGGACGGGCTGGAGGGCACCGACCCCGCGCTGCCGTTGCCGACGCTCCCGCCCTGGCTCTGGCAGAAGCTCCAGGCGCACACCACGTCGGCGCCGTCGAGCCGGGCGTACACGGCCGCCCCGCCGTCCGGCTGGAACGCGACGACGTGCTCCCCGGAGGGGCGCGCGCCCGCGGCGGCCACCCCGGCGCCGACTAGCCCGGTGGACGTGGCGGAGGTGCCGCCGCCCTCCTCCTCTTCCCCGCCGCCGTCCCCTGCTTCGGCCTCCTCCGACGGGGACTCGGACGGCTCCCCGGAGGGGGACTCGGAGGGCTTCGGCTCGTTCCCGGCCCCCGGGCGGCGGTCACCGCCCGTGCCCGCCTCCTCGGCCGGGACGTCGTCGGCGACGACCTGCGTGTCCCAGCTCCGGGCCAGCACCACCCCGCCGAAGGTCGCGCCGGCGAGCAGCAGCAGGGCGCCCGCCACCGCACCGGCGACCGCGAGCCCGCGCTTGGCCCGCCCGCCGCCCGGCCTCGGGGCGATGGCGAACACCTGCTCCGGGGCGGCCGGCACCCCCTGCCAGTTCTCGTCGACGACGGTGGCCATCGCGCCGTCCACCGCCTCGGGCGTCCCCGCCGGGGGCCTGCCCCGGCCCGGACCGCTGAGGGCGAACACCCCCTCCACCAGGCGCATCGCGTCGGGACGCTGCCCCGCCTCCTTGGCCAGGGCCCAGCGGGCGAGGTCGGCCAGCGGCCCGGTGAACCCGTCCATGTCGGGCTCGCCGCTGATCACCCGGTGGGCCACCACCGCGGGGTCGCCGGTCCCGAACGGCTGCCGCCCGGTGGCGGCGAAGGCCATCAGCGCACCCCAGGCGAAGACGTCGTCGGCGGTACTGGCGGGCCTGCCCCGGTAGTGGTCCGGGCTGATCCACCCCGGCGAGCCCACGATGGACCCGGTCCGGGTGAGCGCCGTCTGGTCCACGGCGCGGGCCACACCGAAGTCCAGCACGCGCGGGCCCTCCGGGGAGAGCACGACGTTGGCGGGCTTGAGGTCGCGGTGGGCGATGCCCACCGCGTGGATGCGCACCAGGGCCTCGGCGACACCCGCCGCCAGGCCCAGCAGCAGCCGCTCCGGCAGGGGGCCGTGTTCGCGCACGTAGTCGCCGAGGGTCAGGCCCCGCACCAGGGGGGTGACCAGCCAGGGGCGCTCGGCCGCGGTGTCGGCGGCCAGCAGCGGCACCGCGCAGGCGCCGCCGACCCGGTGCAGCAGCTCGACCTCGCGGGCGAACCTGGCGCGGAAGTCGGGGTCGGCGGAGTACTCGGGATGGATGAGCTTGACCGCGACCAGGCCGCCCGCGGCGTCGTGGGCCGCGTAGACCACCCCCATGCCGCCGGCGCCCAGCCTCTTGAGGGGCCGGTAGGGGCCGATCCGCTCGGGGTCGGCGGGGGTCAGGTCGGTCGCGGTCGCGGGGAGCGAGGCGACGTTCTGTGCAGAGCGCATGGGATCCACGGGTGAAGGGAGAGTGGGGACACGTCCCACACGGGCACCAGGAGGCTCAGGGGTACCGGGGGGACATGTGACCACCGCATCTTAACCACCGGGTCCGACCCGGACCGTGACGAGTGCGGACGGAACGAACGGATCCCGCCTCGGTGACCGAAATCGGTCACCGAGGCGGGGTCCGGGGGCGGGGGACGCCGGTCAGGAGGCGGGGGGTGCCGGTCAGGGGACGGAGGCCTCTTTCAGGAGGGCTTGCGGCCCTTCTCCGCGCCGCCGCCCGCGCGGCCGGGTCGGGGCACCGGTCAAGGAGCGGAGCCCTCTTCCAGGAGGCCCCGCGGCCACTCGATCTCCTCACGGCGCACATGCGCGGCCGGAGCGGGGGCACCGGTCAGGAGGGGCTGCTCCCCTTGCGGCGTTCCTGCGCCCGGAAGATCCGGCTTTTCTCCGCGTTCTTCCGGGCGTTCGGGTCGACCTTCGCGTTCGCGTACCTGGTGAACTCGCGGAGCGGGGAATCCTCGCTCACCACCTGGCGACCGGACTTCGGGTAGATGACCGACGTGGGCGGGTCGCCCAGGTCCTCCGCACCCCTGCCGGCCTCTTCTCCGCCACCGCGCTTACTACCTCGTGCCATCTCCCCGTTTCCTTTCTGAAGAGCCCGGTCGAAGGGGCTTCCCCCGGGGGCAGGCGGGGTCGGCCGTGCGGCCGGTGCGGCATGTTAACAGGGCGCCGATTCCCTTGGGGAGAGACGGAGGCGGGTTTTGAGGAACCTCTGAGCTCCGTCCGGCGACCGGTCCGCGCTTCCCCGCTCAGCGGGTGTGTACTAGGCTCGCCGCAGCGTTGCCGGGCACCGTGCCCCGCCCCGGAACCACCTCCCCCTCCCCGCCCGCGCAGCGGTCGGCCCGCGCAGGCGTCGCCCCGGGCCGCCCGGGTCCCGACCCGATCCCCCTCCGCGCGCCGCCGGTCGGAGGGGACCGCCGCCGTCCAGGAGGGATCCCATGCTCGGTCAGGGCCGCCGCCGTGTGCCGCCACCCCCGGTTCCCGGGATGCGCTCCCTGACCACCATCCGCCTCGGCGACGCCTCGCTGCTCTGGCAGGCCGAGCCCGAATCGGGCGAGCCGCCCTTCGCGGTGAAGCTGCTGCGCCCGTCGCCCGACACCGGGCGGCCGGACGAGGTGGGCCTGTGGGAGGAGTTCTCCGCCACCGATGGCGTGCAACCCCTGCTGTTCTCCGGTGTCACCGACGAGGGCCGCCCCTATGCGGTGACGGAACTGCGCCCGGAGGGCGACTACGGCCAGGCCCTGGCGCGCGGCGAGCACCTCTCCGTGGACGAGGTCGTGGCCGCGGGCGAGGCCGTGGCGGGGGCGCTGGCCGCGATGCACGCCGCCGGGTTCCTGCACCACGCGGTGCGCCCGGACCACATCCTGCACGGCGAGCCGGGTCCCGCCCTCGTGGACTTCGGCTCGGCGCTGCCCCTGGACCACCCGTTCCCGCCGGTGTACTACACGCGCCGGGACCTGCACCACACGCCGCCCGAGGAGCTGCGCGGAGAGGCGCCCTCCCCGGCGTCCGACGTGTTCCGGCTGGCCTCGACCCTGTGGACGCTCCTGGACGGGCGGCCCCCGTTCGACCCGGACGCGGACGGGGAGGAGCCCCTGTCGGAGTACCGGGACCGGATCCTGTCCGCCGCCGTCGGGGACATGCGGCGGGAGGACGTCCCAGAGTGGCTGCGGGCGGTCCTGCGCCGGGCGCTGGACCCGGACCCCGCGCTGCGGACGGCGACCGCCGAGGAGTTCGCGGCCGCGCTGGCCGCGCGCCAGGGCCCGCTAAGCGGGGAGGCGCCGGAGTCCGCGGACGGCGACGGCCCCCCGGAGGGAGCCGACGAGGCGCAGGAGCCCCGCGCGGCAGTGCCCGACGCTGATGATGGTTATCCCGAGGAGGCTGAAGGGGCCGCTGCCCCCGAAGCCGAGGGGGCGCAGGGGGCCGACGAGGCACAGGAGACACCAGAGCCCCGCGCGACGACGTCCGACGCGGACGACGGATACCCGGATGAGGCGGAGGCGGAAACCGCTCCCCTGGCTGCTGAGGAACCCGCCTGGTGGGAGGAGGACGAGGAACCGCACCCCCTACAGTCCCCCGCCGCCCGAGCGGACGCAGCCTCCCGGGCGGAGTCCGCTCCCGACCCCGACGCCGACGACGGGTACCCCGACGAGGCGGAGGCGGAGACCGCTCCCCTGCCCGCCGAGGAACCCGCCTGGTGGGAGGAGGACGAGGAACCGCAATCCCTGCCGTCCCCTGCCACCGGAACGGAAGCGGCCGCCCGGACAGACTCCGATCCCGACTCCGACGATGACGGCTACCCGGACGACGGGTACCCCGACGACGACACGAGCGCGGAGGCCGGAGTCCCCGGGACCCTCCGCGCGCGGCGGGCCGCCGTCCTTCCGGAGGCCGATGGGCCCGGCCCCGCCGACCAGGAGGAGACAGAGCCGCTCGGCGCCCTCGGCACCGCGAGCGGTCCCGCGCGGCCCGACTCCGGCACGTCGGCGACGGGCGCTCCCCGTCCGCCCGCGCCGCCCCGGCCCTCGGCCGCCGCCACCGGGCCTTCGACGGCCCCTACTGCGGCGTACAGCGCGCCCGCGCCGAGTACGGGGACCGAGGCGGGCGCCTCCGCGTCGACCACTCCCCTCAGCCCTTCGACGGCCCCCGCCGCAGCGCACACCACGCCGGCACCGGGCACGGGCACGAAGGCGAACGCCCCCGCTCCCACCGCCCCACTGTCGGGCTCCCCCGCGCCGACACGGCGCGACCCGGGGCCTGCTCCGGCGCCGCCGTTCCGGCCGTCGCCGGCTCCCCGGCCCACCGCACCCCCCGCGCCCGCCTTCGGCACCGGCGGCCCGGACCGCTTCGCGCCGCCGTACCCCGACCTGGCTCCGGAACCGCCGCGGGAACGCCGGTTCGGCGCCCTCGTCGGACCGGTCCTCGTCGGCCTGCTGGCCGTCGTGGTGGTGGTGGCGGGCATCACCGTGCTGGTGCGGGGCATGGGCGGGGACGACTCCCCGTCCGCCTCCCCGGAGGCGGGGTCGGAGTCCTCCGGCGGCCCGGAGGCCGGGGCCTCGGCGCCCCCGGCCGACGACCCCGCCGTGGCGCTGGCCCCCGCGGACGTGGCGCTCACCGACGACCTCGTGGCCGTGTCGCTGACCTGGACGGACAACACCGGCGGCGAGAGCGCGCACGTGGTGGTCGGCGGCCCCGCCGACACCCGGGGAACGTCGATGGCCCGCACCGAGGCGGGCGAGTCCTCGGTGGAGATCTCCGGCCTCAACCCTGAGGTGGAGTACTGCTTCCAGGTGGTCGCCGTCCACTCGACCGAGGTCCTGGCCCCCTCCGAGGAGGTCTGCACCGACCGCGCCGCGGGCGACGGGGCCTGACGGCCCTCCCGTGACAACGAGCGCCCCCGTGCCCGGGCAGACCCGCAGGAAGCCCGCCGATCCGGAACCGCACAGCGAGAAAAAACCGCATTCCCTCACTTTCCGAGACCCCTTTCGCCTTCGCGAAATGGGCGGCGGCTCCCGAGGGATCTCCATCGCGGTGTGATCAGGTCATCGGCACATCCCACAACGGGGGCGAAAAAGCTTCGACCAGGCCGAACCCTGCACACCGACATAGAACAACCCATTGCGTGACGCGCATCACATTCTACCCCTGGCGCCGCGGCTCTAGGCTGTCCCGGTGTACAGCGGCGATCGGATCCGGGGAACGAGGAGGCCATGGGTGCACTGATCGGCTCACTGCCGAGCTGGCTGCAAATGCTCTACCTTTCCTACGGCATCATTTCCGGGATGTCGCTCATGATCGTTTTCACGATTCGGTCATCGGTCGACGCCAAAACGGACATGAGCAAGAAGCTCCTGGTCAACGGGCCTCGGAAAAGGGACAAGAAGAAGAACTTCCCTGGCACCAAGACCAAGATCGGCTCCATGGACATCGTCCCCAAGAAGGAGCTGGACGAGCTCAAGCGCCAGGAGCAGGAGAAGAAGAGCGCCCTGCGCACCATGGAGGAGGAGAACAAGCAGGTCCAGCGCCACGCCGCGGACGCGAAGAACCAGGCCGCGGTCGTGGAGGGTGTCCTGAAGCGCTACCAGGGCGCCCAGGAGGACGGCAAGGCCCTGGAGAAGGAGCTGGGGCTGGACGCCCCCGCCGCGACACCCGGCGGACCCGGCCTCGTCGTCGTCCGCGGCAAGAACCAGGCGAGCGCCGTGCGGGCGGCACGGCAGGGCCCCCACCCCGAGGCCCCCGGCAGGAACCGCGGCGCGAGGCCCTCCCCGTGACCGGCCGGAGAACCGGCGTCCCGCGCCGCTCCGAGAACAAGGAGTGACCCCCATGCTCGATGAGCGCGTCCTGGCCCTGGCCGGTGTCGCCGCCCTCGTCCTGGTCGTGCAGGGCCTCCTGCACGCCTTCATGGCCGGACGCCGGGTCCACCTCCCCGAGGGAAGGCGCCTCCAGGACTTCCCGGATTCATCCGATGACCGGGAGAAACTCGACGCATACGCGGCGCACCTGCTGGAAAGGAGCCGCGCCCTCTCGGAGGGCGCCGCTCCGGAACCCGGCCCCGAGGCGGCCGCGCGCGTCCGCCCGCCCTCGCCCGCCCCTCTCCCCGGAGCCTGGTCGGGCGCCTGGGTCTGGGCCGGCCTCGTCCTGTTGATCGGTGTCTGCGCCCTCGCCGGGTGGTAAGAGGAGAAGATCGGAACATTGGGCACTCTGTTCACCGCACTCATGACGGTGGCCTTCACCGTCCTCATGGGGAGCATCACCACCCAGCTCCGGAACACGCTGAAAATGGCGGCGACGAGGCGCCAGGAGAACTACCTCGCCGCGCTCAACAGCCCCACCGAGAAGCGGCAGATCCAGGACAGGATCGAGGACCTGGACCGCAAACCGGAGGAGATCGCCGCCGACAACCGGGCCAAGCTGGACGAGCAGTCGGCCTCCACCAACAAGCTCTTCCAGATGGGCAACGAGATCGAGCGGGTGCGGGAGTCCCACCACGAGAGGATCGCGAAGCTGGAGGGCAAGGGCGTCGCCAGGGTCGTCTTCGACCTCACCGACGCGGGTGTCCGGATGGACTCGGCCTCCGGGACCATCCGGAGCGCCATCGACGACCGGAACCGCCGGGCCGAGTCGGGTCAGGACACCTCGCAGATCGACCTCGAACTGCGTGCGCAGGCCGCCATCGGCCTGGTGTCGGAAAGGTACGAGCTGCGGCCGGACGCCCCCCTCTCGCCCCAGGGGAAGATCCGGGCCGAACGGTACCTGCGAGAGCTGAACAACCTGAACCCCGTCAGCGACGACCTGCTCCGCGACGCCCTGGAGGTGCGGCCCGAGCGCGTCGCCCGGGCGCTGGCCCGGCACGGGCTCACCGACTCGGTCAGCCGGAGTGTGACGACGTCCCCGCAGATGGGCACCCGTTCCCGGCTCGGTCCGGCACGCGGTGTCGTGGCGGCGCTCCAGCAGAACTCCGGCGCCTCGACCGACCCCGCCGCCATCCCCCGGCTGCCCACGTCCACCACGACCGCGCGGACCACCGGTCAGGGCCCCGCCTCCGGGCGGACCGCGACCCCCTAGAGGAACGAACGCACGACATGGCTCTACTTCTCTGCATCCTCGCGGGCGCCCTCGTCTTCACCCGGTCGGTGCGGCGGATCCTGGACCACGGCCTGGACGTCCCCGAGGCGCTCACCCGGCTGGAGGCCGAACGGGCGCGGACGGAGGCGTCCCTGGCCGCGCTGGGCCGGGCCGAGGCCCTGCTGAACGAGGCGGCCTCCTCCGCGGCGAACGGCGCCGCGGCGGCCGCGGCGCTGGAACGCGCGGACCGGGAGCTCGCCGCCTACCCGGCCGAGGGGGACCGGGCGGCCGAGGCCGTGGCGGCACGGCTGCCCGGCAGGCACGCGGCCGCGCGCCTCGCCCGGGTGGCGGACTTCGTCCTGGCCGCCGCGGGGGCGGCCCTGGTGGTCGTCGGCGGGGTCCTGGGCTTCGTTCTCATCCCCTAGCCCCTCCCCGCCCGCCGCGCCCGGACCGGACGCCGTCCGCACGCGGCGGGCGGCGTCCGCGGAACGCGCGGGTCTACCACTCGTCCTCGAACCAGCCCTCGGGGGCGGGGTCGGCGGGCAGGGGCCGGGGCTCCTGGTGGCGGCGCGAGGTGCACTCGCGGAACGGCCCGTTGTCCCCGAGCAGGATGCCCATCTGGAAGTCCAGGTGGTCCCGGTACCAGATGGCCATGCCGGTGCCCGCCTCCCAGCGCAGCACCTCCCAGGCGTGCCACAGCGCCTGGAAGCGCGACACCGCCTCGGCGTGGCGCCACCACTCCTTGCACCACCGGAACTGGCCGCCCTCGGGGCGGACGTAGACCGGCAGGAAGCGCAGCCGCACGAACTCCTCGACGTTCCGGAACACCGGCTCCGGGGCCGGGTCGCCCTCCTCCCCGTCCCCGGGGACGTCCACGCCGTCGAGGGCCTCGGAGACGTCGGGGGTCTCGTCCTTCAGCGTCCCCCCGGCCCCGGGGAGCAGGGCCCCGTCCGGCCGCTCTTCCTGTTCGGTGTCCATCGGTGTCCTGTCTCTCCTTGTCGTGGTCGTGGTCGTGTGCCGGGCCGCGGCCCCTTACCCGGCCCGGGGCCGCCCCGTCAGCGGCCGGCGGTCGACCGCCGGGTCAGGGTGCTCAGCTCGTTGCGCTGGCGCCGGTGGACGACGGTCGCCCGCCGGACCGCCGCGTTCGCCTGCACCCGGGTGCGCGGCAGCCCGACGCCGTCGCGGCGGACGGCGTCGGTCCGGCCCGCCCGGTAGGCGGCCCGCTGCTCGCGGGCCTGCTGTACGCGCTGCCGGTTCCGGTCGCGGCGTTCGTCGAGATTTCCCTGCTGTGCGCGGTCCAGGCGGGTGGCGGGGGTCCGGGCGACCGCGCGGCCGTTGGCCTCCACCGCGCGCTCCGCCTGCCCCCGGTTCTTCGGCAGGCGCGCGTCGGCCAGCTCCGGGCGCCGGTCGGGGGCGCCGGTCCCGGCCCCGGCGCGCAGGCGGGCGGCGTCCCCGTTCCCCGCCGCCACCACCGCCTCGCGGCCCTGGCGCGCCTCGTTGACCGGGAAGTCCCTGCCCCTGTCCAGCGCGTAGAGGACGGCGTCCCCCTGGGGGAAGCCGCTGCCGGTCCCCGCGCGGGCGCGCTCCTCGGCGAGCGCCAGGCCTTCGCGGTAACGGGCGTCGAACCCGGGCAGGTTCCGCCTGGCGTTGTCGATGAGCGCGGGCACGGAGCCCGCGGGGGCCCTCCCGTCGAGGGCGGCGGTGATGACCGACTCGGCGGCGTCGCGCCGCCAGTTGGGGTCGGTGCGGGCGTCCTTGAACCGGGGGACGGCCCTGACCAGCCACTCCTCCATCGGTACGGGGCGTTCGTCCGCCGACCACACCGCGCCGGCCACGGCCGTGTTCTTGTCGAGCCGGGCGGAGTGCGGGTCGCCCGCGAAGGCGCGGTCCTGGACGAGGCCGCGTTCGACGGACGCCGCGAGCTGGGGGTGCCGCTCGGCCAGGGCCTCCAGGACCCGGGCCTCGGCCTGCCGGGCCTGCGGCCCGGTGGCCTCGGCCGCGCTGAGGTAGAGCGCGCCGAGGTCGCGCGGGCGCAGCCTGCCCAGGTCGGAGCCGTCGAGGGCGCGCCGCCAGGACTGCTCGGGCGGCGTCCCGGGGTCGATCCCCTTCTCCTGGAGGGCGGCGTGCGCGGTCCTCTCCAGGTTCCCGCTCACCAGGTCCCTCTCCAGGGCCTTGGCCATCGTCGCGAAGTCGAGCCGGTCGCGGGCCTCGCGGACCTGCCGGGCGTCCGCCCCGGGCAGCGCGGCCGCCGCAGCGGCGGGGTCGGCGCCCCGGGCCAGGTGGAGGGCGGCCTGCACGAGGGCCGGGGAGCCCGCCACGTGGGTCTCGGGGAAGAACGCCTCGCCGCTGCTCTGGAGCCGGCGCCTGCGCAGGTGGCCGTGGAGGGAGGCCATGGCGAGCCAGCCGGAGTTGGTCATGCCGCCGCGCGCGATCGGTGCCCGCATGGCGGCGGCCAGGAGGGCGTCGGCCGTGTCGAGCCGTCCCCCGCCGGAGTCCGATCCCCCGCTCTCGCGGGGGCCGGTCGGCTGTTCCCGGGTGCGGCGCCGGGAACGCGCCTCCTCGTCGTCCCAGCGGCCGACGCCGCCGTTCCGTTCGCTCATCCCCTGCCTCCCGGACGCCGTCGTCCCCGTCGCAGAACCATCACACTCCATGCCCCCTTCGTTCGGACCGCTGCTCGCCCGCCCGCGACGGGGAGCCGCCCGGTGTCGGGGCCGCCTCCCCGCGGTAGGCGCGCGCGATCGCCCCGCGGAGCCCCGTCGCGGCATCCGGCCGACGCCGGCCGGGCACCACGGCCTCCGACGCGGGCGCGGGGGCGGGAGCGGTGCCGCCCGCCCCGGAGAGCCCCGCCCGCCGTTCCGCCGCGGCGAGCCGGCTCTCGAACCCGGCGAGGCTCGCCCGCTCCCGCCCGCGGTCCTCCCGGAGGAGCGAGCGCAGCTCGCCGCGGGGCATGCGGGCGCCCAGCAGGCCCTGAAGCGCTTCCTTCCTCCGGCCGAGCTCCGCCAGGCGGTCCGCTCTGGCCGCCTTGACCTCCGGCCGGGCGGCGGCCGCGTCCGCTTCGGCCTCGGCGGACGCCTCGGCGGACGCGGCCTCGATCCGGCGCACCTCGGCGGTGCTGTCGGTGCGGGCGCGGTCGACGAGGGCGCTCCCCTGGGCTGAGGCGAGGCCGACGCCCCGCTCCCCTTCCTTCCGGGCGGCCCGCATGTGCCCGGCGGCCTCGGCGGGGGCGAGGGTGAGCGCCCTGTTCTCCGCGTCGCGGACCAGTGCCCTGCCGGTGCCCTCCGCGCGCTCCACGAGCCCCTCGGCCTCGGACCGCGCGTGCCGGACCGCTTCCGCTCCGCGCGCCCGCGCGGCGCGGACCCGGGCCTCGCCGTCCCGGCGGACGCGCTCCACGTGCTCATCGATCCTGATGCTGCTGCCCACGCCCGCTATGTACGCCTGTGTCCGGGACTCCTCGACCTCCTTGAGCCGTCTCCTGATCCCCAGGTCCCGCATGGGGCTGCCCTCGGCGTCCCGGCCGTCGCCGGCGCCCGGCGGGAGCCCGTGCGGGGGACGCGCCCGCTCCGCGGAACCCCGCTTCAGAAGCGGTCCTGCTTCGCCGTCTGCCATGGCCTGGTCCTTCCGTGGGGGGTGGGTTCGGGCGGGCGCCGCCGTGCTCCGGCCCGCGCCGGCCGGCGGTGCGTGCGGACGTTCACGAGCCGCCCGCCCTTCTCCTGGGGGCGGGGACCCGCACCGGGGCGCGGCGCTGCGCGGGGACCGCCCTCCCCCGGTTGCGTCCGACCGCCCCGCCGAGCCTCAGGCCGGGGCCGCGTCCGGCCGCGCCGCCCAGCCGCAGCCCGGGGATGCGCGGGCGGGGCGCCGGGGTCGCGGCCGGCGAACCGGCCGGCGCGGGGCGCACGGGCGCCGGAGCGGGCCCCAGGCTCTGCTCCGCCGCCGCGATCCTGCCCCGGAACCGGCGGGTCGCCTCCCGCCCCTGGCGGTGGTCCGCGCGCAGGCGGGCGTGCAGGGCGCGCGGCGCCAGGCGCTGCCCGCGCAGGTCCCGCACCTCGGAGGCCCTGCGGTCGAGGTCCGCCAGGCGCTCCGTGCGCGCGGCGTCGATCTCCCGCAGGGCCGCACCCGCACGGGTCACGGCCTGCCGGTTGTCCCGGTCGCGGTCGGCCCGGGCCCGGACCACCTCGGCGTCGGCGGACGCGCGGACGCGGTCCACGACGGCGTCGCCGCGCTGCCGCGCCCGGTCGACGCGCCGGTCGCGGGCCTGCTCGGCGGCGCGCACGCGCGCGTCGGCCTGCGCCGGGGGGAGGTTGCGCGCCTCCCAGCGCGCACGCCGGACACCGGCCTCGCCGGTCCGGCGCGCCTGGTCGGTGAGCCGACCGGCCCGCTCCCGGGCCTCCCCGACCCGGGCGGCCCGGCGCCGCACGGCCTCCCGGACCCGGGCGTCGCCGTTCTCCCGGACGGCGGCCACGCGGTCCTCGACACGCCCCAGGGCCTGTTCGGCCTCCCGGTCCGTCCTCTTCTTCGCGCGTTCGATGCTCGCGAGCCGGGCCCTGATCCGCCAGCGCTGTACCGGGCGGCCCCGCCGGAGCGACCAGCGCAGCACGAGGAAGGAGACCCGGAGGGCGAACCGCGAGAGCCGGGACACCGCTTCGGCCAGGGCCCTGAGCACGGCCCCCAGCAGTTGGAGGATCCAGTCCGCGAACCTCTTCAGGCCCTCGAGCGCGGCGAGGGCCTCCGGGGCGACCTGCCCGCCGCCGTCCGGGAGCCCGGGGGCGGCGGGGGCGCCCCCGGAGGGCCGGGGGGTCAGTCCGGCGGCCTCCTGGGCCAGGGAGGAACCGCTGCGCTCCCGGTCGCGGGAGCGCGTGTGCTCGGGCGGCTGCGCCGCGTCGGCTCCGGCCATGTCCTACTCCTTCTCCGCGACGGCCGCACCGCTGCGGCGGCCGCCGTAGCGCTTGCGGGCCCCGCTGGTGATGAGCGCCTCTGCGGCCTTGATCTCGGCGGAGATCAGGGGGGCGCGGCGGTCCCGGTACCACGGGAGCATCCGCAGGATGGTGGGCTTGGCGGCGGTGGCGAAGAGCAGGCAGTCGCCCTTGTCGATCCGGCGGATGTCCGAGCCCTGGAGGATCTCCTGCCGCCGCAGCTGCACCGAGTGGTTGCCCTTGCCCTCGCCGTAGCTGAAGGACGTGGTGGACACGTCGTGCTGGCCGACGAGCTTGGAGAGGGCGTCCACGATCTTGTGGTCGTCGAGTCCGGCGCCGAACACCTTGACCGTGGCGGCGGACCACATCGCCTCCATGCCGTTCTCCGTCCACACCCGCACGCCCTGGCGGTGGCTCTGGAGGATGGTGACCGGCACGATGCCCCGCGACCCCAGGTGGGAGTACATGTCGGGCAGGTCGGCGATCTTGCAGATGTTCGCGGCCTCGTCCAGGACCGCCACCAGCGGCGGGTCCAGGCGGCCGCCCTGCGCCTCGGAGGCCTGCTCGCCGGCGAGGAAGATCGCGTCCGTGAGCGCGGCGATGAGCGGCGCGGACGCCGCCCGGGACTTGCTGAGCAGGTGCAGGGTCTGCCGGGTGGTGACGAAGGAGCGCGGCTGGAACTCCGGGAAGGGGTCGCCCTCCTGGGGCGTCACCCACCGCATGATCTCGGGGTCGTCCAGGCAGCGGGCGGCGGTGCGCGCCGTGGTGTAGATGCCGTCGCGGGTCTCCGCGACGATGTTCTGCGTCTCGCGCAGGGCCTCGGCGTAGGCGGTGAACCCGTGCTCGAACAGGATGTCCACCGGCTGGGGCAGCTTGGTGTCGTGGAGCCACTCGCCGACCTCCCGCAGCGACCGGCCGTCCAGGGCGGCGGCCAGGATGAGCTGGGAGAGCAGGGCGCGGGCGGCGGGCCCCCACATGTCCTTCTTGGAGTCGTCGTCGATGGTGAGGACGAAGTGCCCGGCGAGCCGGTAGGCGTCCTCGACGCCGCGCACCTCCGCCAGCGGGTCCCACCAGAACTCCTGCTCCTGGTGGGTGATGTGCTGGGGGTCGAACAGCCACACGCGCTCGCCGGTGGTCCGCTGCCGGATGGCCGCCGTCGCCGACCAGACGTCGGCCTTGTTGCTGGTGGCCAGCGCCGCGCCGGGCGCGTCCAGGACGTAGGGGATGGCCATCGCGGTGGTCTTGCCCGCCCGGGGCGCCATGAAGGCGAGGACGGTGTCCTCCCACGAGGCGAACAGGCGCTTGCCGACCCGCTCCCCTCCCATGCGGACGTCCCCGAGGGCCAGGCCCACGTCGGCGTCCCCGAGCGACCGCCCCCGGGACCCGGCCAGGGAGCGCCGCCGCAGGCGGACGGCCTTGTCGGCGGCCTCGGGTCGGGCCAGCTCCGAGACGGTGTCGTTGTCCTTGTTCAGAGCGCCGACCGCGTCCGGCTGCCCGTACAGGGCGTCGCGCAGGCGGGCCAGGGCCCACCACACCGCCGTGACGGACGCGGCGGCCAGGAGGGTGAACACCACGAGGACCGGGACCGTGGGCACGCCCGGCCACACCGCCGCGGTGTCCCGCATCAGGAGGGAGTAGGCCCACAGGGGGCCGAAGGGGGTCACCGTCCCGCCCAGCACCGCCGCCACGAGGCGGGCGGAGAGCCAGAACAGGAAGAACAGGCCGACCACGCCCCAGAGCGCGAGCAGGACCAGCAGGGGCGGCGCGCCCGCCGCGGCCACCCCGCCCTTCACCTGGTACTTCGGACGTTCACGGGCCACGGTTCACTCCCTCCGGATCGCCTGGTCGGTGTCGTACAGGGCGAGCTCGTCACGGGTGAGGGTCATCTGCACCGGGATGCCCAGGCGCTCCGCACCGGTCTTGATCAGGTACTTGCCGCGGCCCGGGTGGCGGGCCCCGGGCTGCCAGGAGTCGGGTGAGGACCAGGAGGAGACCAGCCCCTGTTCGGGGGCGGTCATCGGGGTGATGCGGTTGACGGCCGCGAGCTCGCGCGGCGGCAGGCCCGCCAGGACGGTGATGGCGGAGCGGTCCACGAACCCGCGCGCCTTGGCCCGGTCCTCCTCGGTGGCCAGGGCCTCCAGGTCGTTGAGGGAGTGCGTCACCATGACCGAGGCCATGCCCTTGGAGCGGTTGAGCCGGGTGAGGGAGTCGGCGAACTCCACCAGGCCGGGGGCGCCGCGCAGGGCCCGCCACAGCTCGTCCATGACCCCGATGTAGGAGCGGCGCCGGATGACGCCGTGCTCGGACAGGACCGCGGCGGCGTCCACCATCCCGAATCCGTAGCTCCACGTGCAGAGCATGGCGGCGGTGAGGAGCTTGTCCCCGGCCGCGCCCACGCGGGAGATGTCGACGCTGATCCCCGGGGCCTCCAGGTCGAGCGGTGTCGTGGTCTCGCCGTCGAAGACCCCCGCCAGGGAGCCCGTGCACAGCAGGCGCAGCGTGAAGACGAGGTCGTCGACGCGCTTGTCGTACTGGTCCCGGGTGTCGGCGCGGGCGAACGACCGCAGCGAGTCGGGCCCCTCCTCCACGACGTTGAGCACGTCGATGACGGTGGGCTGGCGCAGGCCGGCGAGCCGCTCGTCCAGCAGGTCGATGGCCGCGCCGAGCACGACCTCCTCGGAGTTGGCGATCCGCCCTTCGCGGACCAGGGTGCACAGCGCCATGAGCAGGGAGATCCGGCGCGAGCGCACCTCCCAGCGCAGCTTCTCCCGCTCCATGTCGGTGAGCCGCCCCATGACCTGGCCCAGGGGCCCGGCGTCGAGCGGGTTGATCCGGTCCAGGCCCCGCCCGATGCGCACCACCTGGCCGCCCAGGTGGGCGATGAGGTCGCTGTAGTCGGGCTTGGTGTCGCCCAGGATGATCGCCTGGGAGCCGAACGACACGGCGCCGGTGACCAGCCGCTTGACGAACGTGGACTTGCCCGTGCCCGGCTGGCCCAGGACGAAGCACCCGGGGTTGGTGATCAGCCCCGCGCGCAGCCACGCCATCGGGTCCAGGCAGACGACCTCGCCCGAGAGCAGGTCGCGGCCGATGGGGGTGCCGATCGCGGGCGGCTTGCTGCTGGTGACGAAGGGGAACAGCCCGCACGCCTGCGCGGTGGTGGCCTGGTACTCCACGACGTTGGGGATGTTGGGCGAGGCCCCGCCGCCCCGGTGGCGCCAGCCGAGCAGGGGGGCGATGACCTCGCGGTCCCGCTCCGCCGACCGGTCGGGCGCGGCCGTCTCCTGCTGCTTCTTGCGCTTGAGCCGCCTGCGCTCCTCGCGCTGCTGGCGGCGCTCCTCCGCCCGGCTCTGCCTGTCGACGATCGCCATCGGTGTCTCCTAACCCATACCGCGCTGGACGAGAAACGGCGGGCACACGCCCAGGGGCAGGGTCGTGGCGAACGCGACGTCCTGGCTGCCCCAGGCCCGGCGCAGCCGGATCCGGGAGGTCTCGGCCGCCGACTCCGTGTGCGCGATCGCCTGCTGCATCTTCTGCTCGTCGTCGACGGTCGCCGTCGTGTACAGGCTCACCTGCACCAGGCCTGCGCCGCGCGTCTCCTCCTGCGCCGCCTGCCGCGCGTAGGCCAGGTCCTGCCGGTCCCGGGCGCTCACCCGGTGGCGCACCCGGAAGGACAGCTCGCTCTTGTACTGGGCGGCGGCGTTCTGCGCCTCCAGGGCGCGGGCCGCCGCGGCCGCCGGCCAGGGCCGGAACAGCAGGGTGGTGCGCTTGACCCAGCGGGTCGGCGAGAGCAGCTCGGCGAGCACCGTGCTGGTGACGTGGGTGCGCGGCGCCTCCTGCCAGATCCACGAGACGCTCGTGCCGCTGTCGTGCGTGTAGCGGTCGTGGTGCGCCTCGGCCTCGACCGGGGTGGCGTCCGTCCAGTCGACGCTGCCGATGCCCTCGGGGGTCTTCTGGAGCAGGGAGCTGAGGTCGTTGAGCGCCGTCGGGTCGTAGGCGGAGCGCACCATCGCGACGAGCTGCTCCGGGGTGGCCCGGCCCAGGACCGAGACGCCCGAGCCCGCCAGGGAGGTCTCGATCTGGTTCAGGTACCCGTTGATCTCGACCGCGGCCTGCATGCGGTCCTTGGGGGCGGTGGGGAACCTCCGCGGGTCGTAGGTGATGCTGACCCGGGTCTCCACCTGGGCGCTGACGGTGGGCGCGTTGACGACGAGGTCGTGCATGATCTTGCGGGCGGCCTCGGGGGAGGCCGGATCGATCTCCGCCTCGACGCGGTGGCGCAGCGTACTGCCCGGGTCGGGCCGGGACTCGACCGTCACCGTCACCCACTGGACCCACGGCATGTACCCGAGGGAGGCCAGCCACTGGTGCCAGCCCGCCACCCAGGTGTCGACGTCGGAGGGCTCGGCGAGCCACACCGAGTTGGACGACACCAGGACCGTCGCGGTCATGTGGCCCAGGCGCCGGTTCCAGGCCAGCCCGAACCGGCCGCCCCGGCCGTCCTCGCAGGAGAGCAGGGTGACGGGGGCCAGCACGCCGGGCAGCTGGAAGGCGCGCGGGTGCTCGACCATGACGCCCGCCCGGTAGCGGGTGTGACCGAGCGCCTTGGCCCACCACCAGCGCAGCCGGGTGAGCAGGAAGCTCAGCAGGGACTCGCCCTGCACCGGCACCGCGGCCAGCACGAACGCCACCGCCATGACCGGCAGCAGGTACAGGGCCAGCCCGGGGGCGAACAGCCCGGCCAGCATCAGCAGGATGAGCCCCGCGAAGAGGACGAGGGTGGCGGTGAGGCCGAGCCCGAAGAGCCCGATGCTGCGGCGCTTGCGCCACCCCCCGTACGTGCGGACCACCTAGACCATCCTTCCGTCGGCTCCGGTGGGCGCGTCCGCGCCCGCCGCTCCCCCGGGGCCGGCGGTCGACACCGAGCCCCCCGTGTCCAGGGACGCGCCCTCCGAGACGCTCCCCCCGTACGAGTCGCCGCCCCCCGCGTAGGAGGCGCCCGGAGCGCCGGGGTCGGCCCCGCCGCCCCCGCCGCCCTCGACCGCTCCCGAGGCGGAGACGTAGGACGCCTCGGAGGCCGAGGTCGTCGAGCCGACCGACTCCGACGCGCCCGGGGCCGCCGATCCCGAACCGCCCGGGAGGGCCGAGTCCGCGCCGGCCTGCGCCGTCGGGTCGCCGCCGGTCCCCTCGGGGAGCCCGGCGTCGCCGGTCCCGTCGAGGGCGCCCCCGGCCTCGGGGGCCCCGGCCGCGGCGAGTCCGGCCGTCGCGGCCGTTCCGGCCCCGGTACCGCCCTGGCCGCCCAGGGTCCCCAGGGCGCCCCGGTCCGCGGCACCGGTCGCCGGGCCGGAGTCGCCGGCCTGCTGCACCCCGCCCCCGCTCCCCCCGTCGAGGTTGCGGGCCACCCCGGAGGCACGCTCGTTGGCCCCGGCGGCGGCCGCCTGGAGGCCGCCGGACCCTCCGGAGTACGAGGCCGGGGAGCCGTCGGTGCCCCCGCCGACCCCGGCGGAGGAGCCGCCGCCCTCCGAGGCGCCGCTGCCACCGCCCCCGCCTCCGCTCCCACCGCCGCCGCCGGTGATGGAACCGATGCCCCCCGCGGTGAGGGCGACCATCCAGACCCCGGCCGAGCCCATCAGGCGCATCAGCACGGGGAGGGAGCCGGTGGCCAGGAGCATCACGCCGGCGCCCACCAGGTACGTGGACAGCCCGTTGCTGGTGTCGTCGCCGGTGGTGCCGAGGAGGACCAGCCCGACCAGGTAGATCATCAGCAGCAGCGGCTTGTACAGGATGCAGGCGAACAGCCAGCCGATGACCTTGGGGAAGATCCGCAGGCCGGGCACCATCGTGCTGGCCGCCGCCAGCGGCAGCAGGCAGGCCAGGAGGTAGACGATCGCGTTCAGCACGGACAGGATGACCATCTGCGCGATGAGCCCGAGGATCACGGCGAGGGAGACGAGGTTGGTGAACGCCTGGCGCGCGGCGTCGTTGTCGAACCCCAGGGCGTCCTCGTCGGCGCCCACCCGCATGATGCTGGGGTAGACCTCCCGTGCCGACGAGAGGAGGTTGATCGGCCCCTCGCTGTTGTTCAGGTGCGGCCGCTGCCCCTGGTAGGTCGGCGCGTCGATGATCATCTGGGTCAGCGCGCTGCCGAAGGCCATCAGGACGTAGACGAGGAAGAGCCCGGCGAAGGTCGTGATGATCACCGACAGCAGGCCGCGGACCAGGTCCATCATCGGGTCAAGGCGGCGGGTCCAGAGCAGCCGGACCGCCGCCAGCAGGATGCCCAGGGTCGCCAGGAAGAGCACCAGGGGGTTGAAGATGTTCTGGATGTGGAGCACGCCCTCGTCGACGACGAGCAGGCCGCCCGTGGGCGGTCCGTTCGCGTCGGCGCCGATGGGCGGCCTGCTCCCGCCGAGGATCAGCAGGTCGAACATCCGCTCGGTGACGCCCTGAAGGCTCTCACCGACCCATTCGTCCATGTTCATTCGCCTCGCCCCCTCTCCTCCAGCCGCCCCGGTCCCTCCCGGTCGCGCCGGCCCTCATTCGTCCGTCAGTCCGGGCAGTAGTCCTGCGGGAAGTCGCCCACCTCCCGGTTGGCCTCCACCCAGGCCGGGTACTGCGTGCAGATGTAGTAGCGCTTGACGGCGCCCTCCCCCCGGCCGGCGGCCAGCTGGTACTTGCGCGGGACCTCGTCGAAGTCGTCGATGGCGTCCTTGCACGACTTCGCGGTCTCGTTCAGCAGGCTCGACGGGAGGTTGGCGCAGTGGTAGGTCGCCCAGACCCAGTCGGACCTCCCCATGAGGTCGCGATCGTCCCCCCGGGGGGTGCAGGGGGAGTGCTCGAAGTTGTTGTGCACGTCCGCGAAGCCCGTGACGAAGCAGTACTCGTAGCAGTCCGCGGCCCCGTCGTAGGTGCACCGCACGTCGTCGGCGCCGGTCAGGGGGAGGGTGTGCGAGAGCTCGGTCCACCGGTCGGAGTCGGGGCAGACGTACGTGCTCGTATCGGGGTCCCTGAGCCCGCCCTCGCAGGAGCTCTCCTGCTCCCTGGCGGCCTGCTCCTGGACGACGCGCTCGACGAGGTTCCCCAGGTCCTCCTCGGTGTCGTGCCGTGACCCCTGGAGGAGCACCGCGGCCAGGGAGCCCGCGGCGATGAGCAGGATGATCCCGAGGATGACCCAGGGGAGCTCGGCCATGCCGCGCGCGGCGATCCAGGGGTCGCCGGTGAAGTTGGCGTGGATCATCCGCCCGCCGATGATGATCAGCGCGAGGACCCCGACGACCGCGCCGAGGCCGACGACGTAGCCCAGCAGCTCGTTGCCCGCGCGCTCGAACTGCACCAGGGCCGCGGCGGAGTCGATGCCCGTGGCGGCGTCGGAGGCCGCCCGGTCCGAGAACCGGTACGCGGAGTACGTCATCACGTCTTTCCCGTCGTCATGACAGTGCGGTTCACACCCCGAGCAGCGTGGTCACGATGGGGACGGCGACGAGCATCAGCGAGACGCCCATGATGGTCCACAGGGCGCCGCTGACGCCCTCGGCGGCCATCTCGGAGCGGCCCAGCCTGCCGGCGGCCATCTTCCCCGCGGAGTACAGCAGCCCGATGACCCCGACCACGACGACGACCCCCTGGGCGAAGTTGAGCAGTCTCCCGATGGGGTTCCCCGAGGGGTTCTGCTCGCCGTTCTGCGACCAGGCCGGCATCCGGGGTTCGGGGTCCCAGGTCACTTCGAGGGGGAGGGAGGCGGCCAGGTGGGCGGCGTCCGCGAGGACGGCGAGCGCACCCGCCATCAACCGCCGCCCACGTTGGCGACGGCCCGGATCACGGGCACGGCGACGAGCATCAGGGAGATGCCCATGATGGTCCAGACGAGGCCGCCGACACCGTCGGCGGCCAGGTCGGAGCGGCCGAACTTGCCGATGGCCATCTTCCCGGCGGCGAAGAGCACGCCGATGATGCCGATGACGACGATGATGCCCTGGCCCCAGTTGATGGCGGTGCCGATCGGGTCGTCGCCCTCGTCGAAGTCGGGCAGTTTGGGGTCGGTGGTCCACCCGAAGTCCATGGGGACCATGGCCAGGTGGTTGGTCAGGTCGGCCGCGACCTGGAGGTATCCGTCCATGCTCATCCGTTCTCGTCAGCCTGCGGGGTGGGGGGTCCGGACCCCGGCCGCCGCCGTGATCCGGGCCAGGGCCCGGGACGCCTTGCCCGGCAGCTTCACCCTCGCCGCCTCGGCCGCGTCGACGTAGCGCAGGCCCGGGACGAAGGGGAAGCGGATCGGGGGCCCGGTGCGCTCGCCCACCAGGCGCAACCGCGCCGAGGACTCGGGGGGTTCAGGGCCGGAGCCGTCGGCCACGACCACCAGGGCGGCGGGGCGCAGCCCGTTGTGCTCCAGGACGTTGACGACCTCCGCGAGCCGCGTCGTCGCGGTGATGCCGTCCCGGGTGACGAGGACCAGGGGGCGGCCGAAGACGGAGATCAGGTCGCGGTCGGGCGTGTAGGCGCCGAGGTCCCAGGGGGTGCCGAGCAGTGCGGCCAGGGTGGTCGCGCCCGCTCCTCCGTGGCAGCCCAGGACCACGGCCTCCCCGAGACCGCTCCCGGAGGACGCGGTGGAGGCGCCGCGCACGTCATCGGCGTCGATGGGTCGCCTCCTCATCTGGTCCTCCCCGGGTCGCTCGGTCCGTTCCGCCGGAAGGGACGACGGGTCCGACGGGGTTCGGAGAACGTCCCGTCACTCGGAGCCTCGCCATTCGCGACGTCCGAAAATCGGCGTCCGCGGACAGGAGATAACGGACGGTGATGCCGCTGGGCCGGGGCGGGGGTCGAACAGCAGGCCATATATACCGCAAAGGCATAAAACCCCTCAAGTGACCAGTATCACATTCGTCACTTTGAGCAATGGACCGCATGGACTCTCCGTTGAAAATGCGAAAAAGAGGGACCTTTTCTCGGTCACCATGCGGAATTCGGAAACTCCGAACCGTGATCGCGCTTGGTCGACCACAACCTTTCGCCAGGAGACCCATTCGGGACTTCTTGCCCGCGAACAATGGAACACTCAAGGGTTTATCTAAAAGTTATCCTCGTTCACGCTGCGTCACCATATCCGGACGCCGTAATCCATTGCCGTACCGGAACGCCCTCTGTATGGATGTACCGGATGTCCAGGAGCGGAACGGCGGGTCCAGCATGAGCGACTTCACCAGCGGTTCACGCGAGAAAACGATCGTGATCGCGATCATCGCGGCCCTGGTCGTCGCCCTCGTCCTGCTGTTCCGGCAGCTCTCGGGCGGTTCCGACGCGGAGGAGCCCGACCCCGGACCCGGAGCGGAGGCCCCGGCGACGCAGGCCCCCGGCGAGCCCGTGGACGACGTCCTGGCGCTCATGCCCCACTCCGAGGACGAGCTCCGCGCCGGCGCCGAGAGCGCTCGGAGCTTCGTCGCCGCCTACACCGAGGTCCGCCCCGAGGAGACCGACGAGGAGCGCCTCGCCCGGCTCTCGCCCCTGGTGTCCGAGGAGTTCTTCGGAGCCGTGGAGGCCCTCGTCATGGGCGCCCCCACCAGCGCCGTCCCCCGGGGGAACCCCCAGGCGCTGCGGTCGGACGCGGTGGTCACCGGCATTCGCAACATCGGGGAGGGATCGGTGATCTTCGAAGTGGAGGCGCGGTTCATGACCGACACCGGGGACGACGGGGGGAACGAGCCCGTGTCGTACGCGGTCACCATGGTCCCCGAGGAAGGGGGCTGGGCCGTGTACGCCTTCCAGGGAGCCGCCGTCGGGGACATCGCGGAGACCGGGTGAGCACCCGGGCGCGTACACGGGCGAAGGCGCTGTGGTCCCGGCTGGTCACCCTCGTCCTGCCCGCGGGCGGACGCGACGGCGACCGGGGGTCGGCCGCCCTGCCGCAGGGCGGCGGGGCCGCCCGGGTGGGCGGGGGCGTCACCGCGCTCGCCGTCATGGGGGGCATCGCCTACGCCGCCACGATGTGCGGCCCCACAGGGGCGACGAGCACCGCTGCGGGCGACTTCGGCGCAGCGGCCACACCGGGTGGTGTGATCCAGGCTTCCGCTTCGACCGACTGCTACCGTCCCGCCCCGTCGACGCCGACGACCATCACCATCAGCGCGCACGGGGAGCCGGGCTCCTCGACCAAGACCGTCCGCGTCGACGTCCCCGCCGACATTCTGCGCATACACCGGAGCGCGGCAGAGGCGTACGACCTCCCCTGGGAGCTGATGGCGGCCATCGGGGCCATCGAGACCCAGAACGGCAACTATGTCTCTACCGACCCCCAGTGGCACTCAGGGCTGTGCTGGGGCCAACGCAACCCCTACGGGGCCGCGGGGATCGTGCAGTTCGGTGTCCAGGACCCGGTGACCGGGCAGGTCGGCGGCCGGCTCGGTAACGCGAGCAACGCCTGGGGTGGCAAGCCCGATGAACCGGTCTCGGCGCGCGTGCCCTACGACCACAAGGTCGGCACAATGCCCGCGAACCCCCGGTACTTCGGCATCGATGGGAACGCCGACCAGAGGGTCAACGTCTGGGACCCGGCGGACAACATCACCTCCGGGGCCTTCCGCATCGCCTACTACGCCCGCCAGGCCGAGCAGAAGGGCTCGTCCTCCGTCTGCGGGCGGAGCGACCTGACCCCCATGCAGTGCACGGTTTTCCGGCACAACCCCGCCAAGTGGTACGTCGACCAGGTCTTCGAGGTCGCCGAGTACTACCGGAACTCGGGGATCGCCCCGACCTCCCCCTCCCTGAACATCGTCCAGGCGTCCTCGGGCTCCTCCGACCGGGAGTGCGAGGGCGGGGGCGGCGCCACGCAGGCGGCGTTCCTCGGGGACGTCGGCGAGGCGCACCGGAGGGCGGTGGAGTTCGCCCGGGCCCAGCTCGGCAAACCCTACGTCTGGGGCGGCCGGGGTCCCGACTCCTTCGACTGCTCCGGGCTCACCCAGGGGGCGTGGCGGGCGGCCGGGGTGCAGATCCCCTGGGTGACGACCACCCAGTGGGACCCGGACCATCCGGACTACCGGGGAGGGACGGCCGAGCGCGTCCAGGAGGGCAGCCTGGACGTCTCCGTCCTCCAGCCCGGCGACCTGCTCTTCTTCCACACCAACCCGGGCGCGGCCAGCCCCTCCCATGTCGGCATCTACGCCGGCGGGGGCATGATGGTCCATGCGGCGAACTCCCGCAAACCCATCGAAGAGGTCCCCCTGGACTCGCAGTACTACCGCTCCTCCTACATCGGCGCCGTGCGGATCACCCCGGACGGCGACGGACCGGACTCCATGCAGGTGTGACCCCCCGCCCCCGCTCCCCGCAACCGCACCCGATCACAAAGGACGATCCGCCATGGCCTTCTTCGTACCCCTCCTCGCCGCCGCGGGCGGCACCGCCCTGCGGGCCGCCGGCGGCCGCGCCCTGAGCTTCCTCGGCAGCCGGGGGGCGAGCTGGCTCGCCGCCCGCGGCGGCTGGGGCGGCCTGGCGAAGGGCATCGGCAGCGGCGCGCTCGGCTTCGGCCTGGGCGCCCTCAAGCTCGGAGCGAGCGCCCTGCCCGCCATGGCGGGTATGGCCATGAGCGCCGGGGCCACCGTGCTGGGCGCGGCCGGGGCCGCCCTCGGCGGCGCCACCAGCCTGCTCGGAATGCTGGCGAGCGCCTTCGAGGGCGCGGGGTCGGGACAGTCGTACGGCATGTCGGGTCCGGCGCTGAGGGGCAAGGGCAAGGGGGCCACACCGCTGCACGCCTGAATCCGGCCCCGGCGCGCCCGCGCCGGGGCCGACACCTCCGCCTCCCTCCCTCACCACCCCGGAAACCGCACTGTGAACACGCACGCCGCCACGGCCCCCGCCCTCCCGCTGACCATGGACGACGCGGTCATCCGCGCCGACCTGTTCGACGGTGTCGCCGCCTCGGTCGAGACCGCCCTGCTGGGCAAGTCCGAGGTCGTGCGCCTGGCCCTGGTCGCCATGCTGTGCCAGGGGCACGTCCTGCTGGAGGACGTGCCCGGCACCGGCAAGACCACGCTGGCCCGCGCCGTCGCCGCCGTCGCGGGCGGCGACTGGCGCCGCGTCCAGTTCACCCCCGACCTGCTGCCCTCCGACGTCACCGGGGTGACGATCTTCAACCAGGCCACCCGGGAGTTCGAGTTCCGGCCCGGCCCGGTCTTCGCCAACGTCGTCGTCGCCGACGAGATCAACCGGGCCTCGCCCAAGACGCAGTCGGCCCTGCTGGAGGTCATGGAGGAGCAGGCGGTCACGGTGGACGGCGAGCGGTACGCGGTGCCCTCCCCGTTCCTGGTCGTGGCCACCCAGAACCCCGTGGAGATGTCGGGCACCTACCGGCTGCCCGAGGCCCAGCTGGACCGCTTCCTCATGCGCCTCTCCCTGGGCTACGCCGACCCGGCCGCGGAGATCGCCATCATGCGCGGGGAGACGCTGACCTCCCCGGACGACCTGAAGCCCGTCCTGAGCGCGGAGGAGGCGGAGCTGCTGCGCGGGGACGCGCGGCGGGTGTTCGTCCACGACTCGATCTACGAGTACATCCTGCGCGTCGCCCACGCCACCCGCGACCGCGCGGAGCTGAGCGTGGGCCTGTCCACCCGGTCCACGGTGGCGATGGCGCGGACGGCGAAGATGTTCGCGCTCGCCTCCGGGCGCCCCTACGTGGAGCCCGAGGACGTCAAGTACCTGGCCCGCCCGGTCTGGGCGCACCGGCTGGTCCCCTCCCCGGAGGCGTCGATCGGCGGCCGGGGCGGCGCCGACGTGCTGGAGGAGATCCTCCGCGACACCCCCGCGCCCACGCCCGGCCGTCCCGCGGGCCCGGCGGCCGGCTGATGCCGACAGCACGGGGCCTGGCCGTCGCCGGGACCGGTGTCCTGCTGCTCGTGCTCGGCGTCCTGTCCGAGTACCAGGAACTGGCCCTGCTCGGCGGCGTGGCCGTGGCGGCGGTCGTCCTGGCCGTGGTGGCGGTGGGGCGGCCGGCGGCCGTGGCCGTCGAGCGCTCCCCCTCCGCGGTCCGCACGTCCCCCGGCGCCGCCGTGGACGTGCGGCTCTCCCTGCGCAACGCCGGGCGGCGGGCCGTCCGCGCCGCCGACCGCGTGGGCGGCCACCGGGGCGAGCGGCCGGTGCGGCCGCAGCGGCTGGCGGGGCGGGCCGCCGCCGAGGTCCACTACCGGTTCCGGCCCGGCCGCCGCGGCCTCGTCCGGCTGGGCCCGCTGCGCGCGGGCCGCTCGGACCCGCTGGGGCTGGCCGCGGCGTACCGCGACCACGGGGACACGGACCTGGTCTGGGTCCACCCCCGGTGGGAGCCGCTCGGCTCGGTGCCGGTGGGCCGGCGCGCCGACCCCGACGGCGAGGCCGACGGGGCGCCCTCCGGGGCCCTGACCTTCCACACCCTGCGCGACCACGTCCCCGGGGACGACCTGCGGCACGTCCACTGGCGCAGCTCGGCCCGGCTGGACCGGCTCGTGGTGCGGGAGTACATCGACGTCTCCCAGCCGCGGCTGCACGTCATCGTCGACGACCGGCCCGCCCCGGGCGGCGAGGACGCGCTCGACGAGGTGGCGAGCGTGGCCGCCTCCCTGGTGGGGACGGGGGTGGGCGCGTCCATGCACTGCGAGCTGTGGCTGGTGAGCGGCCGGGGGCGCGACTCCGCCGGCGGGCTGCCGCCGATGCTCGACCTGCTCGCCGAGGCGGTCCCCTCCCCGGACGCCGACCTGGAGGGCGCCCTGCGCCTGGCCCGGTCCCGGCCGGCCGGGGACACCGCGATCCTGGTGGGGGGCGCGCTCGGCACCGCCGACCTGCGGTCGTTCGGCCGGCTGGAGCACCACTACTCCTCCCTGGTCGCGATCTCCCTCGGAGCGGCGGAGCGGCCGGCGGCGCCGCCGTCGGTGACGCTGCTCTGCGCCGGGGACGCGCGCGGTTTCGCGGAACGCTGGAACGGAGCCCCATGGTCACGCTGACGCGCGAGCGCGCGGACGCCTCCCCCGGCGGGACCGGCGGGGGGCGCGCGGTCCCGCGGACGCTCCTGGCGGCCGCGGGCCTGGTCCTGGCCTCCTCCGCCGGAGGCGTGGCGCTCGCCCCCGGGTACGCGACACCCCTGCCGGTGCAGGTGGTGCTGCCGGCGTGCGCGCTGCTCGCCGTGCTGGTGACGCTGGCGGCCCGGGCCCGGCTGCGCCCGTCCCTGGTGGTCCCGGCCGGGCTCCCGCTGCCGCTGGCGGCGGTCGTCGTCTGCGCCGTCCTGCTCCCGGGCCAGGGGACGGGCGTGGTCGACTCCACGGTCGAGGCGCTGGTCCACTCCGGCGCCCGGATCCTGACCAGTGCCGCGCCCACGCCGCTCAGCGTGGACACGCTCACGGCTCCGCTGCTGGCCACCTGGCTCGCCGGGGTCGGCTCGGTGCTGCTCTGGCACGGGCGACGGCCCGCGCTGGCGATCCTGCCGGGGCTGCTGTGGCTGGTGGGAGCGGTGGTGCTCAACGGGCCGGTGGCCCCGCCCGGGTTCCCCTCGATCGGGCTCGTGGCGGTGGCCGCGGTGCTGCTGATGTCCGCGGTCTCCGCCGAACGCCCGCCGCCGGGGGCGGACGGTCCGACGGCCGCCGACCTGGTGGTCGAGGACGGCACCCCGGAGGGAGCGGCGCCGGGCGGGCGGGCCGGCCGGTTCCTGACGACGGTGCTCGTCACCGTCCTGGCGGCCGCCGTCACGGTGTTCGGCGGCCCGGTGCTCCTCGCGGACTGGGAGGCCCGGCCGCGCGACCCGCGCGAGGCCCTCACCCCGCCGCTGGCCCCCGAGGCCGCCCTGAACCCGCTCGGCCACCTCTCCGAGTGGGCCGCCGCCCCGGACGTCCCGCTGCTGACGGTGCGGTCCGAGGAGCCCGTCGAACTGCGCTGGGTCGCCCTGGCGGACTTCACCGGCACGACGTGGCTGCCGGAGGGGGGCTACCGGGCCGCCGGAGAGGTGCTCCCCGCGCCGGTGCCCGCGCCGCCGCACGCCGTCCGCGGCAGTGCGGAGGTGGCCGTGGGCGAGGAGCTGCCCGGCGGGTGGGTCCCGGTCGTCGGGGCCCCGCGCACGATCGACCTGCCCTCCGTGGGCCACGACGCCCGGTCGGGGGTGGTGGTGCTCCGGGAGGGCCCGGTCGCGGGCACGGAGTACACGGTCACCGGGGACGTGGGCGACTGGCGGCCCGCGGAGCTGGAGACGGCGCACGTCCCGGCGGGCCCGGAGTTCGACCGGTACCGGGAGCTGCCCCCGGGGGCTCCCCCGGTCCTGAACGACGTGGTCGCCGCGGTCTCCGGCCAGGGGCCGCCCTACGAGCGGGCCCGGCTCATCGCCGAGTACCTGCGCGAGTCGCACCACTTCTCCGCAGAGTCCCCGGGCGGCCACGGGTACGCCCACGTCGCGCGGGTGCTGGCGCCGCCCGGGGAGCAGGGCGGCGGGGGGACCTCCGAGCAGTTCGCCAGCGCCTTCGCCCTGCTGGCCAGGGCCGCCGGGCTGCCGAGCCGGGTCGTCGTCGGCTTCGGCCCGGGGGACGGCGCCGAAGACGGCGCGCACACGGTGCGCACCGGCGACGCCGTCGCGTGGGGCGAGGTGTACTTCGAGGGCTTCGGCTGGGTGCCCTTCTCCGTGACCCCCGGCGAGGAGGGCGAGGAGGCCCCCGAGGAGACGTCCGCCGGCACGGCCGGCGACGAGGACGGCCCGGAGGCGGAGAGCCAGGGGGCGCAGGGCGGCGGGGCCCAGGGGTCGCAGGAGCGGCCGCCGGAGCGCGAGGACGCGTGGACCCGGCCCGCGCTGTTCGCGGGCACCGCGCTGCTCGCGGCGGCGGTGGCGGTCCCGGCGGCGCGGCTGGCCCGGAGGTGGCTGCGGCTGCGGACCGGGTCCCCCGAGCGCCGGGTGCTGGGCGCCTGGTGGGAGCTGCGGGACACGCTGCGCCAGTGCGGGGCGCCGCTCCCGGCCGGACGGACGGTGGGCGAGACCCTCGCCGCGGTCGACGGCCTGCTCCCCGCGGGGGCGGGCATCGGGCTGGACCGGCTGGGCCGGGCGGTGAACTGGATCGGGTTCGCCGAGAACGCCCGGGTGAGCCGGGAGGCGGCGGCCGACGCCGCCGCAGCAGTGCGGCGGTACTCGTCCGGGCTGCGCCGGACCCGCGGCCGGGCGCGGCGGGCGCTGTGGTGGTTCGACCCCCGGCCGCTGTTCTGGCGGGCCCGGTGAGCGCCGCCGCGGTGGGGGGCTTCGTGGATGGACCGGTCGTGAGGAGGTACGGGCGATGGACCGGATGACGTCCGGCGGCAGCCTCGTGGAGGGGTTCCACTCTCTGGAGGTGCTGCACCGGGGTGCGGCCGCCACCGTCTACCGGGCCGTCCCGGACGGCGGCGGCGACCCGGTCGTCCTCAAGGTGGCGCGCATGGCCGGCGCCGCGCCGGAGCGGGCGCGGGTGCCGGAGGACGTGCCCGGGGCGGTGCGGGTGCTGGCCGCCGGGAGCACGCGGTCGGGGCGGCCCTTCGTCGCCATGCCCCTGTACGGGGACGGCGACTACGCGGGGGTGCTGGACCGCCGCCACCCGCTCCCCCTGCCGGAGGTCGCCCGGGTCGGGTCGGTCGTGGCCGGGGCGCTGGAGGCGCTGCACGCGGCCGGGCTGGCGCACCACGCCGTGGAGCCCTCGCACGTCCTGCTCGGCGGCGGGGAGGTCGCGCTCACCGGCCTGGACCGGGTGCTGCCGCTGGGGACACCCGGGCCCGCGCCGGACGCCGCCGCCCTGCCCCACACCCCGCCGGAGGCGGTGGACGGCCGGGCGGCGACCCCGGCCTCCGACGTGTACCGGCTGGCCGCCACGCTGTGGACGCTGCTGGCCGGGCGCCCGCCGTTCGCCGACGGCCCCGCGGACCTGTTCTCGCTCCGGGAGCGGGTGCTCACCGAGGTGTTGCCGCCTCCGCGCGCGGACCTGCCCGACGCGTGGTGGTCGGTGCTGTCGCGCGGCCTGGCCAAGGACCCCGCCCTGCGCCACCCCGACGCGGCCGCCTTCGCCGCCGCCCTCCGAGCCGCCACCCCGGGCGCGGTGCCGACTCCGCCCGCACCGCCCGTCCCCGAAGCCCCACCTGCGACGCCCGTGACCCCTGCGGCGCCCGAGGCCCCTGTGGCGTCCGTGGAGCGGGAGGTGCCCACGGCGGAGGCGGCGGCCTCAGACGCCGCGCCCGTGACACCTGCGACACCCGCGACGGAAGCGCCGCCCGCAGAAGCGGCCGCAGTCCCCGGCGCGCCTGTGCCCCCTGAGACACACGTGACCCCTGCGACCGCGACGCACATGGCCCCTGCGGCCCCTGTGGCGTCCGTGGAGCAAGAGGTGCCCACGGCGGAAACGGCGGTCTCAGACGCCGCGCCCGCGATGCCTGCGGCGCCCGCCGGGGAAGAGCCGGGGGCGCCGCCTGTGGTGGAGGCGCCCGGGGAGGCGTCCCCGGCTGCGGCGGAGCCGACGGTCGGGTCCGGGCCGCGCACCGACCCCGCTCCCCCTCCGGCGGAGCCCCCTGCCCCCGCGAGGCCGACGACCGCTCCTGTGTCGCCCACCCCCCGGTCACCGGTCCCGGGCACGCCCTCCGAGACCCGGGGCGGCGCCGTGGAGCCGACCGCCGCGGCGCCCCTCCCGGCGAAGACGGACCCCGTGCCCCGGGACCCCTGGCACGGCATCGTCGACCGGACCCCGTCGACGCCCCCCGTCGTCGCCCGGCAAGCGGCGCCGCCGCCCGGCGGGCGGCCCCCGGGCGGCGCCCCGAGCGACCCCTGGCACGGCCTGCTGGAGCCGGGTACCCCCGGCGCCGGCCCGCGACCGGAGCCGGACGAGGGCGCACCGCGCTGGGGCACGCTCCGGATCGTGGTCGCGGCGGCGTCCGTCCTCGTCATCGTCCTGGGCGTGGCGACCTTCCTCAACCCGGGCCCGGTGGCGGCGGTGCTGGGCGCGGTGGGCCTCATGTCCCGCGAGGAGGCGCCCCCTCCGGGGGCCGAGCTGCCGGAGGCGTCGGAGGTCCCCGGCGCCGCCATCGACCCGGAGTCGGCGCCCGCGGACGTGGCCCTGGAGGACTCCGGCGAGGCCGTGGTGCTGACCTGGACGGCGGCCCCCGGCGCGGAGTCCGCCCCCCATCACGTCGTGGGCGGCCCCGCGGGCGACACCCCCGCCTCGCTCGCCGACGCGGCGGCGGGCACGGCCGAGGCCCGGGTGGAGGGGCTCGACCCGGAGACGGAGTACTGCTTCATCGTCATCGCCGTCCTGGGCGCGGACACCATCGCCCACTCCGAGGAGGTCTGCACCGAGCGCGGCGCGGGCTGAGGGTCAGCTGCCGCAGTTGGTGCCCCAGACGGTGTGGGACCGGCCGCCGGAGGAGCCGGTGACGTCGACGCAGACGCCCCTGGCCCGCACGTACACCGGGCCGGTGACCCCGTTCCCGGTGCTCCACTGCGCCCCGCCGCCGCCCGAGACGCGCAGGCCGATGTCCACGGCGCCGGAGCCGACGGTCACTGCGCAGTTCTGGCCGAGATTGCCCTCGTAGAAGAGGTACATCGTCCCGCCACCGCCGGGAATGGACCTGGGCCATCCGGCGGCGTTCTGTGTGTACGTCAACGCCCCCTCCGCGCTCTGCGAGTTGCAGATGGCGACCGGGTCGGCCGCCTGTACGGCCGAGGTCGGGGACAGCAGCACCGCCGCGACGGCGGCCGCCAGGACCCCGGCCCAGGAGGCGCGGGTCCTCGTTCGACGACGCATCACCGGAACTCCCTTTCGCATCTGGAGGGACCGCTGGTCGAGGACTGCGCGACCGTGCCGTCCTCCGCCACCGCGACCACGGTGAACCCGTAGCAGCGCCCGGTCGACCCGCGGGCCATGGTGTGGGACACCGATCCGCCCCCGGCGGAGGACCCGGCCACCGTCACCGGCTGGATCCCGCCGTCGCCGCGCGGTGTAATCGTGTACCGCGCCGCGCCCTCCACCGCGGTCCAGGTGACGGTCACGTTGCCGCCCGAGACGGTGTGGCTGACGCTCGCGGGAGCGCCCAACTCCGGCTTGGGCATGGTGAGCGGCTCGCTGCTCGTCGAGCCGCCGCTCACCCCGCCCTCGGTCCGCGCGGTGACGGTGAAGGTGTAGGTCCCACCCGGCGTCAGCCCGGAGACGTCCGCGGACGTCCCGGTGGAGGTGCGGTCGGCCGGGTCCGCGCCCGAAGCCGCGTCGATGGTCAGCAGGTAGTCGTGCGCCCCGTCCACCGCCTCCCAGGAGACCGTGGCGCTCCCGCCCCCGGTGGCCGTGGCCGTCACGGAGCCGGGGGCGCCCGGTGCCCGCTCGCCGGGGGTGACCTCGGTGCTCTGCGCCGCCGGGCCGGGCCCGTTGGCGTTGGTGGCCCGGACCCGGAACCGGTAGGTGGTGCCGTTGACCAGGCCGGAGATGTCGGCGGAGAGCTCGTCGCCGCCGACGGTCAGCTCACCGTCGTCCCAGGTGATCAGGTACTCCTCCACCGGCGCGTCCGGGGAGTAGGCCTCCGGCCAGCTCAGGGAGACGGAGCCGTCCCCTGCGGTGGCGGTCACCGGGGTGGGGGCACCGGGCGGCGCGCCCTCGGGCTCCTCCGGCTCCTCGGGGTCGGGACTGGGGTCCGGACTCGGGTCGGAGCTCGGGACGGGCGGAAGCGGCTCTCCGGGGCCGTCCCCCTCGCCCGCGCCGTCGCCCTCGCCGCGGCCGCCCTGGCCGTCGCCGGACTCGTCGCCGGGGCCGGGGAGGTCCGGCAGGTCCGCCGGTCCGTCGTCGCCGGGCTCGTCGGCGGCCTGGCCGGTGCCGGGGTCCGTGCCGGGCTGGTCGTCGGGCTCGCCGGTGTCGCCGGCGTCGGGGGATCCGGGCGCCGGGGCGCCGTCCTCCTCGTCGCCGGGGCCAGGCGGCGGGTCGGACTTGTCGACGATGGTGGCCGTACCGTCGGGGTCGACCACCGCGGCGGTCCCGGTGCGGGGCGAGTTGATGAACAGGCGCCCCTCCCGGACCTCCAGCTCCAGCGGCCCCTCGGCCTCGGGCAGGGTGACCGGGTTGAGTTCTCCGCCCTCGGCGTCGAAGACCCGCACCGTGCCCTCGCCGGCGAACGGCACGTAGACGCGCCCCTCGTAGGCGACGGCGGCGCCGGCGTCCTCGCCGACCGGGAAGTGCGCGATCCCGGCCGCGCCGTGCGGGTCGGTCACCGTGAGGACCTCTCCGGCGCCGGGCAGGGACACGGCGACCAGGTCGCCCCGGGTCCGCGCGGGCAGTTCGGCGTCCTCCAGCGGCACCGGGGAGTCGACGGCCTCCGTCTCGCCGCCCGCGTCCAGGGTGACGAGGCGGTCCCCGGTCCGGTCGACCGCGAGCGCCCCCTCGTCCAGGACCGTGAGGGCGAGGTCGGCGCCGGGTTCGGCGACGGCGGCGGTCCGCTCGATGACCGCCTCGTCCTCGGGGATCTCCACGCCCACGACGGTGCCCTGGGAGGGCACCCCCAGCCAGAGCGTCCCCTCGTCGTCGAAGGCCCCGCCGACCAGCGGTGCCGGGATCTTCAGCGTCTCCCCCGTGGGCTGGAGGGTGGCGGGGTCGACCGCCTTCACCTCGCCGGAGGCCCGGTCGATCACCGCGGCCGCGTCCTCGCCGAGCACCAGGTCGAAGTCTCCGGAGCCCAGTTCGAGGACGCCGGAGAAGCCCATCCGGCGCAGGTCCACCGAGGTGACCTTGCCGGTGACGGGGTCGTAGAGGAGCAGGTAGTCGTCGTTCTGGACGACACGGATATCGGTGCCCGCCGACTCGGGCAGGCCCGCGACCAGGTCGACCTCGCCGCTGTTGCCGTTGACGCGGGCGGCCTCGCCGAGGGGGCTGGTCCACAGCCACACGGCGCCGTCGGACATCTCGTCGGCGCGTCCGAGGGCCCCGGTGCCCAGGACGGTGCTGACCAGGGCGGCGGTGAGGAGGACGACCGTCAGTCCGGAGGCGTGGGCGCGGGCCCGGTTCCGGAGGGAACCGAACAGGCGGGCCGCGCGGCCCTGGCGGGCGGGGCGCCCGGGGGGCGCGGTGGGTTCGGTGGAGGGGGCCACGATGCTGCTCTCCCTCTGACGGGGTGGCGCGTGCGGGCGGGCACCGAGAAGGGGCCGGGGGCGGGGGGTCGGCACGGGGCATGGGCCGAGCAGAGGACAGGCAATTGTCTACCAGCCCCCGGGAAACCCGTCAATGCGGAATTCCCACCACGAACCACACCGTCAGCTCGCGTCGTCGCCGGGGGTTTCGGAGGGGCTCGCGGACTCCTCCGGCTCCTCCTGTGGGGGCGGCCCGTAGACGAAGCGCTGGCGGCCCTGGACGAGGATGGCGTGCCCGCCCTCGGTGACGGCCTCGACGTGGGCGTCCAGGTCGTCGGCGGCCACGTCCATGTCGAGGGCGTCCAGCACCACCTGAGAGTCGGACTCCCCGCCGCGGTCGGCGCCGTAGACGAACCCGGCGTGGGCGAAGGCCGGGGAGAACGCGCCGTCCTCCTCCTCCAGGCCCCACAGCACCTCCCCGGCGGCCAGGTCGACGGCGACGGCGGTGGCCGTGCCGCTGGCCTGGGGCAGCAGGAAGGTGCCGGTGGCGGTGTCGTAGAGGCCGCCCGCGGGCCCGGCCGGGTCGTAGGCGCCGCCGACGGGGTTGGGGCCGGGCTCCTCCATGGTCCACAGCAGAGCGCCGTCGGCCGGGTCGTGGGCGGAGAGCACGGAGGGGGACTCGGCGCTGCTCCAGCGCACCAGCAGGACGTCGTCGCCGGGCTCGCCGGCCTCCTCCCCGTCCCCGGACGCGTCCTCCTCCTCCGGGGCGGGCAGCGGGAACAGGCCCAGCACGTGCGGGACGGGCAGCGGGGCGAGGTCGGCCAGTCCCAGGTCGTCGTCGGCCCCGGCGTCCAGGGTCCACAGCTCCCCGCCGGGCTCGTCGGGGTCGAGGGAGCGGGCGTGCAGGGCGCCGCGGCCGGAGTCGAGCAGGACGGCCCCGTCCCAGGCGGTGACGGGCACGCCGAGCCCCTGGGGCTCCTCCCCGGGCTCCCGCGCGTCCTCGTCCTCGTCCGCGGACCCGCCCTCCCCGGCGCCGTCGGAGGGCTCGTCGGAGGGCTCCTCCGGCGGGGCGGCGAACTCGTAGGTCCACAGCTCCCCGCCGTCGGCGTCCAGGACCGTGTACTCCCCGTAGGGCTCCTCCGCCGACCACCCGGCGGGGCGGCGCACGCCGATCCCGTCCAGGTAGAGGTCGCCCTCCTCGGCGGGCTCCCACAGGACGCCGCCCCCGGCGTCCAGGACGAAGGGGCGGTCCCCGTCGGACATCAGCAGCACCGGGTCGCCGTCCAGGTCGGCGTCGAAGCCGCGGAAGCGCGCCTCGCCCTCCCACAGGTCGGCGCCGGTGGCGGCGTCCTGGAGCAGGTGGCGGTCCTCGCCCCCGGAGCTGACCAGGAAGGCGTCGCCGACGGGGCTGATCCGCACGCCCAGCGGGTCGGCGAAGATCTCGTGGACGTCGGCGCCGTCACCGTGCAGGACCCGCAGCACCTCGCCCTCGATGCCGGGCGGGGCCTGGCCCTCGAACGCCGTGGGCACCGGCGCGGGCTCGCTCTCCTGCCCGGACGGCCCGGGCCCGGGGTCGGGGTCGCCGCTGCACGCCGCGAGCAACAGGACCGCGAGGCCGCAGGTGAGGGCCCCAGGCGCCCGTGAGCTGCGCATGAACGGTTTCTCCCCACGAACGATGACGTTTACGGCAAATCCTAAGCCGGGTGTCGGCGTGCCGATACACACGGCCACCGGTCGTTACGCCGCCGTGAACCGGGCCGTCCGCTCAGGGCTCCACATCCACGACGGTGCTGCCGCGCACCTCCGCCTCGGCCCTCCCGCCGGTGAGCTCGGCGAGGAGGACCTCGAACTCTGGGAGCTCCGCCTCCGGCAGGGCCACCTCGACGCGTACCCGGGCCCCGTAGTCGACCTCGCGGACGTGGAAGCGGGAGTCGCGCAGGTCGCTCTCCAGCCGCCCGCCGATCACGTAGTCGGCGAACACGTCCACGAGGAGCAGGCGGCGGCGCTCCAGCACCCCGACGGCGTCGATCGCGGCGGACACGGCGTTGCCGTAGGCGCGGATCAGGCCGCCCGCGCCGAGCTTGACGCCCCCGTAGTAGCGGGTGACGACGGCGACGGTGTCGGTCATCCCCCGGTGGCGCAGCACCTCCAGCATGGGCACGCCCGCGGTGCCGGCGGGCTCGCCGTCGTCGCTGGAGCGCTGGATTCCGCCGTCCTCGCCGAGGATGTACGCGGTGCAGTTGTGGGTCGCGCTCCAGTGCTCCCTGCGCCGCCGGGCGATGAACTCCCGGGCGGCCTCCTCGTCGGCCACGCGGGCCAGGGCGCAGAGGAAGCGGGAGCGCTTGATCTCCAGCTCGTGCTCGCCGTCGCGTCTGATCGTTCGCATGTCGCCTGTTCGGACGGGGTCTGGTGGGCCCGTCCAGTGTCCCACCCGCCTCCGCGCACGCCGCACCCGCGGCGGGCGCGGACAATGGGGGCATGGACGACTCCTCGATCGACGCCGCCGGGGCCCTGGCCGACCCGCTGCGGCGCAGGCTGTACGAGTTCGTGGTGGAGTCGGGCGGCGAGGTGGGCCGGGCCGAGGCCGCGCAGGCGCTCGGCATCCAGCGGACGCTGGCCGCGCACCACCTGGACCGGCTGGCCGAGGCGGGGCTGCTGGAGACCGCGCACCGGAGGCTGAACGGCCGGGAGGGGCCGGGGGCGGGGCGTCCGGCCAAGCTGTACCGGCGGGCCGACCGGGAGCTGTCGGTGCACCTGCCGCCGCGCGACTACGGGCTGGCGGCGCGGGTGCTGGCGGAGGCGGTGGAGCGGCACGGCGCGGAGGAGGCGCTGCACGCGGCCGCGCGCGAGGAGGGGCGGCGGATCGCCCGGGGGACGGCCGCGGAGTCCCTGGAGGGGCTGCTGCGCGAGCGCGGCTACGAGCCGGAGGAGGTGCCGGGCGGGGAGCCCGGGGAGAGCGGCCTGCGGTTGCGCAACTGCCCGTTCCACGCGCTGGCGCGGGACTTCCCGCCGCTGGCCTGCGGTCTGAACCTGGAACTGCTGCGGGGGGTGCTGGAGGCGGCCGGGGAGGACGGCGGCCGGGCCCGGCTGGACCCGGCGGCGGGCCGGTGCTGTGTGGTCATTTCTAAAAACAAAAAATATTGACATAGAAGCCGGGGCCGTGGTGCGATACCTCGCATGAGCGACCCCCGCCCCGGCCACCAGCTGGCCCAGTTCAACATCGGCCGCCTGAAGGCCCCCCTCTCCGACCCCTCCATGGAGGGGTTCACCTCACAGATCGAACCGGTCAACCTGATGGCCGAGAAGGCCCCAGGCTTCGTGTGGCGCCTGATCGAGGAGGGCAAGGAGGACGCGACCGGCCTGCGCCCGTTCGGGGACTCCTACCTGGTCAACTACTCGGTGTGGGAGGACCTGGAGACCCTGTGGGACTTCACCTACCGGACCGACCACCTCGAACTGCTGCGCGGGCGGCGGGAGTGGTTCGAGCGGTCGGAGGGCCCGCACCTGGTGCTGTGGTGGATTCCGAGCGGTACGATCCCGAGTGTCGAGGAGGCCGGGAGGCGTCTCGACCTGTTGCGCGAACACGGCCCCTCCCCCGAGGCCTTCACTCTCAGGACGCATTTCCCTCCTCCCGCGACACCCTGAATCCGCACTCAAAGCGATGAATCCATTGCTTTGGGTAACCTTGCGGACGACCGTCGAGAAACCACCGGGAGTTCCGTCATGCGCACGCCACCGCTCACCGCCGGGGCCCTGGCCCTGACCGCGCTGCTCGCCACCGGCTGCTCCGGGGGCGCGGACGAGGGCGGGGCCGACTCCCCGCAGAGCCCGGCAGGCGTCCAGCCCACCGCCTCCCCCAGCGTGACCGCCGGGATCTTCATGGTCCCCGGGGAGAGCCGGGCCGCCATCACCTACGACGAGACCGCCGTGCCCGAGGGCGCCACCTCCGACGTCCAGGTGCGCACCCAGGAGGGCACGACGTTCGTGCAGTTCACCGGCACCGGGCTGGAGGCCGACCGCGACTTCGGCGCGCACGTGCACACCCGGCCGTGCGGGGAGAAGCCCGAGGACGCCGGGCCGCACTACCAGAACGAGCAGGACCCGGCCGCCGACGCGGAGACCCCCTCCACCGACCCGGCCTACGCCAACCCCGAGAACGAGATCTGGCTGGACTTCACCACCGACTCCGCCGGAGCCGGCACGGCCGGCGCCACCGTGCCGTGGGAGTTCCGCGAGGGCGAGGCCAACTCCCTGGTGCTGCACGAGCGGCACACCGCGACGGAGCACGGCGAGGCGGGCACCGCGGGCGACCGCCTCGCCTGCGTCAGCGTCGCGTTCTAGGCCGTGTCCTCCTGAGCCTCCGCTGCGCCGCGGCCCGCCGGGCGCCCCGCCGGCCCCGGAGGCACAGGGGGCGTTCGGAGCACGGGCCCCGGCCCCAGGGCCTGCCCGGCGGATCATTCCGCCTCGCGGCCCCCGGGCCGACCCGCGCTCGTCATCTCGTGGGAGATCGCCCGGAGGCCGCCCGTGCTCCTTCGGCGCAGGCGCCGAACCGCTCGGGGGCATCCGCCGAACAGGTCCCCGTTCCCAGGGCGTGTTCGGCGGATCATTCCGGGTCGCGGCCGCTCCCGACATTCGGCGCAGGCGCCGAACCGCGCGGGGGCATCCGCCGGACACGCCCTAGCGGGCGGCGGGGACGGCGGGCTCGGGGAGCACCCGGCGCAGCAGCAGCCGCTCGCCGAGCGCCCACGCGCCCGAGGCCAGCAGGTACAGGCCCGCGGCCAGCGGCACGAACACCGCGACGACCACCGTCATGAACGGCAGGTACGAGATCGGGCCGCGGGCCATGCGCTCGGCCTCGGGGGTGACGGCGGGCATCGGGAGGTACCGGCGCGAGGCCCACGCCACCAGCGCCAGCAGGGCCAGCAGCGGGCCGAAGACCAGGGCGCCCGGCCCGCCCGCCGCCACCGGGGTGGCGCTCAGCGCCACCCCGGCCAGGGTGTGCTCCAACAGCCCGTCGCCGCCGGGGCCCTGGCCGATGAACACCCCGTACAGGGCGATGACCACGGGCAACTGCGCCAGCGAGGGCAGGCAGCCCGCCAGCGGCGAGGTGCCCGCCTCGGCGTAGAGCTTCTGCTGGGCGGCCACCATCTTCTGCGGGTCGTCGCGGTGCCGGGCCGTGATCTCGGCGATCCGGGGCGCCAGGCGCGTCCGGACCTTCTCGGCGCGCACCTGCATCACCCCCAGCGGCAGGAGCAGCAGGCGGACGGCGACGGTCAGGCCGACCACGGCCAGCGCCGCGGCGGGTTCGCCCGCCAGGGGCGTGAAGAAGGCGGTGAGCGCGGTCAGGACCGCGGTGAGCAGGGACATGACGGCCGAGATCGGCCACACGGAGTACACGGTGGAAAGGACCCTTCGTCCGGGGTGGAGAATGCGGACGTCGGGCCGCCCGGGGACGCCGAAGGGGCGTTCGGGAACGACGGGATCGGGTGTCGGGCGGCCGCTACAGGGCCGCGCCGGGCGCTCTGGGACGCGGTCTGCCCGCCGCGTCGGGGTCGCGCAGGGTCGGTACCGCCGACCGCTCCGAGCGGCGGCGCATCGCGCCCGTCCGCCCGGCCGTGGTGTCGCCCGCCGGGACCGCCGCGGGGCCGTACGCCAGGTACCAGACGACGGCGGCGGCGCCCACCGCGGCGAACAGCAGCGCCATGGGGGCGGAGGGCAGGGCGTCGGGTCCGGGACCGATGAAGAGGAGTTCGGCGAGGAACAGCAGCAGAGCGTGCACCGCGTCCCCTCCCCCGTGTCACCGGCCGTATCACGGCAAATCCTATCCGGCCCCGGCTTGTCCGTCGACGGATGCGGTCCCACACGGAGAAATCCGCCGACACTCCGGCCGCGCTCCCCTCGTTCGCCGCACGCGTGTAGCTAAATGACCCCTGTAGACACGTGACAGAGCGTGATCAGGACCTCGTCGGGCGGCACGCCGGACGAGGCCGGCCGTGAAGGGGAGCCCCGTGCCGATTCGCCCCGCGAACCTCGCCACCATGTCCGCCACCATCGCCGGAGCCATCGCAGGGCTGTCCAGCCGGGAGGACCAGGCGCCCCCGGTGAAGATCACCTTCGAGTCCGGCTTCCAGCAGACGGTGGAGCAGGGCGGCTGCCGCGCGCTCAAGACCGGCCAGGGCGGGGTCACCGCGATCGCCACCGAGGCCAAGGTCAAGTTCGCGCTGTTCGCCGGGACCAGCTGCCAGGGCAGCCGCGCGCTCGCCTCCGGGCACGGCAGCGTGAGCTTCGGCGACCCCGTCCTGGCGGGCGCCATCGTCATCGGCTGACGGGACCGCCCTCCCGGATCTCCGCGACGCTCCGGGGCGGGTCCTCCAGGGTGTCGCCGCGCGAGCGCAGCACCTCTCCCGCCACCGCGTGCCCCAGGCGCAGGCGGCTCCGCACGGGCAGGCCGTCCAGCAGCCCGGACAGGAACCCGGCGGCGAACGCGTCGCCCGCGCCCACGGCCTCCACCACGTCCACCTCCGGGGACGGCTCGAACACAGCGTCGGCGCCGGAGAAGCAGGTCGCGCCGTGCTCGGCGTCCTTGACCACCAGGGCCGGGACCTCCGGCAGCACCGCGCGCACGTCCTCCGCGGTGGGAGTGCCCCACAGGCGTTCGGCCTCGTCCCGGCCGACGAACACGATGTCCGCGCGCCGGGCCAGGTCCAGCAGGATGTGGGCGGCGGCCCGGGCGGGCCACAGCGCGGGCCGGTGGTTGACGTCGAAGGAGCGCAGGGCGCCGTCGTCGGAGTGCCCGGTCAGCAGGTGCTCGACCAGGGCCGCGGCCTGGGCGGACAGCGCCGGGGTGATCCCGGACAGGTGGATCAGCCGGGCCCCGAACGACCACACCCGGTCGGCGTCGACGGCGGACAGCGCCGAAGCGGCCGAGGAGGAGCGGTAGTACAGGACCCCGGCGCCGCCGGGCGCGGTGTCCTTGACGTACAGGCCGGTGGGGCGCCCGGGGTCCACGGTCACACCGCTCACGTCCACACCCCGTTCGGCGACGGCGTCGGTGACGATCCGGCCGAAGGGGTCGTCGCCCACCCGGCTCACCCAGGCGGCGGTGTGCCCCAGGCGGGCCAGGGCGACGGCGACGTTGGACTCCGCGCCGCCGGTGCCCAGGGTCAGGCTCGCCCCGGCGGCGAGCGGCTCGGCGCTGTGCAGCACCGCCATGGTCTCGCCGACGCAGACCGCGTCGGGCCGGGTGGGTGTGCTCATCGCCGTTCCCTTCGGACGGAGCGGCCGGGCAGGCGGTCGGTCCGCCGCCCGTCGCGGACGGTGAACTCCCCGGCGACCAGGACGTGCTCGATGCCGATCGGGGGGAGCCGGGGTTCGTCGTAGGTGGCGCGGGCGTCGACGGTGTCGGGGTCGAACACCACCAGGTCGGCCACGGCGCCGAGCTGGACCACGCCGCGGTCGGCCAGGCCCAGCCGGCGCGCGGGGCGCGAGGTGAGGTGGCGGACGCACTCCTCCAGGCCGAGCACCCCGAGTTCGCGCACGTAGTGGCCGAGGTAGCGGGGGAAGGTGCCCCAGCCGCGCGGATGGGGCTTGGCGCCGACGAGGATGCCGTCGCTGCCGGCGGTGTGGGAGCTGTGCCGCATGATGGTGCGGATGTTCTCCTCGTTGCCGACCTGGAGCAGGCAGCCGCTGCGGAGCTCGTCCGCGATGAGCAGCTCCATGTACAGGTCGCCCGCCTCGCGGCCGCGGCGGGCGGCCAGCTCGGCGATGGACGCGCCGACCGCCCAGGAGAGGCCGGGGTCGGCGGTGCCGGTGACCACGATCGCGGACCAGTCCATGGGAACGCCGTGGTTGCCGTCCGTGCCCTCCACCTCGATCTCGTGGAGGATGCGGGCGCGGGCGGCCGGGTCGCGCAGGCGTTCCAGGGTGGCGGCGGTGCCGCCGGTCTGCGCCCAGCTGGGCAGCGGTGCGCCCAGGTAGGTGGCGCTGGCCCGGTAGGGGTAGGAGTCGAGCGTGACGTCGAGGCCGTGGCGGACGGTGGCCTCGTCGATGGCGTCCAGGACCTCGGGCGCCCGGCCCCGGTTCTGCGGGAAGTTGACGTGGCAGTGCGCCAGGTGCAGGGCCACCTGGGCGCGCCGGGCGACGTCCAGGCACTCCTGGTAGGACTCCACCACGCGGGAGCCGTAGTTGCGGTGGTGGGGGCAGTAGTAGCCGCCCGCCTCGCGGACGGGGGCCAGCAGCGCGACGATCTCGTCGTCGGTGGCGTACATGCCGGGGGTGTAGGTGAGTCCGGAGGAGAGCCCGTGCGCGCCGTCGGCCATGCCGTCGGCGACGATGGCGCGCATGCGGTCGAGCTCCGCCCCGGTGGGCGCGCGGTCCTCGCCGCCCAGGACGGCCATGCGGACGTTGCCTTGCGGGACCAGGTGGGCGACGTTGACGGGCGCCCCGGCGTCGACCCGGTCGAGGTAGCCGCCGATGCCGCGCCAGGTGTGGTCCAGGTCGGGGGTGCCGTTCCAGCCCGCGAGCTGGGCGCGCAGCTCCTCGACGGTGTCGTCGGTGACGGGGGCGTAGCCCAGGCCGTCCTGTCCGACGACCTCCAGGGTGACGCCCTGGAGGACCTTGGCCTCGTGCCCGGGGTCGGCCAGCACGGCGAGGTCGGAGTGGGAGTGCATGTCGATGAACCCGGGTGCGAGCACGCGCCCCGAGATGTCGACGACCTCGGCGGGGCCGCCGCCGCCGGTGCCGGTCATCCGCCGGCCGGCGCCGGGTGGGACGATGTGGACGATGCGGTCGCCGCGCAGCACGACGTCGGCGGGCCTGGAGGGTCCGCCGGTGCCGTCGACCACCCGTCCCCCGGCCAATACGGTCTCGGGCTGCACTGTGTCCTCCACTCAGGGGGTCGGGTCACCGCTCGGGGGACCGACCGGCCGGGTGTGTCGTCGACCGGATGTCGGTGAGGCCAAGATACGCTTCCGGGAACAAAATCGGTAACTTTGTTGCCAATAAGCGTGATCCAGGCCGCCCCGCCGTTCGACGTGTGCACCGGTGTGCGCATTCGCATGTGCATCCGTAAGCACATCGGTACAGGCATTATCGACGAGGCGGGCCCGGCACGCGAGACCCGCGACCACAAGGAGACCACGGATGTCCAAGAAGGCGGTCCGTACGGACAACGCCCCCGCCCCCGCCGGCGCCTACAGCCAGGGGATCGTCGCGGGCGGGTTCCTCTTCACCGCGGGCTTCGGCCCGCAGGACCCGGCGACCGGCGAGGTCGCCCCGACCGTCGGGGAGCAGACCGCGCAGGTCCTGGCCAACATCTCCGCCGTGCTGGCCGAGCACGGCCTGACCCTCGACGACGTCGTCAAGACCACGGTGCACCTGGAGCACCTCAAGCGCGACTTCGCCGAGTACAACGCGGTGTACGAGCAGCACTTCAGTGCCCCCTACCCGGTGCGCACCACCGTGGGCTCCGACCTCGCCGACATCCTGGTGGAGATCGACGTCGTCGCCAAGCTCCGCGACTAGCGCCCGTGCGGGGCGGCGCCTCCGGCGGGGGGCGCCGCCCCGGTGCGTTCCCGGATCCCGCCGCCCGCCCCGCGGGCACCGTGCCCGCCTCCCCCTCCCCGCTCCCTCCCGCGCCCCCGCAGGCGCACCCGGCCCGGCGGCCGCCCGGACCCCCCCGTTCCCGCCTCCCCGTGCCCCCGCTCCCGCGGCCCACAAGCACCCCCGGTCCCACGGCACACAGACGTCCCCGCTCCCGCGATCCACAGGCACGCCCGGACCGCCCCCGTTCCCGCCTCCCCCGCGCCCCGCGCCTCCGCTCCCGCAGCACACGGACGCCTCCGGTCGAGCGACCCGCAGACGCGCCCGATCCCGCGGCCCACAAGCGCGCTCGATCCGGCGCGGGCCGGCCGACGGCCCCCTCCCGCGCCGCCGCACGGCCGGGGAAAGCGAATCCGCCGCATCGGTGACCCACCTTTGACCTGGGAGATGTTTGGCTTGGGCTATTGGGGCTAGTCGGCGGAGAACACGCCATGGCAGGGAAAAGTCGGTAATGGGCCGACAGGAGATCCATGAGTCAGGACGGCAGGGACCAGGAGTCGTCCTCGCGCACGGAAGGGCGGAAGTCGATGATGCGTCGCCTGCGCGAGGCCCAGGAGCAGTTCGAGGAACTCACCGGACTGGAGGTCGAAGGCGTCTCCGGCTTCGAGTCGTCCGACGACGGCTGGGTTCTGACCTTCGAGGTCGTCGAGTTGCGCCGGATCCCCGACACGGTGAGCCTCCTGGCCACGTACTCCGTCCGGATCGATTCGGACGGGGAGCTCCAGGGCTACCGGCGCACCGAGCGCTACACCCGGGGCCGGTCCGACGGCCGCTGAGGCCGGGGGACGGGACGAGCGCGTCCGACCAGACGGAAGAACCGTACGGAAAGGGGAGATTCCGATGACGGTGGTGCAGCAGTCAGGTGGAGGGGGCCGCAGCTCGGGCAACCTTTACGAGGTCTTGGACCTCATCTTGGACAAGGGGCTGGTGATCGACGTGTTCGCCAGGGTCTCGCTCGTGGGCATCGAACTGCTCACGGTGGACGTGCGGATCGTGGTGGCCAGCGTCGACACCTACCTGCGCTTCGCGGAGGCGTGCAACCGCCTGGACCTCACCAGCAGCGGTGGCGCGGGCCTGCCCGACCTGGTCAACGGAGGCATGGAGAAGGGCGCCCGCAGCAAGTCCAAGGGCGCGATCGCCGGTGCGGCCGAGGCCATCTCCGACTCCTTCTCCAGCGGGAAGTCGGACGAGAAGGAGAAGGAGAAGCAGCCCGCCCGTTCCTCGCGCCGCCGCACCTCGGCCAAGAAGGAGGAAGAGGAGTGAGCACCTACGTCTACGGGATCGTCCGCGACAGGGACGACCTCGACGGAATGAAGCTGAGCGGCGTGGGCGAGGAGGGGGCCCCGGTCCGCTTCGTCCGCGGCAGCGGCCTGGCCGCCGCCGTCAGCGACGCGCCCGAGGGGCTCCGGGCGAAGCGGCGGGACCTCACCGCCCACCAGAACGTGCTCCAGGACCTGGCCGAGGCGGGCGCCGTCCTGCCCCTGCGCTTCGGTTCCCTGAGCGAGGACGACGAGGCGGTGGCCGCGGAGCTCGCCCGCTCCGCGGACCACTACTCCGAACTGCTCGACCGGCTCCGGGACCGGGTGGAGTTCAACGTCAAGGCCGAGCACGTCGAGGAGGCCGTCCTGGCCGAGGCGCTGCGCGGCGACGCGGGCCTGCGGGCCGAGAACGAGGCCCTCCGCGAGGCCGGGGGCGGGAGCCCCGCCGAGCGAATGGCCTTCGGCGAACGGGTCCACCACGCGGTGGAGGAGCTGCGCCGGAGGGACGCCGCCGCCGTGCTGCGGCCGCTCCAGGGCTTCGCCGACGGCGTCGGCGAGGGCGAGCCCGTGGGGGCGTCCTTCGTGAACACCTCCTTCCTCGTCCCCCGGGACCGCGTCGAGGGCTTCCTGAAGGAGGCGGCGCGGCTCCAGCAGGAGGCGGGCTCCTACATGGAGATCCGGGTCAACGGCCCCCTGCCCCCGTACAGCTTCGTGACCCCTCCTCCGAACCGGCCGTCGGGGCCCGACGGTCCCTGACCGAGGAGCGCCATGGGAATTCTCAGTGCCATCCTCAGCGCCCCCCTGGCGCCCGTCCGTTTCGTCGACTGGACGATGCACCAGATGGTGGGCGCGGCGGAGCGGGAGGCGTACGACCCGGCCCGCATCCGCTCCGAGCTCGCGGAGCTGTCCGACCGACTCGACCGCGGTGAGATCTCCGAGAGCGATTTCGACCGGGCCGAGGACGAACTGCTGGACCGGCTGGAAGAGGCCGAGGAGTTCCAGCGGGGAACGACGAGAGACCAGTGAGGTGAGACCCGGTGGGGGACACAGCCAAGATCGTGGCCGCGGTGGCGGGCGGTTACGTCCTGGGACGACGGAGGAAGCTGAAGCTCGCCATCGCGCTCGGCCTCTACCTGGGGGCGAAGAAGCTCGACATCGACCCGCGCAGGATCGGACGGGACCTGCTCAAGGAGGTCTCCTCCCTGCCCGCGGTCGGTGATCTGAAGCTCCAGTCCCGTGAGCAGCTGGTCGAGGCCGGCAGGGCGGCGGTGGGCGGCATCGCCGACAGGTGGGCCGGCGGTCTGGCCGAGTCCCTCGAGAACCGGACCTCGCGCCTGCGCGAGGGCCTCGCCCCCGAGAAGGGCGGCTCCGAGGACTCCGGGGACGGCCCGCCGGACGCGGAGGCCGAGCCGGAGTCCGAGGACGGGGGCCCGCCGGAGGAGCCGCAGAAGGAGGGCTCCTCCGAGGACGAGGGCCCGTCGAAGGGCAGAACCTCCGGGGCGAAGGGGACCCGCAAGGGCGGGCGCGCCCGGTCGGGGGCCGAGCGGGCCGAGAGCGCCGCCGGGCGGACCGCGGGCGCCGCGCGCAAGACCGCCTCCCGGCGCAAGCGCGCCGCCGATGACGAGGGGGAGGACCGTGACGAGGACTGAGGAGGCCGGCCCGCTGGCGCGCCTGCGGGCCGCGGCCGACGAACACGAGGGGACGTCCCGGCTCGCCGACGCCCTCCAGGACTACCTCTCGGTCAAGGCGAGCAGCCTGGTCCACGGGGCCGCGCGCAGGCTCGGCTCCGCCGTGGAGCGCCTCGGTTCCGGGGACTCCTCCTCGTCCCCGGTCGCCGCCGAGGTGGGGAGCAGGCTCGCGGAGGGGAAGAACGCCGCGAGCGCCCTCGTCGCCGGCGGGGCCCGGGGGCTCGGCCGCAGGGCCGAGCGGGTCTTCCGCGGGAAGGACTCCGGTTCGGACGGGGCCCCTCCGGTGGTCATCACCGAGGACCTCGACGTGGGCGTCCCCGTCCGCGTGGCCTACGACCAGTGGACCCGCCTCCCGGAGTTCGGCGCGTTCACCAGGGGCGTGCGGAACGTGGAGAGGACCGGCGACGCCTCCTCCCACTGGGAGGGCAGGATCTTCTGGTCCAGCCGCAGCTGGGACGCCGTGGTCACCGAGCAGGTCCAGGACGAGCGGATCGCGTGGTCCACGGAGAGCGACAAGGGCACGATGCGGGGGGTCGTCACCTTCCACGCCCTGGGGCCGTCCCTGACCCGGGTCCTGCTGCTCATCGAGTACCGGCCCAAGGGCCTCATGGAGCGCACCGGCAACCTGTGGCGGGCCCAGGGCAGGCGCGTGCGCGCGGACTTCAAGAACTACCGGCGCCGGGTGATGATGCTCGGCCGCGAGGGGGAGCGCGAGGTCGAGGGCTGGCGCGGCGAGATCCGCGGGGGCGAGGTGGTCCTCTCGCACGAGGACGCCCTCGCCCTGGAGGAGGCGGGCCTCACCGCGCGGGAGTGGGCCGAACTCGAGGACCTGTCCCCCGAGGAGCGCGAGGAGCTCGCCGGGCTGGACGACGAGGAGCGGGAGGCGCTCGCCGCCCTGGGCGCCGAGCGCGGACGGAACGGCCCGGAGGGCGGGACCGACGAGGGGTTCGAGGACGAGGAGGACGAGCCCTTCGAGGACGAGCCCGAGGACGGGGCCGAGGAGGAGCCCGCCGAGGTCGAGGACCTCGAGGACGAGGACCTCGACGAGGAGGACTTCGAGGAGGACGGGGACGACCTGGAGGACGGGGAGGAGATCGAGGATGACGAGGAGGACGAGCCCGAGCCGCGCTGAGAGGGGGCGCCCGGCGCAGCGGGCCGCGGCTCCGCCGCCGGGCGCGCGCACGTGACACCGGACCCGCGGAGACGGCGCGGACGGAGGGCCGATACCCATGAGTGAACCCACACCCTGGCGGGGCGGTCCCAGCGAGATCCGCCCTTCGGGAAGGGCGTCGTCCGCCAATCTGGCCGACGTCCTGGAACGCGTTCTCGACAAGGGCGTCGTGATCGCGGGCGACATCAAGATCAACCTGCTGGACATCGAACTCCTCACGGTCAAGCTCCGGCTGCTCGTCGCCTCGGTCGACAAGGCCAAGGAGATGGGCATCGACTGGTGGGAGCACGACCCGGCGCTGTCCTCCGGTGCCTCCCGGCGCCGGAACGACGAGCTGGCCGCGGAGAACGAGCGGCTGCGCGAGCGCCTCGCGGCCCTGGAGGAGCACCGGGCGGGGCAGGTGGAGGCGCCGGAGGCGGCGGCCTCCGTAGAGGACGCGAGGACGGAACGGCTGGAGGAGGACGGCCATGGACCGGGCTGAACAGGCGAGTTACGCCTACGCCGTCTGCCGGCCCTTCGACCCCGGGGAGCTCGACGGGCTCACCGGTGTGGGCGGCCACCCCGTCCACCTCGTCACCCGGGGCGGGCTCGCCGCCGTGGTCAGCACCGTCCCCGCCGCCGAGTTCGACGAACAGGCCCTGCGCACCAGGCTGGAGGACCTCCGGTGGCTGGAGGAGGTGGCGCGGGCGCACCACGGCGTCGTGGCCGGGGTGGCCGCGCGGTCGGTGACCGCCCCCCTGAGGCTGGCCACCGTCTACCGGAGCGACGACCGGGTGCGGGAGGTGCTCGACGAGAACGCCGCGGCCTTCGAGGAGACCCTGGACTCCCTGGCGGGCCGGGTCGAGTTCGGGGTCAAGGTGTACGCCGAGGCGGCCCGCCCGGCGCGCGCCCCCGGACCCGCGGCCCCCCTCCCCGGGGAGAGCCCGGGCAAGGCGTATCTGCGCAGGCGCAGGGAGCAGCGCGACCGGCGCGACGACACGTGGGAGAAGGCGTCCGACCTGTGCGAGCGCGTGTCCCTGGCCCTGGAGCGGCACTCCCTCGCCCGGGTGCGGCACCAGCCGCAGAACGCGGCCCTGTCGGAGTCCTCCGGCGAGAACGTCATGAACAGCGCCTACCTCGTGGACCGGGAGCGGGCGGCGGAGTTCGTCGGGGCCGTGGAGGCGCTGGCGGCCGAGGCGCCGGAGGGCACCAGGGTGGAGGCCTCCGGGCCGTGGACCCCCTATTCGTTCGCGTCCCTGCGCACGGACGGGGAGGGGACGTGAGCCCGGCGCCCCGGGAGGGGGAAGGGGCGCCGGCGGACGGCTCCCCCTTCGGGGAGGCCCGCTCCCTGACCACGGTGCTCGACGAGGACCTCCCGCTGGCCGACCGCGAGATCTCCCTGGTCGACCTCCTCGACAGGGTCCTGGCCAAGGGCGTGATGATCACCGGGGACGTGACCGTGTCCATCGCGGACGTGGACCTCGTCAGGATCTCCCTGCGCGCACTGGTCTCGTCGATCAACGAGGACGTGCCCTCGCCCTGGGAGCACGGCCACCCCCTGAGCGGGTGGATCCGGCCATGACGGGAACCCGCCCGGGAAGGGGTGAAGCGATGTCGGAGACGGACGGACGCCCGCCGGGGACCGCGGCCCGCGCGGACCAGGACGAGGCGGGGGAGGCCGGCGCGAACGGTGTGGACGGCGTCCTCGCTCCGCTCCGGGACGTGCTGGACGCGACGGCGGAGCGGCGGGAGGCGGGCACGGGCGCGCACTCCGGTCCGGCCCGGCAGCGGCTCCGCCACCGCATCGAGACCGAGCCCGACACGGTCGAGCGCGACCTGATCAAGCTCGTGCTCACCGTGGTCGAGCTCGTGCGGCAGCTCATGGAGAGGCAGGCCCTGCGGCGCGTGGACCAGGGGGACCTCACCGAGGACCAGGAGGAGCGGATCGGCATGACCCTCATGCTGCTGGAGGAGCGCATGACCGAGCTGCGCGACCGCTACGGCCTCACCGCCGCCGACCTCAACCTGGACCTGGGGCCGCTGGGCTCCCTGCTTCCGCGCGATCCCGAGGGGTAGGGCCGCGGGCCGCCCGGCGAGCGGGCGAGCGGGCGCGCGAGGTCGCGGCACCCGGACGCAGGCTCCTCCGGGCCCCGGCGCGCGGCGCCCGGCGCCTCCGCCGCCGAGGCGGGCCCGGGGCGCGGTTCCGCGGCCGGGTACGGGTCCGCCCGCCGTCCGTGCGGACGGCGGGCGGACCCCGGTGTCAGGCGCGGCGGCGGGCGCGCAGGACCACGTCGTGGATGGTGTACTCGGTGCCGTTGTAGACGGCCGGGCGCGGCCGCTCCTCCAGGGTCACCGTCTCCCAGCGGTCCTCGGGGACCAGGGCCGCCATCTCCTCCAGGGTCGGGAACATCTCCGGCCACGGCGGGCGCGGCACCCCGTCCTCCAGGTCGCGCAGGGCGTGGGATACCAGCAGCAGGGTCCCGCCCGGGGCGACCGCCGCGGCCAGCCCGCCGAACACCTCCGCCCGCCGCTCCGGGCGCGGCGGCAGGTAGTGCGAGGTCACCAGGTCGTAGGCGCCCTCCGGCGGCACCCAGGCGTAGATGTCGGCCTGCCGCCACGTGATCCGGGCGGCGGCCTCGGGCACCTGCTCGGCGACCCGGGCGGCCGCCTTCTCCAGGGCCACCGCGGAGATGTCCGTGGCGGTCACCTCCCAGCCCCGCTCGGCCAGCCACCGGGCGTCGTCGCCCTCGCCGCTGCCGACCTCCAGCGCCCGGCCCGGCTCCAGGCCGGCCGCCTCGGCCACCAGTGCGACGTTGGGGTTCCCGCTCCAGATCCGCTCCGGCGCGGCGAAGCGCTCGTCCCAGTACTCCGCGCGGAACATCTCCGGCGGGGGCGCGTCGGGGAACTGCTCATCGGTCATCGTCGACCACCTCCACGACCAGACTCACCATCGGGGCCCCGGTACGCCACTCTCCTTGCCGATCCGGCAAAACAGGGCCCGCAGGCCGTCCTTTGAGGGCGGTGGCGGGCGTCGGCGGGCGACAGGCGGAGGACGGCGGCCGGGAGGTACCGGGCGGCGGGCGGGGTCACTCCCCGGAGAAGTCCTCCAGGCACAGGTCGAGCAGCGCCTCGACGCGCCGGGTGAGGTCCTCCCGGGCCTGGGCGCGCAGCGCCGTGGCGCCCTCGACCAGGCGGACCCGGGTGATGCCCAGCATCAGCGCGGTCACCAGGGAGGCGTTCGCGCGCGCTCCGGTGCCGCCGCCGAGGTAGGCCTCCAGCGGGTCGATCAGGGCGCTGGTGATGCGCCCCTGGTAGACCGCCTGGAGGTCGGGGTCGCCCGCCGAGTGGTCCAGGGCGCGCTGGAGGGCGCTGCTCTCGCCGTGCAGGCGGCTCACCACGTGCTCGGCCAGCCGCCGGGTGAGGGTGTCCCGGTCCCCCTCGATCAGGCCGGGGAAGACGCCGTCCTCGCGCAGGATCTCGGTGAGCAGACCGCGCTTGGCGCCGAAGTAGCGGTTGATCAGGGCGACGTTGACCCCGGCGTGCGCGGCGATCTTGCGCGAGGACACGGCGCCGTAGCCCTCCTCCGTGAAGAGCTCCCGGGCACTGGCCAGGATGCGCTCTCTGGTCGCCTCGCGGCCGCGGGCGGGCCCGGCACCGCTTCCGGTTCCGTCCGTACCGTCCATCTCCACACCCTTCGGCGGACCTGCTCTGACTGTGCGGATTCCAGGTTGACACCCCGGCTGCCGGTTCGCCTACCGAATCGTCCCCGGTGATATCGACTTGACAAGGTCAACACCGTTTACCTATACCTGGAGATGGACATTCCGCCCCCGGCAATACGCCGCGGGGCCTTTCGTGTGTCCGGGATGAGGGATCTCGTTGGAACAGGCAGTACGCAGTGCATCCGTCCCCCGTACCCCGGAACCGCCCGATCCCCACGCCCAGGTCCTCCCCTCCCCCAGGGTGGTCCGGCGCATCATGGTCGGCCTCGTCCTGGCGATGCTCACCTCGATGCTCACCAACTCCATCATCGGCACCGCGCTGCCGACGATCATGGGCGAACTCGGCGGGCAGGACCGGCTGGCGTGGGTGGCGACCGCCGCCCTGCTCACCATGACCGCCTCGACCCCCGTGTGGGGCAAGCTCTCCGATATCTGGGGCCGCAAGCTGCTGTTCCAGGTGTCCCTGGGCATCTTCATCGTCGCGTCGGTCGCGGCCGGGCTGGCCCAGGACATCAACTGGCTGATCGCCGCCCGCGCCCTCCAGGGCCTGGGCGTGGGCGGTCTGGCCACGCTGCCCAACATCATCCTGGGCGACGTGGTGGCCCCCCGCGAGCGCGGCCGCTACAGCGGCCTCATCGGCATGGTGTTCGGGGTGTCCACGGTGCTCGGGCCGCTGGTCGGCGGGTTCCTGGTGGACAGTCCGCTGGGGTGGCGCTGGTGCTTCCTGATCACGGTGCCGCTGGCGGTGTTCGCGTTCGTGGTCATCCAGTTCATGTTCACCATGCCGTTCACGCCCCGGCGCGACGCCCCGGTCGACTACACCGGCGCCGCCCTGATCTTCGGGGCGGCCAGCACCGCGATCGTGCTGCTCAGCCTGGGCGGCACCCAGATCGCCTGGACCTCGCCTCTCGCGATCGGCCTGGGCGCCGCCGCGGTGCTGCTGACGGCGGGCGCGGTGGTCGTGGAGCGGCGGGCGCGCGAGGCGATCATCCCGGCCCGGCTGTTCCGCGACCGGACGTTCGTGCTGTCCTCGGCGGCGTCGGTGTGCGTGGGCATGATGATGTTCGGCCTGATCATCTACATGCCGCAGTACCTCCAGATGGTCCACGGGATGAGCCCGACCGTGTCGGGGATGATGACGCTGCCGCTGGTGGCGGCGTTCCTGGTCACCTCGATCGGCTCCGGGTACGCCGTGAGCGGCAGCGGCCGCTGGAAGGCCTACCCGGTCGTCGGCATGGTGCTGTGCGTGGTCGGGTTCGTGCTGCTCTCCCTGGCGCACCTGGACCCGGGTCTGACCTCGGTGGTCGTCGGGCAGGCCCTGGTGGGACTGGGCTTCGGCCTGAACATGCAGCTCCTGCTGCTGGCCACGCAGAGTTCCCTGCCCACCGCCGACATGGCCGCGGGCACCGCCTCGGTGGTGTTCTTCCGCAACCTGGGCGGGGCCACGGGCGTGGCGGCGTTCGGCGCGGTGATGGTCGGGCGGCTCAACACCGAGCTGGCGGCCGCGGTGGCGGCGGCCCGGGAGCGGGCGGCGGCCGACGCCGCGGGCGGGACCGACTCGGGCGCCGCGGAGCTGGCGGAGCAGCTGGCCGGGGCGGGCCGGGCGGCCCAGGGTTCGCCGGAGCTGGTGCACGCGCTGCCGGGCCCGGTGCGCGACGTGATCGTGGGCGCGTTCGACCACGCGATGCAGGGGGTGTTCCTGGCGGGCGTGCCCATCGCCGTGCTGGGCCTGGTCGCGGTGGCGTTCATGCGGGGCGTGCCGCTGCGCGGCGGTCCCCCGGCCAGGGGCCGGTAGCGCCGCCGGGGCACCGCGGGCCCGGAACGGGCACCCGGGGCACGGGTCAGAGGTAGCGGCGGAAGCCCTCGGCGGAGTCGGAGAAGCCGAGGGCCCTGTAGAACTCGTGGGCCCCCCGCCTGCTCTCGTGGGACAGCAGCTCCACCTTGTAGCACCCGGCCCGGGAGGCGCGGTCCAGCGCGTCCTCCATCAGGGCCCGGCCGATGCCGCGGCGGCGCAGGTTCGGGTCGACGACGAGGTTGTCGGCCACGGCCCAGGGCTGGGCGTCGTGGGTGAGGTTGGCGACCACCAGCAGGTCGAGGGTGCCGATGATCTGGCCCCGCTGCTCGGCGACCAGGACGGTGCGGTCCGGGTCGTTCTCCATCCGGGTCCAGGCGCGCACGGCCGCGGAGGACATGCGGACGTGAGCGCTCTGCGTGTGGGTCGTATCGCCGAGTTCGCGGAGGAGACGCAGAATCGCACCGAGGTCGGACCGGATGGCCGCGCGGATAATCATGGCTTCCGGAATGGTAGCCGACCTCCCGCGACAAGGCGGACGTCGCCCTACAACCGGACATAAAACACCAGGGGTGGGGACCTCGGCCCCCACCCCGGAATCGTCGTGCGCGCGGCGCCGGCGCTACGGCTTGCGGATGACCCGCACGCCCTCGTCGCCCGACGGCGGCTGGCCGCCCTCCGGACGCCGGTAGATGCCGGTGATGCCCGGGTCGCCGCCGGGCTCGGCGGAGGCCGGGGCCTGCGGCCCGGTGCCCTGCGGAGCCTGCGGTCCCGTGCCCTGCGGAGCCTGCGGCCCGGTGCCCTGCGGGGCCTGCGGGCCGCCCTCGGGGGCGGGGCCGGTGAACCGCGCGCCCTGCGGGGGACGCGGGGCCTCGGCCTGCGGACCCTTGGGCTCCTGGCCCTGGGCCTGCGGCCGCGGGTTGGGCTTGATCCGCACCGTGGACTCGTCCGGGACCTCGGGAAGGGAGGTGATCCGGATGGTGGCCTCGTCCGGAGCCGGCTCCGGCTTGGGGGCCTCCGCGGGCTTGGCGGGCTGAGCGGGCTTGGCGGCCTCGGGCGCGGGCTTGGCCGGCTCCGGCTCGGCGGGAGCGGGCTTGGCCGCCTCCGGCTTGGGCTTGGGCGTGAAGACCTCGGTCCTGGCCTCGACCTGGGCCGCGGGCTCCGTCGCGACCGGGCCGGGCGCCTTGGCGGCCTCCGGCGCGGGCTTGGCGGGTGCGGACTTGGCCGCCTCCGGCTTGGCGGGCGCGGGCTTGGCCGGTGCCGGGGAGACGTTCTCCTCACGGGTCAGGCCGGTCTCCAGCGCCCCCGCCTTGTCCTCCGCCGCGACCAGGTCGGCCAGCGTGGAGTGCATGTCGCGCAGGCGGCGCAGCGCCTCGGAGTGCGTCGCGGTCAGCGTCGCGAGCCTGCGGTCGGCGGTGTCGTGGATCTTCTTGGCCCGCGCCTCGGCCTCGCCCAAGCGGCGCTCGCCCTCCTGGCGGGCCTGCTCGCGGAGCTGGTCCGACTCCTTCTTGGCGCCGGTGACCATCTCGTTGGCCTCCGAGCGCGCGGAGGAGATGATGCGCTCGGCGTGGTCCTCGGCGTCCTTGCGGAGCTTGGCGATCTCCTCCTGGGCCCGCTTCCGGGCCTCCTGCACCTCGGAGTCCACCTTGGCCCGGCGCTCGTTCGCCTCCTCCTCCGCGATGCGGAGGATCTCGGCCATGCGCTCGCTGATCTGCTCGTGCTCGGGCTTGGTCTGGGCCTTCTCACGGGCGACCGCCAGGTCGCGCTTGTACTGCTCCAGCTCGTCGTCCATCTGGTTGAGACGCTGGCGCAGACTCTGGTTGTCGTTGTTCAGACGAATGAAGCGCTCGTCGACCGACGCCTTGTCGTAACCGCCCTTGCGCACCGTCGGGAACATGTCCTGTTGCAGTCCGCTACCCGGCAACATATCGCTCATGTGCCTTTCATGTCCTAGTACACCGTCATCGGCTGCACGTCGCAGCTGGTGAGACTTGCCCCGTACCCCATTGTCCGGTGAACACCCGCAAGCCCGTGTAAAGCATGCTCCGTGGGCGAGTGTCCTTTTTCACCGCGACCTCGACCGCACGAGGGGAACGGCCGGGCGCGGAGCGTCACACTGTGGACGACCGAACGACCACGGTAGGCACACGCCGCGACACCCCGTCAAGGGTCCCGAGGGGGACATCGGCGTGCGGCCTACGATCACGTTCTTACTAAGGTATGCGCGATCATCCCCGCGCGGGGGCGGAGCGGTCAACTTCGCCGCCTTCCGCACCGCCGTGAGGGCCGGTGCACGCTCCACCGAAAGGAAGCACGACATGGGCAGTGGGACCGAAGGCCGCGAGGCGGCCCCCGGGCCGCGGATCGGGGAGGCCGGGTTCGGCACCCCGCGGATCCACCCCGACGCCTGGATCGCCCCGGGCGCGGTCGTGGTCGGCCGCGTCCGGCTGGGCGCGGACAGCAGTGTCTGGTACGGATCGGTCCTGCGCGCCGACACCGAGGACATCGTGGTGGGCGAGCGCGTGAACATCCAGGACCAGTGCGGCCTGCACTCCGACCCGGGCCAGCCGGTGGAGCTGCACGACGGCGTCAGCCTGGGCCACAAGGCGATGGTGCACGGCGCGATCGTCGAGGAGGGCTCGCTCATCGGCATCGGCGCGATCGTCATGGGCGGGGCCCGGGTGGGCAGGGGCGCCTTCGTCGCCGCCGGCGCGCTGGTGCCGCCGGGCAAGACCGTGCCGCCCGGCACCCTGTGGGCGGGTGTCCCCGGCAAGGTCGTCCGGGAGCTCGACGACGACGACCGGGCCGTGCTGGAGTACACCTCCGTCCACTACGCGCAGCTCGCCCGGGAGCACGCCGGGGTCACCTGGCGCTGAGCCCGGCCGGACACCGGAACGCGGAACGGGCCCGGGAACGCACGGCGTCGTGCGCTCCCGGGCCCGCTCCGCCCTCGGGGCGGGGCGACCCGTGTCGGGGTCGTGTCGGGGCCGTCGTCAGGACCGGCGCGGGTCCCAGCGGAAGAACCGGTGGGCCAGGAACGCGAACACCGCGATCCAGAAGAGCTGCACGCCGATGGCGGGCAGGGCGTTCACCCACAGCTCGGCGAAGCCGGCGTCGTGCAGCTCCTGGATGGAGCCGAAGGCGTCCGCGCCCAGGAAGCCGGAGCGCAGCATGTCCACGGCCGGGGCGATCGGGAGGAAGCGCAGGACGGTGGCCAGCGAGTCGGGCATGACGTCCAGGGGGATCATCACGCCGCCCAGGACCAGCATGCCGAGCATCGGCACCATGGAGACCATCTGCGCGGTCTCGCCGTTGCGGACCAGCGGGGAGATGAGGGTGCCCAGCAGCGCCATGGACACTGAGGACAGGAGCAGTGCCAGCGCCATCATCACCGGGTCGGCGGGGAGCCGGTCCGCCATCACCCCGACCAGGGCGAGGAAGACGGCGCCCACGACCAGGCAGAGCAGGGTGACCAGGGCGACCATCGAGGTGTGGACCGCCGCCGGGCGCACCCCGCTCACGCGCAGCCGCTTGAGGACCAGGGCCTCGCGGCGCATGGTCAGGACGTTGGCGGGGTGGACCAGGCCCAGGGTGGTCGCGATGGCGACCAGGGTGCCGGGCAGCAGGTAGTGGACGGACAGGACGCCGGGCACCAGCTCCGTGGGCTCCATCACCGCGAAGGGGAGCAGGAAGGCGCCGGGCAGGGCCAGGTACATCAGCGCGGTCTTGTACCGCAGGAAGAGCCGGAACTCGGTCCGGGCGAGGACGGAGACCTGCTGGAAGAGGCCGCTGGGGCGGCGGGCCTCCGGGGTCGCGGGGTCGGGGTCGGCGGGGGCCGGAGCGGCCTCGCGCGCCGTGTCCGGGATGAGGGTGTGCGTCATGGGGTGCTCCTGATTCCGTAGCGGGTTGGATCGGGGGTCTACTCGTCGCCCTCGTCGGCGATCCGGAGGAACACGTCCTCCAGGGTCACGCCGCGGACCTGGAGGTCGGCGAGCTCCAGGTCGTTGTCGCGCGCCCACTCGACCAGCGGGGCCAGCGCCCGGTAGGCGCGGTGCGGGCCGGCCTCGCCGCGCACGGTGTAGGAGACGTGCAGGTGCCCGTCCCGGGTCTCCAGGCCGGGCCGCTCGCCGGACAGGGTCGGCAGGTCGCCGCTGCGCACGCCCGCGGGGACCCGGAACCCGATGTGGTCGCCGTACTCGGCGAGGACGGACCCGATGGTGCCCTCCACCCGGATCTCGCCGCGGTGCATGATGGCGAGCCGGTCGGCGAGCTGCTCGACCTCGTCCAGGTAGTGGGTGGTGAGCAGGATCGCGGTGCCCTGCTCCTTGAGGTCGGAGATGATCTTCCAGGTGTCCCGGCGGCCCTCGGGGTCCATGCCGGTGGTGGGCTCGTCGAGGTAGAGCACCTCGGGCCGGGTGACCAGTGCGGAGGCCAGGTCCAGGCGGCGCTTCTCGCCGCCGGAGAGCTGGCGGACCATGGTGTCGGCCTTGTGCGCCATGCCGACCGTCTCCAGGAGCTCGGCGGCGTCGCGCGGGCGGGAGGCCAGGCCGACCGTGAAGTCCAGCGTCTCGCGGACCGTGAGGTCGTCGAAGAGCCCGCTGCCCTGGAGCACGGCGTTGGCGCGCTCGCGGATCTGGGAGGGCTGGCCGTAGGGGTCCACGCCGAACACCCGGACGGTGCCCGCGCTGGGACGGCGGAAGCCCTCCAGCGTCTCGATGGTGGTGGTCTTGCCGGCGCCGTTGGTGCCCAGCAGGCCGAACAGCTCGCCGGGGCGGATCTCGAAGGAGATCCCCTTGACGGCCTCGAAGTCGCCGTAGCGCTGGCGCAGGTCCCGCACCTCGACGACGGGGCCGGCGGTTCGGCGGTCGGTTTCCTTGTTCTTTTTCGCGGTTTGTGCCATGCCCCCTTTTCTACCTCGATGGAACGGCACGATCAATATCATTCACCGCACCCGTACGCGAAGCACGGAATATTTTTTCGCGCACTCCCCGAACGGCCTGGAAACCGGTTGGACCAAAGACCAGGACCCGGCCAATCCTTCGACCAGAAGCCCTCTGATCTGCGACGATCACACCATAGCAAACCTCCGCGCAAAACGGGTCAAACCCACCCGAGAATTCCTCGACCTTGGATTGGAACAGGAATGGAAAGACGGGCAGCGCATTCACCGGGGCGCGGGTCCAGGATGGTGACAACGAAAGAGCGGGACACACCGAAGGCGAACGGGAAAGGACAGGGCGGAGCCGCCCGGAGAGCCATGCAGACGGCGAATATTTACGGGGACTCCCTGGCGGGGGTCTACGACATGATCTACCCGGCGAGCCCCCTGGCCGACCAGGCCGCGGAGTTCATCGCGGGCCTGGCCCCGGGCGGCAGCGTCCTGGAGCTGGGCGTGGGCACCGGCCGCGTCGCCCTGCCGATGGCGGCCCGGGGCCTGCGGGTCACCGGGATCGACGCCTCCGAGGAGATGCTCCGCAAGCTGCGGGAGAACGACCCCGAGGGCCGGATCACCGCCGTGGCCGGCGACTTCTCCGAGGAGCTGCCCGAGGGCTCCTTCGACGTCACGGTCAACCCGCTCAACACGCTCTGCATGGTCAGCGACGCGGAGAAGCAGCTGGCCACCCTGCGCCTGATGCGCTCGCGCACCGCCGACGACGGTGTGGTGGTCCTGGAGACCTACAACCCGCTCATCTACCACGGGCTGGACGAGGGCACCAAGACCGAGGCCCAGCACCTCCAGGACGGCACGGTCGGCCTCTACACGACCTACGTCGACCGGATGGCGCAGCTCGCGGTCATCGTCCGCACCTTCGTCGGAGACGAGAACTCCCGCCTGGTCGAGCTGAGCCGCTACGTCTGGCCCTCGGAGCTGGACCTCATGGCCCGCCTGGCCGGCCTGCGACTGCGCGAGCGGTACGCGGGCTGGAACCGGGAGCCCCTCACCCACCACAGCCAGTCCTTCGTGTCCGTCTACGAGGTGAACCCCGATGGCGAGTAAGCCCACCACCTTCGACCCCATCCCCCTGGAGGACGTCCCCGAGGTCACCGCCCTGCTGGAGCGGAACGGCTTCGGCGGGTTCGTCGAAGACACCCTGACCTCCTACCTGGGCCGCAACGACATCTGGGCCGGCGAGACCGAATCCGGCCGGGGGGTGTTCGTCAAGCGCCTCAACGGACCGGCCGAGGACGTCCGCGCCCGCCTGGAGCGCATCGCCCTGGTCGACGGCCTCACCGCCGACAGCCCCGACCTGGTCGGCCCCCGCGTCCACGCCGTGGACACCGAGCACGGCCTGGCCGCCTTCGAGCTGCTGGAGGACGTGGTCAACGGCGCCGACCTGGCCCGGGACGACCTCTTCACCGAGGAGATGTCCGAGCAGGCCGGACGCGCCCTGGCCGCCCTCCACTCCCTGGAGGTGCCCGAGGAGCTGAGCGCCGGCGCCCGCCCCGCCGACCCGCCGCGCACCCTGGACTCGATCGACCTGGAGACCTACGCGGCGGCCAGCGCCGGCGAACTGGACCTGTGGCGGCTGCTGCACGACGACGGGGAGGTGGCCTCCGCCCTGGCGGTGCCCCCCGGCGGCGCCGGACGGCACCGCACCGGGCTCGTCCACGGCGACCTGCGGCTGGACCAGTTCCTCAGCGACGGCGACGTCCTGTACCTCACCGACTGGGAGGAGATCCGCCCCGGCGACCCGGCCTCCGACATCGGCGCGTTCGCCGGCGAGTGGCTGCACCGCGGCGTCATGGCGATGACCTCCTCCCCCGAGGACCCGATCTCGGGCGGCGCCCGCCGCTTCGAGCTGCTGCGCAGCAACATCGAGGCGTTCTGGGCCGCCTACCTGGAGGCCCGGCCCGAGGCCCGCGGCGACATCGACCTGGCGGTCAGGGCCACGGCCTACGTCGGCCACCACCTGTTCAACCGGGTGCTGGCCGCGGCCCAGCACGCCGCCTACCTGACCCCCCTGAACAAGGCCGCCGCGGGTGTGGGGCGACGCGCCCTGCTGAACCCGCAGGGCTACGCCCCCGCGATCGGATTCGGAGAACGAGTGTGAGTGCGACGACCACCGCGCCCCCGCTGGCGGAACCGCTGCGGCGGGCCCTGGACGAGATCGACTTCGCCCCCGACGGCAAGGAGGGGGAGGTCCGCGGGCACCGGTTCGAGGGGACCGACGCCAAGCACCTGACCGCCTCCCTGGCCAACGCCCTCTACCTGGCCCTGCACACCGGCCGGCCGCCCCGCGCCGCCAAGCGCAACCCGGCCGTCAGCGACCCCCGCATGGTCGAGGCCCTGCGGGAACGGGTCCCCCACGACACGAGCGTCATGGAGGTCCCCGGCACCGCCGCCGACGGCGGCGCACAGGACGAGGTCGTGGTCCGCCTGGGCGGTGTCCGGGTCCGGGTGCCGCGCGCCGGGGTCGAGGAGGCCCCGGGCGGGTCCCGCATCCGCATCCCGTCGGTGCTGCCGCGGCGCTCCCCCGGCTTCCTGATGGTCCACGGCTCCCGCGGGCACTCCCTGGACGGCGGGGACATCCTCCGCCTGTACCTGAGCGTCCCCGACCACCTCGGCGCCCCCGGCGTCTGGGGCCGAGCGCTCACCCTGCTGGAGGAGGCGGGCGTCCGCTACCAGGCCAAGGCCCTGTCCACCCGGTCGTCCTACCCGCGCAACGACGCGATCGTCGTCTACCTCGGCAGCTCCTCCTGGCCGGCGGTCCCCGCCCTGGTGGAGGGGTTGCGCGGCACCGAGGGCCTGGGCACCGGAGCCTCCCTCTACACCGCGCCCCTGGCGCCCGGCGTCGCCTGGGCCTGGGAGCCGGACGACGGGCAGCTGCGCGACCGGACCCTCAGCTTCGGCCAGCACCGCTCACGGCTGATCGCCGAGGGCCTGGTCCGGGCGGTCCGCGAGGGCACCGACCGCGCCGCGGAGGCGGCCCGCTCCCTGGAGGAGGGCGGGGTGCCGGCCGGAGCCCTGCACCGCGGGCACGGTTCGCCCGACATCGGCCTCTGACGGCCGCACGAACTTCCGGGGCCGGGCCACCGCGCCCCGGGACACCAGAGGAAAACACCCAACGAAAGGACACCGCATGAGCGAGAAGACGCTGTTCGAGGGCGCCGACGACTACACCACCCCGGCCGAGATCGTCGAGGAGAACGACGTCGAGAACCCCGAGGCGTCCCCCGCCTCGATCGCGTCCGCCATCGGCAGCTTCAACGCGAGCCTCGCGCTCACCAACACCTTCGGCTGCTGACGAACCCCTTCGGGAGGCGAGGGCCGTGACCACCGGTTCCGAGTCCACCCCACCCACGTCGGGAAACGGGGGCGTCGCCGACGCCCCCTCCATCCCCGACTTCCTGGCGGGCTTCACCGTCGGTGAAGCCCCGCCGGTAACCCCCCGCCGGCACGGACCGGACAACGAAGAGCACACGGAAGAGAAGGAACGGACATGACCGAGAAGAACCTGTTCGAGGGCGCCGACGACTACACCACCCCGGCCGAGATCGCCGAGGAGACCGACGTCGAGAACCCCGAGATCACCCCCACCATCTCGTTCGTCTCCGGCGCCGCGGCCAGCGCGGCCGCCACCAAGGCCATCGGCTGCTGAACCGCCGACCCGAAAGGACACGGACATGACCGAGAAGAACCTGTTCGAGGGCGCCGACGACTACACCACCCCGGCGGAGATCGCCGAGGAGCACGAGGTCGAGAACCCCGAGATCACCCCCACCGTCACCATCTCGTTCGTCTCCGGCGCCGCGGCCAGCGCCGGGGCCACCAAGGCCCTGGGCTGCTGAGCCACCGTCTCGGAAGGACACGGCCATGAGCACCGAATCCCTGATGGGCGGGGCGGACGACTACACCACCCCGGCCGAGATCGCCGGCTCCGCCGAGAGCGAGGTGCCCGAGGTGTCGCTCATCCCGATCACCACGCTCCCCGCCACGACGCTGCCGACCACCGGGCCGGCGACGACCGTGATCACCACTCTGCGCGTCGGCTGCTGACACCCCTGCGGCAGGAAGGAAGGAACGGCATGAGCACCGAATCCCTGATGGGCGGCGCGGACGACTACACCACCCCGGCCGAGATCGCCGACTCCGCCGAGTCGGAGTCCCCGGAGGCGACGCTCGCACCGACCCCCACGCTCCCGACCACCCTCCAGCCGGTCACCAGCGTCACCGTGACCACCACCCTCCGGGTCGGCTGCTGACCGCGGTCCGCACCGATCCGTTCCACCAGGAAACACAACACACGAAAGAAGGAATGACATGACCGAGCAGAACCTCTTCGAAGGCGCCGACGACTACACCACCCCGGCCGAGATCGCCGACTCCGCCGAGTCGGAGAACCCCGAGGTCACCCCGACCGTGGTCGTCTCCATCGCGGTCAGCGCCAGCGCCGCCTCCGGTGCCTCCGTCAGCGGCACCAAGTACTGGGGCTGCTGATCACCTGATCACCCCCTGAAGGAATGAACCGCCCGGGGCCGCCGAGCCGAGCGCATCGGCGGCCCCGCGGTCATCTCCCGACGAGAGAGAGGAAGACACGTCGATGTCCCCACTGGTCAGGGCCGCCGGTCTGCGGATGGCCTATGGAGCGCGCGAGGTCCTGCGCGGCGTGGACCTCGACGTCCACCGGGGCGAGGTGCTCGCCCTGCTGGGCCCCAACGGGGCCGGCAAGAGCACCACCATGGAGATCCTGGAGGGCCTGCGACGGCGGACCTCCGGAACGGTCGAGGTGCTGGGCCGCGACCCCGGCGACGCGGACGACGCCTGGCGCGGACGCATCGGCGTCGTGCTCCAGTCCTGGCGCGACCACGCCGACTGGCCGGTGGACGCCCTGCTCCGGCACGTCGCCCTCTACCACGACGACCCGGCCGACCCGGCGGAGCTCACCGCGCGGTTCGGCCTCACCGACTTCTCGGACCGGCGGGTGCGCGAGCTGTCCGGCGGGCAGCGCCGCCGTATGGACCTGGCCCTGGCCGTGGCCGGCCGCCCCGAGGCGCTGTTCCTGGACGAGCCCACCGTCGGCCTGGACCCCCGGTCGCGCCGCGCCTTCCACGACGCGGTCCGCTCGATCGCCGCCGAGGGCGTCGCCGTCCTGGCGACCACCCACGACATGGCCGAGGCCGAGCGCATCGCCGACCGGATCGCCGTCCTGGTCGCCGGGCGGATCACGTTCGACGGCCCCGGCGAGGAGCTCGCCGCCGAACACGGCACCGGCTCCCTGGAGGACGCCTACCTGGCCCACCTGGACTCCCGAGAGGGGATCGCACCGTGAACCGCCGCGCCCTGCGGGCGGGGGCGGACCGGTTCCGCACCGGCGCCCGCCTCGCCCTCGCCTCCCCCGACCGCCTGCTGCTGGACTTCCAGCTGCTCTTCGTCCTGGTCTACGGGACGACCTGCATGGTGGCCGCCCCCCGCGAGGACTCCGACTTCTTCATCACCTCCCCGTCGAGCCTGGCCATGACCTTCCTGATGCTGGTCATGGTGCAGTCGGGGACCTTCGCCGTCGCCCAGGCGGTCCTGGCGGCGCGGGCCGACGGCACCCTGCTGCGGCTGCGGCTGCTGCCCGGCGGGCTCCAGGCCTACGTCGTGGAGAAGTGCCTGCACGTCCTGGCGGTGAGCGCCGTGTCGATCGGCGCCCTGCTGGGCCTGGCGTTCACCGTCGGGGGCCTGTCCGCGGGCGGCCCGGCCGCCCTGCCCGGCGCCCTCGGCTCCCTCGTCCTGGGCCTGCTGTTCTTCGTGGCCCTGGGCCTGCTCCTGGGCGCGGTCCTGCCCGCCGGGGGCGACCTGCTCTCCTACTCGGCGCTGGCCGTGTACGTCCCGGCCGCGCTGGCGGGCACCGGGGCGGCCGCGTTCTTCCCCGAACCGCTGCGGGCCGCCGTGCGGGTCCTGCCGTTCGAGTGGATCGCCAACGGCGTCGACGCCGGGCTGACCGGCGGCACGCCCCTCGGGTTCGGCGGCGCCGACACCTGGAACCCGCTCGCCGCGGCCGCCGTGACGGCCGTCTGGACGGCCCTGCTGCTCGCCGCCGCCGTCCCCCTGCTGCGCCGGATGACCCGACGCGCCTCGGGCTCGGCCCCGGACCGGACCCGGACCTGACCCCACCCCCGCGCCATCGGAAGGAAGAGATCGCCATGTCGGCCCGAGCGCACCTGAGCGTGATCCAGCCCCAACAGCCCGAACGCCCCCAGCTCGTCGAACCCGTGGCGAAGCTGGTCCAGGAGACCGCCCTGCACCGGCTGTGGATGGGGCAGTCCCTGAACGCCGAGACCCACCAGGTACTGGCCTACCTGGCCGGGCGCGGCCACCGCGTCCCCGTCGGCATCGGCGTCACCCTGATGCCGCTGCGGCACCCCTTCGAGGCGGCCGTCCAGGCCCGCAGCCTGGCCCGCATCACCGGCAAGCCCGTGGTGGTGGGCTACGGCCCGGCCACCCCGGGCCTGGTCGGCGCGCTGCGCGGGCGGCCCTACGACACCCCGGCGCGGACCTCCGCCGAGTACGCCCTGGCCGTCCGCGACCTGCTCGACGGCGGCCCGGCCGAGGAGTCCGTGAACGAGGCGTTCCACCAGGGCGAGGGCCTGGTCCTGCCGGAGATCGGCCGGTTCCCCCGCGTCGAGGTGGGCCTGGGCGTGCTGCGCAGCGGGATGGCCCGCCGAGCCGGGGGCGCGGCCGACGTCGCCATCACGTGGCTGACCCCCGCCCACCACGTGCACGACACCATCGCCCCGGCGCTGGCCGAGGGCGCCGCACGGGCCGGGCGGCCCGCCCCGCCGCGGATCGCCACCGTGGTCCACGCGGCGATCGCGCGCCCGGGCCGCGACCCGCGGCGGCTGGCGCTGCGCGGGGCGAGCACCCACCTGGGCCTGCCGCACTACACCGAGATGCTGCGCAGGGCGGGGGTGCCGGCCGACCCCGCCGACCCCGAGTCGGGCGCCGCCGCCCTGGTCGACAAGGGCGTGTACCTGTACGGGACCCCGGAGGAGGTCGCCAAGGGCCTGCTCGACTACGAGCACGCCGGGGTGAGCGAGATCGTCGTCAACCCCGCCGGGGTCGTGAACACCGAGGGCATCCGCTCGGCCGTCGCCGACGTCCGGGAGATCGCCCAGGCATGGGAGGAGCTCCGTGGCTGAGGAGGCACCGCACCCCGACCTGTTCCCCGAACTCGGGGCCGAACGCCTGCTGGTCATCGTGACCGGCTCGCTGGCGGCCACCCACATGACGTCCTGGTCCCCCTGGCTGAGCATGGGCTACCCGCGGCTGCGCCGCCGGGTGGTGCTGACCTCGTCGGCGACCCGGTTCGTGTCCCACACCGCGCTCACCGCGATGGAGCCCAACCCGGTGCTGGTGGACGCCTGGTCCGACGACCCCACCGAGAAGCCGCTGCACGTGGACCTGGCCGTCTGGCCGGACGCCGTCATCGTCTACCCGGCGTCGTTCCACTTCCTGGCCCGGTTCGCCGTGGGCCTGGGCGACACCCCGGCGATGCTCGCGCTCCAGTGCACGTCCGCGCCGGTGGCCGTCGCGCCGTCCGTGCCCCCGGGCGCGGCCGGATCGCTGGTGTACCGCAAGCACGTGGAGGCGCTGCGCGAGCGCGACAACGTGGTGGTGGTCGACCCGGTCCCGGGGATGAGCGCGCACACCGGCGGCTACGACGCCGCCGTCGCCGCCCCGCTGCCCGACGTCCTGACCGGCGTGGAGTCACTGCGCCGCGCCCTGGTGGGGGTGGGGACGCCGTGCTGACCAGGATCGTCGACGACTTCGGCACCGCCTACGTGCACACGACCGTGCTGCACACCATCACCGACGGGTTCGTGTGGATCCGCAACAGCGGCATCGACCGCTCGGTGCCCATCGGCACCGCCCCCATCCGGCTGCGCCGGCCCCTGGAGGACCTGCCCGGCTCCGTCCGGGCCCGGGTGGACCTGCCGCCCGACCCGGGGCAGACCTGGCGGGTCTTCTCCGCCCCCGGCCCGTCCTCGGTGGCCAAGCGGATGCTCCAGGAGGAGGCGGACGTCACCGGCCCGGGCGGCCTGATGACCGGGACCGGCGAACTGCTGTCCCGCATCCACGCCCTGCCGGTCCCCGCCGAGCCCGTCCTGGCGTCCCCGCAGGGTCCCGCCCGGCTGCTGCGGTGGCTGGAGAGCGGCCGGGGACCGCACGCCGCCGCCCACCTGCACCGGGTCGCCGGGCGGGTGCTGGGCCGACGGCGGCTCGACCTGGCCCGGGAGTGGTGCGAGGACCTGGCCCGGTACGGCCGGGACGTCCCCGGCGCCCTGCTGCACGGGGCGCCCGGCCTGGGAGTGCTCATCCCCTCGGTCTCCTCCGGGTCCGAGGGCGTCCTGCTCACCGGCGAGGAGCTGGCGGTGGGCCCGGCCGAGTTCGACCTCGGATGGCTGGCCGGGGAGCTGGTGGAGCACCGCGAGGTCGTACCGGCCTCCCGGGAGGAGGTGGGCCGCCTGCTGGACCGCCTGCTCGCCGGGTACGGGCCCGGCCCGGACCTGGACGCGGTCGGGCGCTACGCCGCCCTGCGGGTCCTGGTCCACGTGCACGACTTCTGCGCCTACGTGGGCTGGCACGCGTCGGTCGACTCCCACCTGGAGGTGGTGGCCGACGCCTTCGACCGGCACGGGGCCGGGCTGCTGGACCACACCACCGGAACCATCGGAACGGAGGACACCCGGCGATGACCACCGCCACCGCACCGCCGCGCACCCTGCACCGGACCCTGTCCAACGGGCTGCGCGTCCGCGTCCTCCCGCTGCGCTCGGTGAGCGCCGTGGGGATCGCCCTGCACTTCGGCACCGGCTTCCGGTCCGACCCCCCGGAGTTCCCCGGGCTCGCCCACCTGGTGGAGCACCTGCTGTTCCAGGGCGACGGCGCGGCCGGGCACTTCACCGGCATCGAGGCCCTGGGCGGGTTCTGCAACGCCTCCACCCGGCAGGACTACACCGACTACTACACCGTCGTCCCCTCCGACCACGCCGAGGAGATGCTGGCCCTGGAGGCCCGGCGCGTCCGCGAGCCGGAGATCACCGAGGCGGGTCTGCGCACCCAGATCCGGGTCATCGAGGAGGAGATCGGTGCCAAGGGCCGCAAGCCCTACGGCCGGTTCCCGTGGCCGTCGCTGTCGCCGGTGCTGTTCCGGTCCTACGCCAACGCCCACGACGGGTTCGGCGACCCGGCGGCGCTGTCCCGGGCCACGCTGGAGGACTGCCGGGGCTTCCTGGAGGAGTACTGCACGGCGTCCAACGCGGTGCTGACCGTCAGCGGCGACATCGACCCGCTGCGGGCGCTGGACCTGGCCGAGGCCCACTTCGGGACGCTCCCGGCCCGGCCCGCACCGCCGCGCCCGCACCACTGGGAGCCGGAGCCCGAGGGGACCGTGACGGGCACCGCGCACGACCCGCTGGCGGCCCGGCCCGGGTTCGCCCTCGGCTACCGGACCCCCGACGCCGCGGTCGACCCGGCGGCGCACTTCGGTCTGGCCCTGGTCGCCGAGCTGCTGGCCGGCGGCCCCGGGGCGCTGGTGCCGCGCCGCCTGGCGGAGGTCACCGGGCAGGCCCTGGGGGTGTCGGCCCGCGACGGGCTCTTCGACCTGCTGGACGCGCGCGACCCCGACATGTGGGTCCTGTCCGCGGTCCACCCCGCCGACGTGGAGCGCGACGTGATCCTCGACGCCGTCCGCGGGCAGGTCGGGCGGCTGGCCGAGCACGGCCCCACGGACACCGAGCTGGCCCGGGCGCGGGCCCGGCGGCTGGCCGCCTTCCACCGCCGGACCGACCAGCTCGCCGCCCGCACCCGCGCGGTCGGCCGCGGTGAGCTGCTGTTCGGCGACGGCGACCTGCCGGCGACCGTCCACCGCGGCTTCACGGAGGCGACCGCCGAGGACGTCGCCGCCGCCGCCCGGCTGCTGACCCGGGAGCACCGCGCCCTGCTGGTGCTCTCCCCCGGAGAAGGAGGGGAACACTGATGCGCGTCCACGACCTGCGGAGCCGGACCCTGCCCAACGGGCTGCGCGTGTGCTGCCTGCCGCACGGGGACACCCCCCTGGCGGAGCTGCGGATGGTGGTCCCCGGGACGAGCCGGACGCCCGGCGAGCTGTTCCGGGCCCAGCTGCGGGCCTCGCTCGCCGTCCTGCACACCGGGGCGGGCGACACCTCCCGCGAGGACCTGGAGTCCTCCGCCGTGGAGGTGCACGGCTCCGCCTCGCCCTGGGCGACCGTCCTGTCGGGGGGCTGCGGCACCGCCGACCTCGACCGGACGCTGCGCTACCTGGCCGAGGCGGTGCGCTCACCCGACATCGACCCCGGGGAGGCGGAGCGGGAGTACGGGCGCCAGCGCGCCCTGCTGGAGGCGTCCGCCGCGTACCCCCAGCACCGGGCGGTCGACGGCCTGTACCGGGGGCTCTACGGGGACCACCTGGCGGGCAACCGGGCGGGCGCCGGGCGCCACCCGCTGCCCGCCGAGCCCTCCGCCGAGGACCTGCGGGTCCCCGCGGGTACCTGGGGCCCCCGGGGGGCGATGCTGCTCGTCGTGGGCGGCTCCCTGGACGCCGAGGAGGTCTTCGCGGCCGTCCACGGCGCCTTCGGCGGCTGGGACTCCCCCGCCCCCGGGTGGGTCGTGCCCCCCGTCCCCGCGCTGGCCCCGGGCGCGCCCGCCGTGGTCCACGTCCCCGGCACCGACCGGGCCCACGTGAGACTGCGCGCCGACGCGGTGTCCAGCGAGGACGACCGCTACGCGCCCCTGTTCCTGGCCCTGAACACCCTCAGCGGCGGGGCCGTGTCCACCCGCCTCAGCCGCAACCTGCGCAACGACCACGGCTACGTGTACGGCGTCAACGCCTACGTCGACTCCTTCCCCGGCGCGAACCTCATCGCGGTGGAGGCCGAGACCGCGGCGGCCACCGCCGGCCCGGTCCTGGCCGGGATCGCCGAGGAGCTGTCCGGGATGGTCCTGGACCCGCCCACGGAGGAGGAGTTCCGCGCGGCGCAGCGGTTCGCCGCCGGATGCATGCGCACCCGCCTGACCTCGCTGGCCGAGGTCACCGGCAGCCTCATGGACATGGCCCTGAACGGCGAGGACCCCATGCGGCTCGCCGACTTCGCCGACCAGCTGGCCCGGGTGACCCACGACGAGGTCGTGGACGTCTCCCGGGAGTTCTTCCGTCCCGAACGCTTCACCGGGATCGTCTGTGGCGACGCCTCCCTACTCGGAACCCCGGAGCCGCTCACCGCACCCACCACACCCCACCAACCGGCCGAGGAGGTCGTCCTGTGAACACCGACGCGCCCGCACCCGAACCCCCGGTGGGCCTGCGCGGCCTGCTGTCCTACGCCCGGCCGCACTCCCTCGCCCTGTGGTCCGGCGGCCTGATCACCACCGTCGCCGCGCTGCTCACCCTGGCCCAGCCGATGGTCGCCAAGTACTTCCTGGACGGGATGGCGGTGGGCGGGGGCCCCGACGTCGCGCTCATCCTGGTGCTGTCCGCGCTGCTGGTGTTCGCGACGGTCCTGGCCTCCGTCGGCAACTACCTGACCGAGCGCACGGCCGAGGGCATCGTGCACGGGGTGCGCCGCGACCTGGTGCGGCGCATCATGCGGCTGCGCATGTCGGTGCTCGACCACGGCAGCCCCGGCGACCTGCTCTCCCGGGTGGTGTCCGACAGCAACCAGCTGCGCACCGCGACCACCCGCGACCTGGTGGACCTGTTCATCGGCGCGCTCCAGTTCGTCGGCATCATCGTCCTCATGGGCTACCTCGACCTGGGGCTGCTGGCCCTGCTGCTGGCCGTGGTCGTGGTGGTCGGCTTCGCGTTCGGGGCCGTCGTGCCGCGCATCCGGCGGGCCAGCCTGAACGTCCAGGAGGCCCTGGGCGAGATGGGCTCGACCCTGGAGCGGTCGCTGAACTCGCTGCGCACCATCAAGGCCAGCGGTTCGGAGGAGCGCGAGATCGCCGTCGTGACGGCCGCCTCCGAGCGGGCGCTCCAGCAGGGGAAGCGGGCCGCGGTGTGGTTCTCCGCCGGGAGCATGTCCACCGGGCTGCTGGTCCAGGTGTCGTTCCTCATCATCCTGGGTGTGGGCGGGGCCCGCGCCGCCACCGGCGGCCTGGACCTGTCCGTCCTGGTGGCGTTCCTGCTGTACCTCTTCTACCTGACCGGTCCGATCACCCAGCTGACCAGCTCGATCAGCGGCCTCCAGGCGGGCCTGGCCTCGCTCCAGCGCATCCGCGAGGTCCAGGCGATGCCGAACGAGGAGGAGACCGGCGCCGGGAGCTGGACCCCGGCGTCCGCCGACCGGCCCGCGTCGGTGTCCTTCCGCAACGTGCGGTTCGGGTACGACCCGCAGGTGCCCCTGTTCGAGGAGCTGACCTTCGACGTCCCCGCCGGGGGCATGACCGCGTTCGTCGGCCCCTCCGCGGCGGGCAAGAGCACGGTCTTCTCACTGGTCGAGCGGTTCTACGAGCCCCAGGCCGGCAGCGTCCGGATGGACGGCCGGGACATCACCGAGTGGCCGCTGGACCGGTTGCGCGCCGGGATCGGGTACGTGGAGCAGGAGGCCCCGGTGCTCTCCGGCACCCTGCGCGAGAACCTGCTGATGGCCGCCCCCGAGGCCACCGAGGAGGAGCTGGCCGACATCATCTCCCGCACCCGCCTGGAGGGGCTGGTCGGCCGGCTGGAGAACGGGCTGGACACCCTGGTCGGCCACCGCGGCGTCGCCCTCTCCGGCGGCGAGCGCCAGCGGGTGGCGATCGCCCGGGCCCTGCTGCGCCGTCCCCGGCTGCTCCTGCTGGACGAGGCCACCTCCCAGCTCGACTCGATCAACGAGCAGGCCCTCCAGGAGACCATCCGGGAGGCGTCGCGGATCACCACCGTGATGGTGATCGCCCACCGGCTGGCGACCGTGCGCGAGGCGGACCGCATCCTGGTCCTGGAGCGCGGCCGCATCCGGTCGACGGGCACCCACGAGGAGCTGGTGGAGTCCGACGAGCTGTACATGGAGCTGTCCATGCACCAGTTCGCCGGCGCCGAGGCCGCCCCGGTGGGGGCCGGTGCGCAGGGCTGACCCCGCGCCCCGGGCGCCGGGCGTGTTCAGACCGCGGTCCGGACACGCCCGGCGCCCGCGCCGTGCCGGGCGATGAGCTGGGAGCGGCGGTCGCAGCCGAACTTGCGCAGCAGGTTGGAGACATGGAACTTGATCGCCCCGGTGCTGAGGATGAGCCGGTCGGCGATCTGCGAGTTGGACAGGCCCTGGGTGAGCAGGTCCAGCACCTCCTGCTCGCGCCGGGTCAGGCTCTCCCCGAACAGGGGCTCGGCCGCGCCGAGGTCGGCTCTCAGGATCGGCGGCATCAGCTCCATCCACCGGCCGGCGAAGGTCGGCGAGATCCACACCGCCCCGGCCAGGGCCTGTTCGATGGCGTGGGTGATGTTGCCGTCCAGGTCGTCCCGGTCCACGATGGCGTGGGCGCCCCAGCGGGCCACCTCGACGAAGCGCGGGTCGGACTCGCCCTCCAGTAAGACGACGCAGGCCGGGCCGGGGTGCTCGCGGCGGCCGGGCAGCCCGGCGATCGCGCCGCTGCGCAGCAGCAGGACGTCCAGGCCTTCCAGCTCCCCGGGGCCGGGTGCGGCGCCGAGCTCGGTCACCGACCAGTCGCGCCCCGCCAGCACCGCGCGGATGCGCCGGGCCAGCAGTGCTCCGCCCAGGTGCAGGCCGATGCGGACGGTCTTCGCCTCGTGTGCGTTCATCGCCGTTCCTCTCCCGTGCGCCGAGACATCTGAGCCGAGGTTCACGGCCGCGGGTCGCGCCGCCATCACAGGAACGCGCGGCGTGTGAGGGCGGCCGCGGCGGCGGGGACGCGAAAGGGCCCGTCCCCCGGGGCGGGGAGGACGGGCCGGACGGTTTCGTTCGGGTCAGGCCTTGACGGAGTTGCGGCCGCCGACCGACAGCACGGCGAAGGCGACGAGGGCGACGGCCCCGACCAGCCCGGCGCCCAGCTGGGCGCCCGGGAACGGGTCGAGGACGGCGACGGCGGCGCTCGCGGCGAGCACCGCGATGGCGGCTCCGATCAGTACCTTGCGCGGGGTTCCCTTGTTCTGGGCCATGGTGTTTCTCCTCCCGTATGCCCTTTGCGGTCACCCCCACGATCTCCCGGGGCCTTCACAGCACGATCACACGAATGCGAAAAGTGAGCGGGTGGTGGGAGAAGAGTGACGGGTGGACCGGAGGGTCCCGTCCTCCTGGTCGGACCGGGTGGTCCCGGCACTGGTCCTCCCGGGTCATGCGGGTCCCGGAGGGGGCCGCGTACCCTGGGTCCGGGTCCTCCGGACGGGTTCCCGTGCCCTCCACCGTCCGCTCCCCAGGGGGCCTGCGCCCGTCCAGGACACCTCTGTACCCCCCGGGGGGTGAACGCGTGTGGCATCCGAACCGCACCGGCCCGCTCCGCTGCACGACCACGTCGCGCTCGACGAGATCGAGCTGTACGCGGAGGTGCTCGCCGCCGCCGCCCACGCCGACCGCCGCCTGGCCCGGGAGGAGCTGGACCGGGTGCTGGGGCTGGCCCCCGCCCCCGAGGGCCCGGCCCGGGCCCGCTGAGGTCAGAGGGGCAGTACGGCGCGCAGCAGGAACCCGCCCTCGCGCGTGCGCGCCGCCGTGAGCCCGCCGCCCGCCGCCGACAGCCGCTCGGACAGCCCGCTCAGGCCGTTGCCCCTGCCGCCGTCGCCGTCGCGGGCCCCGTCATTGGACATCTCCACCACCAGGGCCCGGCCGCCCTCCCCGCCGACCAGGGAGAAGTCGATCCGGCAGCGAGTGGCGTCGCTGTGCCGCAGCACGTTGGTGCCGCCCTCGCGCACCGCCCACGCGATCGGCGCGGTCGCTCCGGCGGGGACCTCCGCGCATTCCAGGTCCTCCAGTCCGGTGACCTCCACCCGGACCCCGGCCGTCTCCAGGACACCGCGCACCGAGGCGACCTCCTCGGCCAGGTCCGGCTCCCGGTACCCGTCGACCGCCGCGCGCACCTGGCCCAGCGCCTCCCGGGCGAGGCCGTGGACCTCGCGCAGCTCCTTCTCCGCGCGTTCGGGCGCCCGGTCGACGAGCCGCCCGGCCAGCTCGGCCTTGACCGCCAGCGCCGACAGGCTGTGCCCGAGCAGATCGTGCATGTCGCGGGCGAACCGCAGCCGTTCCTCGGTGACCGCCAGCCGGGCCCGGGCGGACTGCCCCTCCACCGCCTGCCGGGTGATGTCCCACAGCCAGATGGTGGCCATGGAGCCGGAGGCCATCAGCAGCGCCCACAGGATGGCCCCGGCCCAGAAGAGCAGGTGGGAGGCGAAGGGGAGGTCCGGCCTCTCGGTGAGGTAGATCGCCCACGGGGCCGCCAGCAGCACCAGCGTGACGGGGACCCCCCAGCGGCGCGGGGCCGCGAACACACCCACGGACCACCAGGAGGCGTACAGGCCCATCGTCAGCATCGCGTCCCGGAGCAGGACGGAGGTGGCGGCGAGCAGGGCGAGCGACCCCCAGTAGAGGAGGGGGTCGGGGACCCTGCGGCCGTCGATCCGGTCCCGCATCAGCAGCAGGACCAGCACGGTCAGGGGGAGCGACGTGCCCAGGGCGGCCAGCGGCCGCCACGGGTCGTCCGACGGCCCGGAGAAGACGACCTCGAAGAGCGGGATGCCGCCCAGCATCATCGCCACCATGCCCATCGTGACCATGATGATCAGGCGGGCGAAGCGCATCGTGCGGTCGTGCCGGTCCTCGGAGGGCGCCGGCGCGCCCTCGCGTTCGCGGGGGGAGGTCAACGGTTCTCCTCGGCTTCGGAAGAGGGGGTCGCGCCGGCGGGCAGGTGGACGCGCAGGAGGTGGCCGCCGTCCTCCGTGCGCACCGCCGCCAGGGTGCCGCCCTCCCGGCCCACCCGGTCGGCCAGCCCGTCCGTCACACCGGCGGGTCCGGTCTCCCCTCCCCGGCGGGCCCGGTCGTCGGAGACCTCCACCACCGCCCGCCCGGTGCCGGGGTCCCGGGAGAAGGCGATGCGGCAGCGGGTGGCGCCGCTGCGCCGGAGCACGTCGGTGCCGACCTCGCGCACCACCCAGGCCGCCAGGGACGCCTCCGCCGGGGAGGGGTCCAGGCCGCCCAGCCCCGTCACGGTGGTCCGGGTCCCGTCGGCCTCCAGGGCCGCCGTCACCGAGCGCACCTCCTCGGCCAGGTCCAGCTCCCGGTAGCCGCTGACCGCGGCGCGGACCCGGCGCAGCGCGTCGCGGGCCAGCGCGTGCACCTCGGCCGCCTCGGCGCGGGCCTCCTCCGGGGCCCGGGACACGTTCCGCTCCGCCCGCGCGGCCCGGGTCGCCAGCACGCTCAGGTCCTGCCCCAGCAGGTCCTGGAGGTCGCGGGTGAACCGCAGCCGCTCCTCGGCCACCGCCAGCCGGGCCTTGGCCTCCTGGGCCGCGAAGGCGTCGCGCACGATGTCCCAGAGCCGGAAGGAGACGGTGCAGCCCAGGTAGAAGAGGGCCCACATGAGGACCCCGCCCGCCCAGAAGACCGCGAACACCCCGGCGTGGGAGTTCGGGTACAGGAACGGCCAGGCGATCCACGGGACCAGGGCGGTCAGCAGTCCCAGCAGGGCGGACCGGCGCCCGTCGCGGTGCAGGTGCAGCATGACCGACAGCCACGCGCCCAGGGCGGAGACCATGTACACCTCGACCCGCAGGAACAGCGCCCCCGACCAGGCCAGGAGCACCGAAGCGACGTACAGGCGCGTGTCCGGGGCCGCCTCCCCGCGCATCCGGTCGACCAGGAGGGGTCCCATGCACACGGAGGAGCCGGTGAGCAGGACCAGGGACACGGCCTCCGGCCAGCCGGGGTTGCCGTGCATGCGCGTCTGGACGAACTCGATCACGGGCCACAGGACCACGATCACGGGCGTCACGAACACCGTGTAGGTGGTCATCCGGCGGGCCGTCCGCAGGTGGCGCCGCTGCGCGGCGCTCGGGGACGCGGTCTCCTGGTTCACCGTTCGAGTCTCCCCCATGGGAACGCCCGCCCCGGACGGGGCGGGCGGTACCGGGCCGGGTGCCGGGGCGTCATGCCTGACGGGGGTCCCAGCGGAAGGTGCGGAAGGCCAGCACGGCGAACAGGAGCGTCCACAGCAGCAGCAGGCCGACGGCGGGCACGGCCGCGGCCCACAGCTCCCCGAACCCGGCCGGGGCGGCGGACGCGTAGCCCGAGAAGACGTCGTAGCCGGTGTAGGAGGCCTGGGCGAGCTGGCCCGCGGCGGTGGAGGGCAGGAAGCCCAGCACCTCGACGAGCGGGTCCGGGAACATGCTGGTCGGAAGGATGTTGCCGCCCGCGAAGAGCAGGAACATCATCGGCACCATCGAGGCCATCTGGGCGGACTCGGCGGTGCGCGCCAGCGGGGTGACGCACAGGCCCAGGAAGCTCATGGAGACGGCGCTGAGCGTGATGGCGAGCACCAGCATGACCGGGTCCTGCGGCAGCGAGCCGGAGTTGGCGTAGATCAGGGCGGCGCCCAGCACGGCGATGGCCAGGGACATGAGGACCACCAGCAGCACCACCGCCCCGAACAGCGCGCCCTGGGTGACCCCGTTGACCCGCAGCTGCTTGAGGACGAGCGACTCGCGGCGGGCGGTGAACACGTTCGAGGGGTGGCCGATGCCGATGATCAGGCCGATGCTGCCCATCGCGGCGATCATGGCGAGGTCGGCGCTGCCGATGTCGCCCATGACGGGGTCGTCGGGCAGGTTCATCGGGACGAGGAACATGAACACCGCCAGGCCCAGGAACATCCAGGCGGTCTTGTAGCGGACGAAGAGGGTGAACTCGGTGCGGGCCAGGCGCAGCGTCTGGCGTACCGGGCTCATGGCGGGCGGGCGGACGGCGGTGGCGGGTTCGGCGGTGAGGGTCATGGGATGCGCTCCGGGTGCGGAAGGTCGGCGGGGGAAGGGTTACTGCTCGGCGAGGCCGGTGGCGCCGGCGACCTGGAGGAAGACGTCCTCCAGGGAGGCGCCGCGCACCTGGAGGTTGCGCAGGACCACGCCGCGCTCGGCGGCCCAGGCGACGAGCTCGGAGACCACCCGGTGCGCCCGCGATTCGACGTCGGCGCCGCTGACGGTGTAGGTGGCCCACAGCCGCCCGTCGCGGGTCCGCACCGCGGCCTCGGCCCCGGACGGCTCGGGCAGGTCGTCGGTGCCGACCTCCTCCGGCACCCGGAAGGTGACCCGGTCGCCCCAGGAGGCGAGGACGTCCTCCAGGGTGCCCTCGACCCGGATCTCGCCGCGGTGCATGATGGCGAGCCGGTCGGCCAGGCGCTCGGCCTCCTCCAGGTAGTGGGTGGTGAGCAGGACCGCGACCCCCTGCCGCTTGAGCTCGGAGATGATCCGCCAGGTGGTGTGCCGGGCCTCGGGGTCCATGCCGGTGGTGGGCTCGTCGAGGTAGAGCACCTCGGGCCGGGCGACCAGGGCCTGGGCGAGGATGAGGCGGCGCTTCTGCCCGCCGGAGAGCTGGCGGACCGGGATGCGGGCCTTGTCGGTGAGGGCGACCAGCTCCAGCAGCTCGTCGGCGTCGCGGGGGTCGGAGACCAAATCGTGGGCGAGGACGAGGGACTCCCGGACCGTGAGGTCCTCCATCAGGCCGTTGCCCTGGAGGACGGCGCCGGTGCGGCCGCGCAGGGCGGCGGGCTGGCCGTAGGGGTCGGTGCCGAACACCCGCAGGGTTCCGGAGCTGGGGCGCCGGAAGCCCTCCAGCGTCTCGATGGTGGTGGTCTTGCCGGCGCCGTTGGTGCCCAGCAGGGCGAACAGCTCGCCGGGGCGGATCTCGAAGGAGATGCCCTTGACCGCCTCGAAGTCGCCGTAGTGCTGGTGCAGGTCGCGGACGACCACCGCCGGGCCGTCGGGGGCGGTGCGGTCGGAGAGGGATTCGGTGCTCGTCGTCGTCATGGCTCCAGACTCCCGGAACCGGGGCCGGGGCCACAGACGCCGTTGTCACCGATCGCGTGTGGGAATCCACCGGGGCCGACGATGACAGATGTCACGGGTCCCGGGCACGGGGTGCCGCCCGCACGCGCCCCTTCCTCACCGCGTACGGGCGGCAACACCCCGGGTGGGCGCCGGGCGCCCGGTCGGGGGTGCTGGTAAGAGTTCTACACGAAAAACACGGGGCGTGGGGCGCGAACTCCGCCCTTTCGGGGTTCCCCGTGATCTTTTCCCAGGAAGTCATATCCGATGGGTGATTTCCCCGCCCGATGCGCGCGGGAGGAATAACCGGAAACCCGGTCCTGACCCGCCAAACCCCGCCGCGCCGGGTGTCCGGGACGTGATTTTCGGCCTTTCCGCAGTTCCGCATATACGGGCCTGCGGCCGCCCGTCCCGTAAACGGTCCGTTATTTGGAGTTCCCGTCCGGCCCCCGATCCCGGCGAAGGTCCCCCAACCGACGGCCGCCCCGCGGCATCTCCTCTGACGACCGGCGGCCGGCTCCACCCGGAAAGGGCCGCGACCGGACTTTCCGGACCGGCGGGGCCGAGCCTACTGTGGTCCCCTTGTCCACGACGACGAAGGATGTCCATGTCACCCAACCGCGGGCTCCTGTGGTGCGGGGTCGCCGCAGGCCCCCTCTTCCTCGGGGTGTCCACCCTGGCGGGTCTGCTGCGGCCCGAATACTCCCTGGCCCGGCACCCGGTCAGCTCGCTGGCGCTCAACGGGGCGGGCGGGGTCCAGGTACTGAACTTCCTGCTCACCGGCGCGCTGCTCACGGCCTTCGCGGTCGGCGCCGGGCGCGAACTCGGCCGCGCCGGCCGCACCGGGCCCGTCCCGTGGCTGCTGGGCCTGTGCGGCGCCGGCCTGGTCGGCGCCGGGCTGTTCCGCACCGACCCCGTCAGCGGCTACCCGCCGGGCACCCCCCACGAGCTGGTCTACACACCGCTGGGCGTCCTGCACGACGCGGCGTCCGCGCTGTTCTTCTTCGGGCTGCCGCTGGCCTGCGTGCTCTACGCCCTGCGGTCCCTGGCCGACCGGCGCTGGGTGGTCGCCGGGTACTCGGTGCTCACCGCGGCCGCCTTCTTCGCCTGCTTCCTGTGGGCGAGCGCCGGCTTCCAGCAGAACCCCGGCCTGGTCGCCGTGGGCGGGCTCTACCAGCGGGCGTCCCTGCTGGTCGGGTTCGCCTGGATCGCGGTGCTGGCCCTGCTGCTGCTCCGCTCGGAGAAGACGCGGGGGGCGCCCACCCCTCGGTGAGCGCCCCCTGCCGGGTCCGGCCGACTCCTAGGCGTCGGCGGGCTCGGCCTCCTGCGGCTTGCCGCCCTTGATCGAGCGCAGCAGCAGCTGGGAGACGTCGACGACCTCGAGGGTCTCCTTCGCCTCGCCCTGCGACTTCTTCTCGTTGATCGCGTCACCCAGCATGACCTGGCAGAACGGGCACGCGGTGGACACGGTGTCGGGGTTGGTGGTCAGCGCCTCGTCCACCCGCTCGGTGTTGATGCGCTTGCCGATCCGCTCCTCCATCCACATGCGGGCGCCGCCGGCGCCGCAGCAGAAGCCCCGCTCCTTGTGGCGGTGCATCTCCTGCGTCTTGACGCCCGGCACCTTCGCCATGATGTCGCGCGGCGGCGTGTACACCTTGTTGTGGCGGCCCAGGAAGCACGGGTCGTGGTAGGTGATGTTCTCGTCGATGGACTCGACCGGGGTCAGCCTGCCCTCGTCCACCAGCTTGGCCAGCAGCTGGCTGTGGTGGACGACCTCGTAGGTGCCGCCGAGCTGCGGGTACTCGTTGGCGAGGGTGTTGAAGCAGTGCGGGCAGCTGGCCACGATCTTGGTGACGCCGGCCTCGTTGAGGGTCTCGACGTTCTGCTGGGCCAGCATCTGGAAGACGTACTCCATGCCGAGACGACGCGCCGGGTCGCCGGTGCACGCCTCCATGCCGCCCAGGACGGCGAACTTGACGCCCGCGATGTCCAGCAGCTCGGCGATGGCCTTGGTGGTCTTCTTGGCCCGGTCCTCCAGGGCGCCGGCGCAGCCGACCCAGAACAGGTACTCGGTGTCCGCGTCGAGCTTGTCGTCGACGACCTGCACCTCGACCGGGTTCTCCTGGGAGGCCAGCTCCTCGATCCAGTCCATGCGCTTGTCCTCGGACATGCCCCACGGGTTGGCCTTGTTCTCCAGGTTCTTCAGGAGGGTGTTGGCCTCGGACGGGAAGTTGGACTCGACCATGACCTGGTAGCGGCGCATGTCGAGGATGTGGTCGATGTGCTCGATGTCCACCGGGCACTGCTCGACGCAGGCGCCGCAGTTGGTGCAGGCCCACAGCTCGTCGGGGTGGATGACGCCACCCTCCTCCTCGGTGCCGACCAGCGGCTTCTCCAGGAGGGCGAGGACGTCGACGCCGGCGTGGCTGTCGTCGGGCTTCTCCGCGAGGGTCTCGGCGTTGATGCCCTGGAGCAGGTACGGGGCCTTCTCGTAGGCGTGCCGCTGGAGGTCGAGGATGACCTTCTTCGGGGAGAGGGGCTTGCCGGTGTTCCAGGCGGGGCACTGGGACTGGCAGCGGCCGCACTCGGTGCAGGTGGTGAAGTCGAGGAGGCCCTTCCAGGTGAAGTCCTCGATCTTGCCCGCGCCGAACGGGTCCTCGTCGGGGTCGGCCTCCTCGAAGTCCAGGGGCGCGCTCCCGTCCTTGTTCATCATCTGCTTGGCGGCGCCCAGCGACGGGGAGCCGTCGGCGTTGCGCTTGAAGTAGATGTTGACCGGGGCGATGAAGCGGTGCCAGCCCACGCCCATGGTGAGCTGGAGCGCCAGGACCATGAAGAACGCGTAGCTGATGATCAGCTTGAACGCCGCGATCAGGGCGATCGCGGGGTCGGCGACCGCCGCCTCGCCGGGCATGACCGCGCCGACCGCGTGGGAGATCGGGGTGGCCCAGACCGGGAACGGGAAGGTGTCCGTGGCGGCCTTGAGCCCGCGGATCGCGAAGATCGCGAGGAGCAGGCCGATGATGTACGCCTCGACGTAGTAGCCGGTCCACTGCTTGGAGTGCATGAACCGCGAGTCGCGGCCCTTGCGCGCGGGGCGGTTGAGCACCCGGTACGCGGTCAGGCCCAGGATGCCGACGAGGCTGGCCCCGGCGATCAGCTCGATGGCCAGGCCGTAGACCGTCCAGTCGTAGATCAACGGCAGGTGGAAGTGCGGGTCGAAGACCTCGCCCTGCGCCTCGATGACCGTGAAGACCAGCAGGGGGAAGGAGACCATCACGAACCAGTGGGCCACACCCACCCAGGGCCGCTTGAGCATCCTGCCGTGGCCGACGATCTCGATGATCGCCATCGTGAGCCGTTGTCCGAACGGCCCCTTGCGCTCGGCCTCCACCGGTCGGCCCACGTTCACGGTCCGCACGATCTGGCGGACTGCCAGACCGAACATGGTGAAGGCGACCACGGCGAGGACCGAGGTGATGATGCCCAGTGTCAGGTACAGCATCGCCCGTGGCCTCCCATCCTGCTGCGTCGGCCGGTGCGCCACACACCGGCGGTCGAAATCTATGTTACTAGCGGGTAATCATGCGACGGCCACCGGCTCTGCGGGAAACCCCGACCGCGCAGGGGCAACGCTAGTGACTCCTGCCGCAACGAAACCACGCGGGTCCACCCTGTTCACCCCGTGACACGCGCCGCGGCGGCGCCCCGCGGCGCCCCCGCGCGCACCGCGTCCGCCCATTCCACCGCTCCCCCGCACCACCCGGCATCGGTCATCCCACCGGCCCCGCACGACGGCGCCCGCTGGCCGGGGCCGACGGGCGCGGAGCGGCGGGCCACCCCTGCGGGGGAGCGCGTTCGCGGCGGCGAGGGCCCCGGCCACGGAGCCGGGGCCGGGGCCGGGCGGTCAGATCCCGGCGGGGACGCGGTCCGCCGGGGCGGTGTACACGCGCACCCGGGGGTCCTCCGGCAGGAGCAGCAGCGCCCGGCCGACGGAGGCGTCGGCGTAGGCGCAGGCGCGCACCACCGCGGGCAGGGTGAGCAGGAACAGCGCGCCCGCGGCCATGTGCAGCAGGGCGGTGGCGACCAGCGGGTGGTCCATCGACAGCTGCGAGCCCAGGTCGGTGTACCCGGGGATCGTGTACAGCGACCACCCCCAGAGCGGGTAGAGCAGGCCGGCCAGCGCGCCGGCCCACCAGGTGACCGTGACGACGAAGGCGACCAGGGCGACCGGGAAGCGCACCACCGCGTGCAGCGCCTCCAGCCAGCTGCGCCCGCAGGCCAGCGGGGCCAGTGCCCGGCGCAGCGGTCCGGCGCCGGGGGCGGGGGCGCGGTAGGGGGCGCGCAGGACGGGACCGCCGGTGAGGTCGGCGAGGCGGATCCGGTCCACGTGGGCGATCCCGCGGGCCGCGTAGAGGGTGCCCACCAGGATGAACAGCCCCACCCCGGCGACCGCGGCGCCCAGCCCGGCGGCCAGGCCGGTGACGATCAGGGAGAACGAGACCACGGCGAGGGGCAGGCCGAGGAGCGTGTGCCGGGTGTCGGCGAGGAGCCGCACGGGCCAGGGACGGGGGGCGGGAGAGCCGTGCCCCAGGCGTCCGTTGAGGGTGGCGGTGGGCGACGGGTGGGCGGGACCGCGCCGCAGGCGTCCGTTGAGGGTGGTGGAGGGCGACGGGTGGGCGGGACCGCGCCGCAGGCGTCCGTTGAGGGTGGTGGAGGGCGACGGGTGGGCCGTTGTGTCCATGCCCCGAAGCTACGGCCGCGGCCCCCGTCCCGTCGGGGCCGCGCGCACCCCTTTCGCGGGTCGCGGCCCCCCGTATCGGGAGTGGTGCGCACACCACCCCCGACCCGTCCCCGGTTCTCCCCGGGGTCGACCCCGAGTCACGGTCAAGGATCCCCCCGGGTTCCCCCGGGGTTCCGTCATCTTCCTCGTGAAACCCGCCGGAGTCGGGAACAACCCCGCAGGGTCGCTCGTTGTCAGGTCGTAGAAAGTAACTTGAGTCGCCTCGACTCAACTGACTTGACAACCCTCGCCGGACGAAGCAAACTTACGCCCGAACGACTCAACTTTGACGGAGGAAGCAACATGGCACGTGCGGTCGGAATCGACCTCGGTACGACGAACTCCTGTGTCGCGGTCCTGGAGGGCGGTGAGCCCACGGTCATCACCAACGCCGAGGGCTCCCGCACCACCCCGTCCGTCGTCGCCTTCGCCAAGAACGGTGAGGTCCTCGTCGGCGAGGTCGCCAAGCGCCAGGCGGTCACCAACGTCGACCGCACCATCCGGTCGGTCAAGCGCCACATCGGCACCGACTGGACGGTGAAGATCGACGACAAGACCTTCAACCCCCAGCAGATCAGCGCCTTCATCCTGCAGAAGCTCAAGCGCGACGCCGAGGCCTACCTCGGCGAGGACGTGACCGACGCCGTCATCACCGTCCCCGCCTACTTCAGCGACTCCCAGCGCCAGGCCACCAAGGAGGCCGGCACCATCGCGGGCCTCAACGTCCTGCGCATCATCAACGAGCCCACCTCCGCCGCCCTCGCCTACCACCTGGAGAAGGAGGACGAGGCCACGATCCTCGTCTACGACCTCGGTGGCGGCACCTTCGACGTCTCCCTGCTGGAGGTCGGCGACGGCGTGGTCGAGGTCAAGGCCACCAACGGCGACAACCACCTGGGCGGCGACGACTGGGACCAGGCGATCGTCGACTGGCTGGTCGAGAAGTTCAAGAACGCCAACGGCGTGGACCTCTCCAAGGACAAGATGGCGCTCCAGCGCCTGCGCGAGGCCGCGGAGAAGGCCAAGATCGAGCTGTCCTCCTCCAGCGAGACGCAGATCAACCTGCCCTACATCACCGCCTCGGCGGAGGGCCCGCTGCACCTGGACGAGAAGCTCACCCGCGCCGAGTTCCAGCGGCTGACCGCCGACCTGGTCGAGCGGACCAAGATCCCGTTCCAGCAGGTCATCAAGGACGCGGGCATCAGCCTGAGCGAGATCGAGCACGTGGTGCTGGTCGGCGGCTCCACCCGCATGCCCGCCATCGTCGAGCTCGTCAAGGAGCTGACCGGCGGCAAGGAGCCCAACAAGGGCGTCAACCCCGACGAGGTCGTGGCCATCGGCGCCGCGCTCCAGGCCGGCGTCCTCAAGGGCGAGGTCAAGGACGTCCTGCTGCTGGACGTGACCCCGCTGTCCCTGGGCATCGAGACCAAGGGCGGCGTGTTCACCAAGCTCATCGAGCGCAACACGACCATCCCGACCAAGCGCTCCGAGATCTTCACGACGGCCGACGACAACCAGCCGTCCGTGCAGATCCAGGTCTACCAGGGCGAGCGCGAGATGGCCCGCGACAACAAGAAGCTGGGCGTCTTCGACCTGACCGGTCTGCCCCCGGCGCCGCGCGGCGTCCCGCAGATCGAGGTGGCCTTCGACATCGACGCCAACGGCATCGTCAACGTCACCGCCAAGGACCTGGGCACCGGCCGCGAGCAGTCCGTCACCATCTCCGGCGGTTCGGCGATGTCCAAGGACGACATCGACAAGATGGTCCGCGAGGCCGAGCAGTACGCCGAGGACGACCGCAAGCGCCGCGAGAGCGCCGAGGTCCGCAACAACGCCGAGTCCCTCGTGTTCCAGACCGAGAAGGTCATCAAGGACAACGAGGACAAGATCCCGGCGGACGTGCGCTCGGAGACCGAGGCCGCGCTGGCCGACCTGAAGACCGCCCTGGAGGGGTCGGACGTCGACACCATCCGCACGGCGAGCGAGAAGGTCGCGCTGGCCAGCCAGAAGATCGGTTCGGCGATCTACAGCCAGGGCCAGCAGCAGGGCGCCGACGGTGCCGCCGGCGAGTCCGCCTCCGACGCCTCGGCGGACGACGCCGACGTCGTCGACGCCGAGATCGTCGACGAGGACAACAAGGGCGACCGGTCCTGACCCGCTTCGGCCGAGAGGAAGGAGGGCGCGTCCCAGATGGCGCAGTCTGACAACGCGAACGGCAGCGCGGGCGACGGCGAGGAGCGCCGGGGTCCGGTGATCCGCGACAACCGCCGCATCGACCCGGAGACCGGTGAGGTGCGCGGGGCCGCGGCGGAGGAGCCCGAGGAGGCCCCGGAGGCCGGGGCCGACGCCGGGGCCGACGCCGAGGAGGTCGAGGGGATCGAGATCCCCGACACCCCCGAGCAGGTGGTGTCCGAGGCGATCAACGCCGACGAGCGGGTCGTGGAGCTCACCAACGACATCAAGCGCGTGCAGGCGGAGTACTCCAACTACCGCAAGCGCGTCGAGCGGGACCGGGTGGCCGTCCGGGAGGTCGCCACCGCCCAGGTCCTGGGTGAACTCCTGCCGATCCTCGACGACATCGGCCGGGCCCGCGACCACGACGAGCTCACCGGCGGGTTCAAGGCGGTGGGCGAGGCCCTGGAGGGCGCGGTCGCCAAGCTGGGCCTGGAGCGGTTCGCCGAGCAGGGCGACGACTTCGACCCGAACGTCCACGAGGCGCTGACCCTGGTCCCGGTCCCCGGGATCTCGGTGCAGACGGTGGTGGAGGTCTTCCAGCCGGGGTACCGGATGGGCGAGCGGATCCTGCGCCCGGCCCGTGTGGTCGTCGGCGACCCGGTGGAGGGCTCCGAGGAGTCCGGCTCCGCCGAGGCGCCCGCCGGCGACGCGGAGGACTCCGGCGGCAGGGCCGAGGAGTAGCGGTCGGACCCGCGGCTCTGCGGGCCACCCACGGGTGGCCCGCAGAGCCGACCCCGGTCCCGGGCGGCCCGGGACCACCTGGAAACATCGGACGCGATCAGAGCAGCGGGAGAAGGCACCCAGTCGATGAGCACCAAGGACTACCTGGAGAAGGACTACTACAAGGTCCTCGGAGTCTCAAAGACCGCCTCCAAGGACGAGATCAAGTCGTCCTACCGCAAGCTGGCGCGCGAGAACCACCCCGACGCCAACACCGGCGACCCCAAGGCGGAGGACCGCTTCAAGGAGATCTCCGAGGCGTACAACGTCCTGTCGGACGACAAGCGCCGCAAGGAGTACGACGACGCGCGGTCCCTGTTCGGCGGCTCGTACCGGCCCGGCGGCGGGACCGGTCCGGGCGGGTTCGACATGAGCGACCTGTTCGGCCAGGGCGGCACCGCCGGTAGCGGGGGCACCGGCGGCGAGCGGCTCAGCGACCTCTTCGGCGGCCTGTTCGGCGGCCGGGGCCGGGGCGGCACCGGCACGCGCAGCAGGCGCGGCGCCGACGTCGAGACCGAGGCCACCCTGACCTTCCGCGAGGCCGCGGACGGGGTGACCCGCTCCTTCCAGCTGGCCAGCGAGGCGCCCTGTCCCACCTGCAAGGGGACCGGGGCCAAGGCGGGCACCGCCCCGCGGATGTGCCCCAAGTGCTCGGGCACCGGGCACGAGAACACCAACCTCGGCGGCTTCTCCCTGTCGGAGCCGTGCAGCGAGTGCAAGGGGCGCGGCCTGGTCGTCGACGACCCCTGCGACACCTGCCACGGCAGCGGGCGCGGCAAGAGCACCCGCACCATCCAGACGCGCATCCCCGCCGGTGTGGCCGACGGCCAGCGCATCCGCATCAAGGGCAAGGGCGCGCCGGGTGAGAACGGCGGGCCCGCCGGCGACCTGTACGTCGTCGTCCACGTGAAGGAGCACCCGGTGTTCGGCAGGAGCGGCGACAACGTCACGATCACCGTTCCGGTCACGTTCCCCGAGGCGGTGCTCGGCGCCGACGTGCGCATCCCGACCCTGGGCGGCTTCCCGGTGACGGTCAAGGTGCCGCCGGGCACGCAGAACGGCCACAAGCTGCGGGTGCGCGGCAAGGGCGCCACCCGCAAGGACGGCACCACCGGCGACATGATCGTCACCCTGGAGGTCTCCGTCCCCAAGAACCTCAACGGCGATGCCCGCGAGGCCCTGGAGAAGTTCCGCGCGGCGACGTCCGACCACGACCCGCGCGACGGGCTCGAAGCGCGGGCGAAGGGTGCGTGAGACCGATGAACGACTCCTTCGGCGTGGACGCGCCGGTCTACGTGATATCCGTGGCGGCCGAGCTGGCGGGCATGCACCCGCAGACGCTGCGGCAGTACGACCGGCTGGGGATCGTGTCCCCGGGCCGGACCTCCGGACGCGGTAGGCGCTACTCCATGCGCGACGTGCAGACACTGCGCGAGGTGCAGCGGCTGTCGCAGGAGGAGGGCATCAACCTGGCCGGGATCAAGCGGATCCTGGAACTGGAGCACGAGGCGGAGCAGCTGCGCGAGCAGGTGTTCCACCTCGCCAACGAACTGGAGGCGGCGCGCCGGGCGGTGGCCCGGCGGGCCCGCCCGCCCCGCTCCGAGAGCGGGACCGCGGTGCGCGGCGAACTGGTCCGGCGCACCCGCGTGACGATCTTCAACACCGCCGAGGACGACGGTCAGCGGAGGGACTCCGGGCAGGAGGGCCCCGGCCCCGACCGGATCGGCGGCGACGGGGCCTGACGGCCGCGACGGCCGGCCCGGCACGGGGGCACGGGGTCCGGCCGGCCGCGACACATCACCCTGCGTGACACGGCTTGCATAAGGAGTCACCGCACATGAACTACAAGCTCACCCAGAAGAGCCAGGAGGCCCTGTCGGTGGCCATCCGCCTGGCCACCACCAAGGGCAATCCCCAGACCGAGCCGGTGCACCTGCTGACCGCGCTGCTGGACCAGGCCGAGGGCGTCACCCGCCCGCTCCTCAAGGAGGTCGGGGCCGACCCCGACCGGCTCAAGGACAGGGTCGACGAGGCCGTCGACGCGCTGCCCCAGGTGACCGGGTCCACGGCGGCCTCGCCCGGCTCCTCCCGCCAGCTCATCGTCTCCATCAACACCGCCGCCCAGCGCGCGCAGCAGATGGAGGACGAGTACGTCTCCACCGAGCACCTGCTGGTGGGCCTGGCCGCCGACGGCGGCGAGGCGGCCCGGCTGCTCAAGGACGCCGGTGCCGCGCCCGAGGCGCTGCTCGACGCGTTCGAGCGGGTGCGCGGCAAGCGCCGGGTCACCACGGAGAACCCCGAGGAGACCTACCAGGCGCTGGAGAAGTACGGCGTCGACCTGACCGAGCGGGCCCGCGAGGGCAAGGTGGACCCGGTGATCGGCCGCGACGGCGAGATCCGTCGGGTCATCCAGGTGCTCAGCCGCCGCACCAAGAACAACCCGGTGCTCATCGGCGAGCCCGGTGTCGGCAAGACCGCCGTGGTGGAGGGCCTGGCCCAGCGCATCGTCGCGGGCGACGTGCCCCAGTCCCTGCTCGGCAAGCGGCTGATCAGCCTGGACCTGTCGGCGATGGTGGCGGGCGCCAAGTACCGGGGCGAGTTCGAGGAGCGCCTCAAGGCGGTGCTCCAGGAGATCAAGGACTCCGAGGGCCAGGTCATCACGTTCATCGACGAGCTGCACACCATGGTCGGCGCCGGGGCCTCCGGCGACGGGTCCATGGACGCCGGGAACATGCTGAAGCCGATGCTGGCCCGCGGCGAGCTGCGCATGGTCGGCGCGACCACGCTGGACGAGTACCGGGAGCGGATCGAGAAGGACCCCGCCCTGGAGCGCCGGTTCCAGCAGGTGTTCGTGGGCGAGCCGACGGCCACCGACACCATCGCGATCCTGCGCGGGCTCAAGGGCCGCTACGAGGCGCACCACAAGGTGCAGATCTCCGACTCGGCGCTGGTGGCCGCCGCGACCCTGTCCGACCGCTACATCACCGCGCGCTTCCTGCCGGACAAGGCCATCGACCTCATCGACGAGGCGGCGTCCCGGCTGCGCATGGAGATCGACTCCAGCCCGGTGGAGATCGACGAGCTGCGCCGCACCGTCGACCGCCTGAAGATGGAGGAGATGGCGCTCGACAAGGAGTCGGACCCGGCGTCCCGGCAGCGGCTGGAGCGGCTGCGCGCGGACCTGGCCGACAAGCAGGAGCGCCTCAACGGGCTGGTCGCCCGCTGGGAGCAGGAGAAGGCGGGCCTGAACCGGGTCGGCGACCTCAAGGGCCGGCTGGACGAACTGCGCACCCGGGCCGAGCTGGCCGAGCGCGAGGGCGACTTCGCCACGGCGTCCCGGCTGATGTACGGGGAGATCCCGCAGCTGGAGAAGCAGCTGGAGGAGGCCTCCCAGGCGGAGGAGTCCGCCGAGGCCGAGACCGACTCCATGGTCAAGGACGAGGTCGGCGCCGACGAGGTGGCCGAGGTGGTCTCGTCCTGGACCGGCATCCCGGTGGGGCGGATGATGGAGGGCGAGACCTCCAAGCTGCTGCGCATGGAGGAGGAGCTGGGCCGGCGGCTGATCGGCCAGCGGTCCGCCGTCGTGGCCGTGGCGGACGCCGTGCGCCGGGCGCGCGCGGGCATCTCCGACCCCGACCGGCCGACGGGCTCGTTCCTGTTCCTGGGCCCGACCGGCGTCGGCAAGACCGAGCTGGCCAAGGCGCTGGCGGAGTTCCTGTTCGACGACGAGCGGGCGATCGTCCGCATCGACATGAGCGAGTACTCCGAGAAGCACTCGGTGTCCCGCCTGGTCGGCGCGCCCCCCGGGTACGTCGGCTACGAGGAGGGCGGCCAGCTCACCGAGGCGGTGCGCCGCCGGCCGTACACGGTGGTGCTGCTGGACGAGGTGGAGAAGGCCCACATCGAGGTGTTCGACACCCTGCTCCAGGTCCTGGACGACGGCCGGCTGACCGACGGCCAGGGGCGGCTGGTGGACTTCCGCAACACCATCCTCATCCTCACCTCCAACCTGGGCTCGCAGTTCCTGGTGGACCAGACCCTGGACGAGGCGACGCGCGAGCAGCGGGTCATGGACGTGGTGCGGGCGACGTTCAAGCCCGAGTTCCTCAACCGGCTCGACGACGTGATCATGTTCGAGGCGCTGTCCATCGAGGACCTGACGCGGATCGTGGACCTCCAGGTGGAGAAGCTGGCCCGCCGCCTGGCGGACCGGCGCCTGAACCTGGACGTGACGCCGGGGGCGCGGGAGTGGCTGGCGATGACCGGCTACGACCCCAACTACGGGGCCCGGCCGCTGCGCCGCCTGGTGCAGTCCTCGATCGGCGACCCGCTCGCCCGCGAGCTGCTGTCGGGCGCGCTGACGGAGGGGGACACGGTGGTGGTGGACGTCAACGACGCCGCCGACAGGCTGGTCGTGTCGTCCCGACCGCTGGGAGCGCCGGCGGAGTAGGACCCGGCCGCGGGGGGCCGCCCGGACCGGGCGGCCCCCCGCGCGCGTGTCAGGCGCGTCCGGCCAGCAGGCGCTCCTCGGCGCCCTCGGGCAGGCCCACCGCGGGGCGGTCGGGGCGCTGCGGGGCGGTGCCGCCGATGGACACCAGCCACTCCCAGGTGTCGGCGGCGGTCTCGGCGACCGGGCGGCAGCGCAGCCCCGCGGCCACCGCCTTGGAGACGTCGTTGCCGTGCAGGGAGTCGTGCAGCTCGCCCGGCGGGAGCCACACCGGCAGCTGGGACCACGGCTCCACCTCCGCCGCGGCGACCTGCTCGGGAGTGAGCCACACGGGCTCGGCGCCGGAGCCGGTGGCGGCGACGCAGGCGTCGATCAGCTCGCCGACGGTGGCGTGTCCGGGCGGGCTCACCAGGTTGAACGGCCCGGACAGCCCCGCCTCGGTGGCGTCCAGGGTCCAGGCGGCCAGGTCGCGGGCGTCCACGTACTGGATCGGCAGGTCGGCCGGGCCGGGCGCGGGGAAGGGGCCGCCCCGGGCGATCCGGTTCAGCCACCAGGGCAGGCGGCCGATGTTCTCGTAGGGGCCGAGGATGAGCCCGGCCCGCACGAACAGGGAGCGGTCGCCGAAGGCCGCCTCCACGGCCAGTTCGCCGCCGCGCTTGTCGGCCGCGTACTCGGTGCCGTCGGCCCCGGGGTCGGCGTCGACCGTGGGCCAGGACTCGTCCGAGCCCGCCGCCGAGGGGAAGGTGTAGACGGAGCAGCTGGAGATGTAGGTGTAGTGCCCCGCCCGGTCGGCCAGCAGCCGGGCGGCCTCCAGCACCGCCCTGGGCGCCGCCGACCAGGTGTCGACGACGGCGTCCCACTCGCCCTTCTCCAGCGCGGCCAGGCCGTCGGGGGCCAGCCGGTCGCCGTGGAGCACGGTCGCCCCCTCGGGCGCGGGCCGCGTCCCCCGGTGCAGGACGGTGACGTCCCACCCCCGTTCCAGCGCGTCCTCGACCACAGCCCGCCCGACGAACTCCGTGCCGCCCAGTACCAGAAGTCTCATGAACCGCAGTCTGGCCCTCCGCCGGGCGGGTGCGCCAGCCCTTACTGCCGAAGGCAGAATCAGGGGGCGAGGCGGTCGGCGCGGGCCAGCAGCAGGGAGCGCTCGCGCTCGTTGCGGGTGAGGGAGGCGGCGCGGCGGAACTCCGCCTCGGCCTCCTTCTCCCGGCCCAGGCGTTCGAGCAGGTCGCCGCGGACGGACGGGAGCAGGTGGTAGCCGTCCAGGGCCCCCTCCAGGGAGTCCACGATCTCCAGGGCGGCCGCCGGGCCGTGGGCCATCGACACCGCCACCGCACGGTTGAGCTCCACCACCGGCGACCCGGTCTGCCGGGCCAGCGCCAGGTAGAGGGCGGAGATGACGGTCCAGTCGGTGTCGCCGGGGTCCGGGACCCGGGCGTGCTCGGCGGCGATCGCCGCCTGGAGGGCGTAGGGGCCGCGCGGCTGCGCGGGGTCGGGCGGCAGTGAACGCAGCAGAGACGCCATGCCGCGGGTGATGAGCATCCGGTCCCAGCGGGAGCGGTCCTGCTCGGCGAGCGGCACCGGGGACCCGTCCGGGGCGACCCGGGCTCGGAACCGGGAGGCGTGCAGCTCCATCAGCGCGAGCAGCCCGTGCACCTCGCGCTCCTCGGGGAGCAGCCCGGCGAGCACCCGGCCCAGCCGCATGGCCTCCTCGCACAGCTCGGGGCGCAGGAGGCTGTCGCCCGAGGTCGCCGTGTACCCCTCGTTGAAGACGAGGTAGACGACCTCCAGCACGGAGGCCACCCGGGCGTCGCGGTCCCCGCCGACGGGCACCTCGAAGGGCACCTTCTTCTCGGCCAGGGTGCGCTTGGCCCGGACGATGCGCTGGGCGACGGTGGACTCGGGCACCAGGAAGGCGCGGGCGATCTCCTCGGTGGTCAGCCCGCCCAGCATCCGCAGGGTCAGGGCGACCCTGGCCTGCGTGGACAGCACCGGGTGGCAGCACACGAACATCAGCCGGAGCAGGTCGTCGCCGTAGTCCTCCTCCAGGACGGCGTCGAACCCGCCCTGGCCGTCGTTCTCGACGACCTGCCGGCCGAGTTCGGCCATGCGGTCCTGGAAGCGCTCGTCGCGCCGCCAGCGGTCGACGACGCGGCGCTTGGCGACGGTGGTCAGCCAGGCGCCGGGCCGGTCGGGCACGCCCTCCCGCGGCCATTTCTCCAGGGCGCTGACCAGCGCGTCCTGGGCGAACTCCTCGGCGAGGCCGACGTCGCCGACCATGCGGGTGAGCGCGGCGACGAGGCGGGCCGACTCGATTCGCCAGACCGCCTCCACCGCGCGCCGGGTATCGGTGTGGCTCACGGGCCCATCAGAGCACCGCGGGACACACCGCCGCAACCCGCCCCCGGGTCAGTCCTCGTGGGCCTCGTGGGCGTTCTGCCCCCGCAGTTCGCGCTCGCGGTCCTTGAGCTCCGCGGGCATCATGTCGTCGCTGAAGTCGTCGGTGTCCATGATCCGGCGCAGGATCAGGTTCAGCTCCGCGGAGTCGCCCGCCGGGGGGTGGGGGCAGCGCTTGGCCCACTCCACGGCCTCCTCGGGCGAGGACACCTGGAGGATCCAGTACCCGGCGATGAACTCTTTGGCCTCGGCGAAGGGGCCGTCGGTCACCCGGGCCCCGCCGTTGGAGAAGGTCACCCGGACGGCCTCGGCGGAGGGCGCCAGGCCGTCCCCGGCGAGCAGCACGCCGGCCTTGACCAGCTCCTCGTTGTAGGCGGCCATCGCCTCGAAGATCTCCGGGGTCATCTCGGTGTTCGCCTCGGCCTGCGGGTCGGACATGATCGACATCATGTAGCGCATGGTGTTCGCCTTCCGTGCGGTGTGGGGGTCCCTCCCCCGCTCTCACCTGTTCGTCGAACGGGCGGCCGCCGGATCGACATCCTTCCGAGAATTTTTTTCCGGGCCGTGTGAAGCCCCTGCGAATCCGGCGCCGGAGACTGGTGCACGTACCAGAGACCACCCCGGCACAGGGGGGAGGGGGTACCTGGAAGGGCGGCCTTTCCGGTCGTCCGGGGTCCTCCTCCCGCCCGCGGTCCCGTCACCGCCGGGAGGGCTCAGCCGGGGAAGCCGAGCCCGGAGAGCCAGGAGCGGCTCAGCGAGACGGTGGCCGGATCGGCGCCGCGCCTGACCAGTTCCTCGCTCAGCTCCGGGTGCTTGACCAACCGGTCCGCCCGGGTCATGAGCGCGACGTCGCCCCGGGCCAGGACCGCCCGCACGAGGGCGCCCTCGACGCCCGCCCGGGTGTCGGCGGCGAAGGGGCTCTGGCTGGTGGACAGGAAGGGGCCGGCGTAGAGGTCCAGGGCCCGCTCCGGGTCCCCGGCGCGGACGAGCCGGAGCAGTTCCACGACGTCGAAGCGGACCGCACCGTCCAGCGTGTAGCAGGCCCGGCGCCGGTCGTAGCCGAGCGGGATGCCCGCCCGGCGGGCGCGCATGGCCAGGGTCGGCAGGCTGGACGGGGCCGGGTCGGCCTCGAACAGCTCCACCAGCACCCGGTCGCGGTGCACGCAGCCGTTCGACAGGGCGACCAGCGCCGCCAGCTCCACGGCCCTGCGGTTGGCCACGGCCGTGCCGTCCACAGCGCAGCGGCCCAGTGTCGACACCTCCACGGTCCTCGTCATCACGCCTCCTTCTCGGCACGGGTCCGATCCCTGCACACCTACTGTCGCCCGGGGCCCCATCGCCCGCTTATCGGCCGCCTATCGACGCCGGCCCCGGCGTGATGGCGACGTGAACGCCCCTGGTGAGACTGGGTCCACAGCACCGGTACGTCATCGGGACCCCGGTCGGAACGGGAGCCGAACATGGAAAGGCAATGGACCGTCGAGGAACTCCCCTGGCGGCGGGCGGCGGACGACGCCGCCGGGGACGCGCCCGCCTCCGGCGCGCCGGAGGCGTGGGTGCGCCGCGCGGACGCGCGTATCGCCCTGGGGCGGGACACCGGACGCGCGCGGGAGGCGTTCCTCGCCGACCCCGACGCGGCCGGGTTCCTGCGCCCGGCGCTGGACGCCGTGCACGGGCACCAGAGGGCCCTGCACGACGCGGCGACCGCGCTGGTGCGGGGGGCCGACCCCCGCCTGGCCGGGCTGCCGGACCTGCTGGCCGGGGCGTGGCCGGACGAGGAGCTGAGCCGCCTTATGACCCCGACCGTGGCCCTGGAGATGCAGTTCGCCCAGCTCTCCGGCCGGATCGGCGGCGCGAGCGGGGAGGCCCGGTTCCGCGCCTACCTGGAGCTGCTGTCGCGGCCGCGGGTGCAGCGCGAGCTGTGGGAGGAGTACACGGTGCTGCTGCGCCGGGTCGCGGAGGTGCTCTCCCGCTGGGAGGAGTCCCGGCTGGAGCTGGCCCGCGACCTGGTCGCCGACCTCCCGGAGCTGGACCGGCTGCACGGGGGCCGGCTGGACGCCGTGACCCTGGTGGACTTCGGCTCGGGGTACGTGCGCCGCCCGGGCGGGCTGGCCGGGGCCGTGGTCTCGTTCGGCGACGTCCGGATGGTCCGCACCCCGCGCCCGCCGGACGCGGCGGTGCTGTGGGAGGGGATCGTCTCCTGGTTCAACGCGCGCGGCCCCGCGCACCGGCTGTCCTCGGTCCCGGTGCTGCGCCTGCCCGACCACGGGTGGACGCTCCGCGTCGAGCACGAGCCCTGCCCCGAGGGGGAGGGCGTCGCCTTCTACTGGCGGCTGGGCGCCGTCACTGCGCTGGCCCACGCCCTGAGCGGCAGTGCCCCGCGCCACCGGGACATCGTCGCGCACGGCGCGCACCCGGTGCTGACGGACGCCGAGCGGTTGCTGGCGGGGGTGGTCCGGCCGCCGGAGCGGCCCGTGGACGCCGCGGTCTCACAGGTCGGCGACGAGGACGACCCGTTGGACGAGGAGCCCCTGGAGGACGACGAGCACCTGCCCGGGTCCGGCGGCGGGGTGCTGCCGCTGGAGGGGCACACGGGCGCGCTGACGGACGGGTTCGCGTTCGCCTACGACGCCCTGGTGGCCGACCGGGGGACCTGGCTGTCGCGGAAGGGCCCGCTGGGCGGGCTGTCCCGCGCCCTGCTCCGGCACGACCTCTACCCGGCCGCCCTGTACGCGCCCTCCCTGGACGCCGGGGACCGCCCGGACCTGCTGCGCGACGGCCTCACCCGCTCCCTGCTGCTGCCCCGGCCCCTGCCGGGGGACGGGGACGCCCGGCTGTGGTCGGCGCTGCTGCGGGCGGAGTCCACCGACCTGCTCAGGGGCGACCTGCCGCACCTGTCGGGTCCGGCGGGGGCCGTCGACCTGGTCGACAGCGCGGGCCGCACCGTCCCGGGCGTGCTCGCCGAAGCGCCGGCCGCGTCCGTGCGCCGCCGGCTGCGGTCCCTGGACCGCCACGGCGCCGGCGGGGCGGTGGCGCTGGTCCGCCGGACCGCCCGCGACCTGTGCCCGGACGACCCCGACGCGGCCGACCCGCGTCCGGGCGACCGGCCGCTGGACGGGGAGACCGCGCTCGCCGCGGCCGCGGACCTGGCCCGCGGCCTCTCCCCCCGCGACCCGGGGGCGGGACCGCTGCTGGCCCGGCTCGCCGACCTCGGCGGCGGCCCCGACCTGCGGGCCCGCGCCGAGGCCGCCGCCGACCACACCGCCGCCCTGCGCTTCTCCCCCCGCGCCCCCGACCGGTTCGGCCGGGCCGCTGCCGCACTGGTCCACCTGGCCGCGGCCGGCGCGGTGCGCGGGCACGACACCCGGACCCGGGGCGCCCTGGCGCACCTGGCCCTGCTGCGCGGGCACACCGGCACCGGCTCCCCCGGCCTGGCCGGGGGACGTGCGGGCACCGTCCTGGCCGCGCTGGCGCTGCACGCGGCGCTGCCCGGGGCGGGGGCGCTGGCCGTCGCCGACCGCGTCGCCTCGGTGCTCGCCGAGGAGACCGCCGCCGCGCCCCCCGAGCCCGGCATGGCCTCGGGCTCCACCGGGGTCCTGGTCGCGCTCTCCCGCATGGACGCCGCGCTGCCCGGCGCGGGGTACGGCGGGGCCGTCGGCCGGCTGCTGTCCCGGGAGCGGGAGGCGCTGGAACGGCGTCCGCCCGCGGACGTGTCGTGGTGCCACGGCCTGGCGGGGATCGGCCTCTCCCGGCTGTCCCTGCTGGCCGACGCGCGCGAGCCGGCGGTCCGCTCGGCCGCCCTGGAGGACCTGGCGTCCCTGGAACGCGCCGTCCGCGACGCCCTGCTCCGCGGCGGCCTGCGCTCCACCGGCGACCACGGGGCCTGCCACGGCGACCTGGGCGTCCTGGAGTTCCTGGTGTCGGCCGCGCGGTGGCGCGGCGGAGGCGCGGAGGAGGTCCCGCTGCGCGCCGCCGCGGGCCTGTGCGCGCACGGCCGCGCCCGCGGCTGGTGCCTCACCCCGGGGGCCGCCCCGGCGCTGTCCGGCGCGGCCGGAGCGGGGTACGGCCTGCTGCGCCTGGCCTTTCCGCATGCCGTCCCCTCCCTTTTGCTCGTCTCCCCGCCCTGACCGGCCCGTCAGACCAGTGCCGCGTCCGCGTCGCGCACCAGCGCCCGCCGCATCCCCGGGTCGCGCACGACCCGCAGCGTGTCGGCCATCAGGCGCGCGTCGCCGGTGTCCACGACGGCCTCGACGATGCGCTGTTCCAGGTGGGCCCGGGTCTGGACGGCGAAGGGGCTCTGGCTGCGCACCATGAAGGGGCCCTTGTAGAACTCCATCGCCTGGGCGACGTAGCCGTGCGACAGCAGGAACAGGAACTCGACGACGTCGCAGCGGACCCCCTCGCCGATGCGGTACGCGCCGATCTCGCGCTCGTACCGGACGTCCAGGCCGATCCGCCGCGCCCGCATGGCCAGCGTCGGCAGGCTGGACGGCGAGGGGTCGCCCTCGAACAGCACGGTGGAGAGCCAGTCGCGGGGGGCCGCCCCGTCGGACAGGAGCAGGACCGCGGCCAGCTCCGCGGCCCGCCGGTGACGCACGGGGCGCCCGTCGACACGGCACTCTCCCAGGGTCTCAAGCATGGGGACGTCGTTCATCACCACTCCGCATTCCAAGGCGATCCCGGTCCGATGCCCCGGGATCTCCTCCCGCGATCGGCTCCCCACGATCATCGGAAAGGGGGGCATCCACCCGCTATCCGCGACCTATCCCCGGGCGGGATAGGCCCTTGTCAGCGCCGTGCAATGGTGCGAATAGCCCTGTGATAAGCCTTCGGCGGCGGCGCGGGGCAGGATGTGGCCATCCCCCGAGAAGACGGGGCCCTCACCAACGGAGGTCACCATGCGGATCGTCAAGTTCTCCCTCGCCCTCGCCGCCGCCGTCGCCGTCTCCCTGGGCGCCTCCCCCGCCCTGGCGGACACGGGGGCCGGCACCCTGGAGGACCGCTGGGAGAAGACGGGCCCCGGCGCCGCCGTCTCGGTGACCGTCGACGTCCCGTCCGGTCCCGGGGAGAAGGGCCCCGCCACCGTCACGGTGAAGGTGGACACCCCGGCCGACCGCTGGGAGAAGTAGCGGGCGGGGGTGAGGACGATGGCGAACGGTCAGCCGAGGTCGGCCAACACGGATGCCACCTCGGCTCGTTCCCTCTCCTCGTAGAGCTGGTCGAAGGCCGCCATCGCGCGCTCCAGCAGCCCCCGCGCCTCATCGATCCGGCCCGCCTGGGCGCAGGCGGTCCCCAGGTCGCGCAGCACCATCGCCTGGCCGACGAGGTCGCCCAGCTCCTCGACGACGGCCAGCACCTCCCGCAGCCGCCCTATCCCCTGCCCGACGTCCCCCCGGAGCAGGTCGAGCTGGGCACTGCGCCGCAGCACCTGGGCGCTGGCCCGCGGGTCCCCGGTGCGCCCGGCCAGTTCCAGGGCCCGGTCGAGTTCCGCGCGGCCCCCGTCGACGTCGCCGCCGCGTCCGCGCAGGTAGCCGGTGAGCATCAGGCTGCGCCACTGGCCGCCCAGGTCCCCGACGGCGATGAAACCCTCCAGCGCCTCCTCGCACAGGCCCAGCGCGCGCTTCTCGTCCCCGGCCTCGGCGGTGAGGGTGGCCAGGGCGCGGCGGGCGATCGCCTGGCCCCGCACCTCTCCGAGCTCGGTGTACGCCTCCAGGGACCGCTCCAGCAGCGCCGCCCGGGTGGGCCCGTCGTAGCGGTGGCTGAGCGCCTCGCTGACCGTGGCCCACAGGGAGGCCATGCCGAGCCGGTTGCCGCGCTCCCGCACGAACGGCTCGACCCGGTCGTGCAGCTCGGCCAGCTCCTGCATGTAGCCGCGCCGGGTGAGGAAGACCGAGAAGCCGACCAGCAGGTCCCAGCTCTGCTCGTCCATGCCGAGCTCGACCGCCTGGAGCACCACGTGCCGGAGGTTGGCGCGCTCGCCCTCGAACCAGGCGTAGGGGTCGCGCAGGACGCGCTCGACGTACCGCGCGGGAGGGGACCACCGGGGCGCCCCGCCGCGCACCCGCAGGTACTCCCCGCCCATGAGGTCGTCGTTGGCGGCGTCCAGCAGCGCCAGCCAGCCGCCCATGAGGCGGTCGATGGCGGCGCCGCGGGAGGCGTCGTCCTCGACGTCGGCCGACCTCTCCCGCGCGTAGTCGCGCACCAGCTCGTGGAAGCGGTACACCGGGTCCCCGGACGGGTCGGTGCCCACGATGTCCAGCAGGTGGGCGTCCACCAGCGGTTCGACGATGTCGGAGGGGAAGGGGCGGTCGTCCCCCAGCAGGGCGGCCGCCGACCACATGGGGATGGTGGGGCCCTCGACCAGGCCGAGCAGCCCGAAGGCGCGGGCCGTCCCGGCCTCCAGTCCGTCGTAGGTCAGCGACAGGCTGGCCCGCACCGTCATGTCGCCGTGGGCCAGCTCGTCCAGGCGGTACCGCTCGTCCGCCAGCCGGTCCACCATGGAGGACAGGGACCAGTGGCGGCGGGCGGCGAGGCGGGCGGACACGATGCGCAGCGCCAGGGGCAGCCTCCCCACCGCGCCCACCAGCGCGTGGGCGGCCTCGGGTTCGGCGTCGACCCGGGCGTCGCCCAGGACCTGGCGCAGCAGGGCCAGCGAGGCGTCCTCGGAGAGGGTCTCCAGGGGGAGGAAGGTCGCGCCGGGCAGGCCGGTGAGGTTGGCCCGGGAGGTGATGAGGACCCCGCAGCCGGGGCCGGCCGGGATGAGCGGCAGCAGCTGGGACTCGGTGGCGGCGTCGTCCAGGACGATGAGGACCCGGCGGGTGGCCAGCAGGCCGCGGTACATGGCGGCGCGCTCGTCCACGTCGTCGGGGACGGCGGGGCCGGGCACGCCCAGCGCCCGCAGGAAGCGGCCCAGGACCTCGCCGGGGTCCAGCGGGGTCCCCCGGGTGGCGCGCAGGTCGCAGTAGAGCTGCCCGTCGGGATAGCGCTCGGGGCCCAGCCGGTGGGCGACGCGCACGGCGGTGGAGCTCTTGCCGACCCCGGGGCGTCCCATGAGCACGACGACCCGGGCTCCGTTGCCGGGCTCGGCCAGGACGCCCTCGACCCGGTCGATGGTGCCGTCGCGGCCGACGAAGTCCACGGTGTCGGAGGGCAGCTGGAAGGGGGTGACCCCGCCGCCGAACGCGGTGGCGGGCCCGCCGCCCGAGGCGTGGGCCGGGCCCTGCGGGGGCGCGTGCTCCAGGGAGGGGTCGCCGGCGAGGATGGCGCGCTCCAGTTCGCGCAGCTCGGACCCGGGCTCCAGCCCCAGCTCCTCGATGAGCAGGTCGCGTCCGCGGCGGTAGACCTCCAGCGCCTCGACCTGGCGGCCGGACCGGTACAGCGCCAGCATCAGCTGGGCGCGCAGCCCCTCACGGAGGGGGTGCTCCTCGACCAGCCCGTTGATCTCGCCGATGAGGCGCTGGTGCCGCCCCAGTTCGAGTTCGATGGCGAGATAGGACTCGACGGCGGCCATCCGCTCCTCGTCGAGGTGGGTGGCCCGGGCGCGCAGGGCCTCGGCGCCGACGCCGCCGAACACCGGCCCGCGCCAGAGGCCGACCGCGGAGCGAAGCAGGGCGGCGGCCTCCTCGCCCCGGTCCTGCTGGGACAGGGCGGTCGCCTCGCGGACCCGGGCGCGGAAGACGTGCGCGTCCACGGTCTCGGGGGCGGCGTTGAGGACGTAGCCGGGGGACCGGGTCTCGATGACGGCGCCGGTCGGCTTGAGCAGGGTCCGCAGCCGGGAGACGCAGATCTGCACCTGGGTCCGGACGGTCTCCGGCGGGCTGTGCTCCCAGAGGATGTCGACGATCTGGTCGGTGGAGACGACGCGGCCCAGTTCCAGGAGCAGGATGCCCAGGACGGTCTGCTGCCGGCCGACGGGCACCCGGACCGGGCCCCCGGCGCCCCGGACCTCGATGGGGCCGAGCACGCGGAACACCATTCCGTCGTCGCCAGGCCGATCGCCCGTCGTGATCACACAGCTCCCCACCGTTCTGAAATCAAAGAGAACGACTCCCGAAACGGAGTTATATCACACGCATTGCGAAGAGAAGCGAACTTTATTCGACCGAAAACCGAGGTCGCCGTGGTCGAATTCTCACATTCCCACCACTGGGACCCAGACCCAAATTTCGGATGGTTGAAAGACGGACGGAAGGGAACTGCAAATATCACGTTAAGTGATATATCGGCTACCGGGAAGCGCGGCGAAGACGCCGGGATAGCCCGGGGATAGGCCGGTGACAGGGGGTTTTCCTAGCGTGGGCCCCGAACCACGAGCGCCCGGGAGTCGCCATGAACCACGCCTCCGCCGTCCGCGGTGTTCCGCGCACCCCCGGCCGGGGAGGTGCCGGATGACCGCACACGGCCAGGAGCACACCCCCGGCCGCAGCGAAAGGGTGGCGCGGGCGGGCGCCGAACACGTGCTCCTCCTCTACGACTACGTCGACCGCGCCGACCTGGACGGCTGCGCCTCCCTTCTGGACGAGTACGCCCGCCTGCGCCTGCCCGGCGTCCCGTACAGCCGGGGCCGACGCCGGGTCGAGGCGGCCCTGCGCGAGCACCTGGCCGGGCGCGGCCTGCACCGGGTGGACCTGGTGCGCGTCAGCGGGGAGGGCGTGGTCGCCGAAGGGGCGTTCACCGAGACGTCCCGCATGGCCACGCTGGTCTACAGGGACGTGTTCTCCCTGTCCGAGCACGGGCTCATCGCCTCCTGGGACCGCGCCCCGCGGTGACCGGCCGGCCGCGGCCGGCCCGGGCGGGGGCGCCGCTCACGCCTGCTCCGGCGCCCGGGCCGCCGTCCCGTCCCGGTCCCCGAGGTCCCGGGGGCCGGGCACCGTACGCGGCACCCGCTCCTCCCCGCCGTCCAGCTCCCGCGCCTCGGTGAGCAGGCGCAGCGCCCGCCGTTCATCACCCAGGTCCCGCGCCATCCGGCCCATCCGGCTCAGCACCCGCGCGCGGCCCCGGGGGTCCCCGGTCCGCTCGTACAGCGTGAGCGCCCGGGCCAGGTCGGCCTCCCCCGCGTCGACGGCGCCGGCGGCCGTGCGGAGGTGTCCGCTGAGCATGAGGGCGCGCCCCTCCCCGTCCGGGTCGCCGACCTCCTGGAAGTCGCGCAGGGCCCGCCCGCACAGCTCCAGGGCGTGCTCGCGGCGCCCGGCGGCCCGCTCCAGCCGGGCCAGCCCCCAGGTGCACCAGGCGCGGCCGGTCACGTCGCCCAGCTCCCCGAACACCGCCAGGGCCTCCTCGAAGGCCGCGCGGGCGTCGGCGGGCCTCCGCCGGTCCAGGTCCAGGCAGCCGCGGGAGTAGGCGACCGCCGCCGCCCCGCGGCGGTTGGCCGCGGCGCGCACCGCCTCGGCGGCCCGGTCGTTGACCCGGTCCCACTCCCGCAGGTACCCGCGCCGGTGGAACAGGGGGACCAGGGCCAGCGCCAGGTTCCAGCACAGCTCGTCGAGACCGTGGTCGGCGGCCAGGTCCACGGCCGCGCACAGGCGGGACCGATCCGCCGACAGCCAGGCCGCCGGGTCGCGCAGGACGGCATCGGCCGGGGGCGGGCGCCACCGGCCCCCCGCGCCGATGCGGCCGGATCCGCCCCCGGTGCGCAGGTCGGCCTCCTCCGCCAGGAAGAGCCAGCCGCCGACCAGCCGGGCCGCCGCCTCCCGCCGCTCGGACTCCGTCTCCTCCTCCGCCAGGCGTTCGCGCGCGAACAGGCGGACGACGTCGTGGAACCGGTAGCGGGGGCCGCCCGCGGCGTCGGTGCCGTCGGCGGCGAGCATCCGGGCGTCGACGAGGGGTTCCAGCAGCTCGTCGGGGCGGGGCCTGCGGTCGTCCAGCAGCGCCCCGGCGGCCCACCCGGGCTGTCCGGGGCCGTCGGCCAGCGCGAACAGCCTCAGGGTCCGCCGGGCGTCCGGGGCCAGGCCCTCGTAGCCCGGCACCAGGCCGGCGCGCACGGTGAGCCCGCCGTGGGAGAGCTGGTCGAGGCGGTGCCGCTCGTCAGCGAGCCGGGCGACCATGGACGCCAGGGACCAGTGGGGCCGTGCGACCAGCCGGGCGGCGACGATCCGCAGGGCCAGGGGCAGCCTGCCCACCGTGCCCAGCAGCTCGGCGGCGGCCTCGGGGTCGGCGTCCGTCCGTTCGGGTCCGATCACCCGGCGCAGCAGCTCCAGCGCCTGGTCCTGCGGGAGCACGTCGAGTTCGACCAGGTCGGCCCCGGGAATCCCGGCGAGGCCGGAGCGGCCGGTGACGATCGCGGCGCAGCCGGGCCCGGGGGGCAGCAGGTCGGCGACCTGCCGATCGTCGGCGGCGTCGTCCAGGAGCACCAGGACCCGCCGCCGTGCGAGCAGGTCGCGGTACATCCGCGCGCGCGGCCCGAGCCCCTCGGGCAGCGCCCGGTCGGGGACGCCCAGGGCGCGCAGGAACCGGGCCAGCGCCCGCGCGGGGTCCAGCGGGGTCCCGCTGCCGCCGCGCAGGTCGCAGTAGAGCTGTCCGTCGGGGAAGCCGGCGCGGGCCAGCCGGTGGGCGACGTGCACGGCCAGGGCGCTCTTGCCGACGCCGGGGAGGCCGACGACCGCGCAGAGGGCGGCCCGGCCCCCGCCGCGGCCCGGCCCGGTGAGGGCGGCCTCCAGTGCCGCCGCCTGCTCCCCGCGTCCGGAGAAGTCCGCGGTGTCGGCGGGGAGCTGGCGGGGGCACGGGGCTCCCGCCCGGGAGCGCGGGGCCGGGACCGCGACGGGGGCGGCGGGCGCCGCCGGGGCCGGGTCCGGGTCGGGCGGCGACTCCCCCGCCAGGACGGCGGCCTCCAGGGCGCGCAGTTCCGGTCCGGGTTCGCGCCCCAGCTCGGCCGTGCTCAGCTCCCGGCCCCGCCGGTAGACCCGGAGCGCCTCGGCCCGGCGCCCGGAACGGTGCAGGGCGAGCATGAGTTGGTAGCGCAGCCGCTCGCGCAGGGGGTACCTCCGGACGAGGTCGTCGATCTCCCCGACGACCAGGTCGTGGCGGCCCAGCTCCAGCTCCAGGTCCAGGTACGCCTCGACGAGGGACGCGCGGTCCTCGTCCAGCCGGTCGGCCAGGGGCCGCAGCAGGCGGCCGGACGGGCCGCCCAGGGACGGGCCGCGCCACAGGCCCGCCGCCCGGCGCAGCAGGGCGACCGCCTCCTCCGGGCGGCCCCCGGCGACGGCCTCCCCGGCCCTCTCGGCGAGGATGCGGCTCAGGTGGACGTCGACGGCCTCCGGCTCCACTCGGAGCAGGTAGCCCGGCGGGGAGGTGAGCAGGGGCGTGCCGAGGGGGGCCAGGCTCTTGCGCAGCCGCGAGACGCAGATCTGCACCTGGGTGCGGGCCGTGTCGGGGGGATCGCAGTCCCAGGTCACGTCGACCAGGTGGTCCGTGGAAACGGTGCGCCCCGCCTCAAGCAGCAGCGCACGGAGAATGACCTGCTGGCGTCCGGGGGGAATGTGCACCTGCTCGGAACCCGCCTCGACCTGGAGCGGCCCGAGAAGGCGGAAGAAGACTCCGTTGAAACCGCTTCCGGGGTTCACGAGATAGACCTCGCCCTCCGTAGGCGCGCTTGTGCGGTGCAGCAGATCCTAAATGAGGCCTTCGGGAAGCGCCACAGTCCTCCGCCGCGCCGGGATCCGAATACCTTTGAATGCCGCACCGTAGCTCAATGTGATATCCGCCTGTCGGCGGGGGCGTTCCGGGGAATGCCGGGCCGGGCGTTCCGGGAAAACGACACCCGATGACCTCGAAGAATTCACTGTGCGGAAATACTGCGCCGTAAACCCCGGTGCCCGTGCGCGCGTCGCGGAAATCCGCGCGGCGGTGGCCGGTTCCGGCCACGTTCCCCGGCCCCCCGGACCGCGTTCAACTGGGACGTTGGGTAAAGTTCCGGGCACGGTCCCCGTCCTGACGGCCACCATCCCCCGTGCGCCGCCGGGGACCGGGATGGACGCGAAGGGGCGTGATCCGCGTGGGGCTGTTCCTCAGCACGGCTTTCGGCTTCCCGACCGTACTGTTCACCCCCATGCTCCTCGTGATCGTCCTCTACTGGATCGTGGTCGCGGTCGGCCTGGCCGACACCGACGTCCTCGACTCCGCGGACTCCGACGGCGACCCCGCGGGCGCGAGCGCGGTCATGGGGCGGGTGGGGCTGGGCAGGGCCCCGGTGACCGTGGAGATCACCGTGCTGGTGCTCTCCGCCTGGTTCGTGAGCATGATGGGCGGGATCGTGACCAGTCTCCTCACCCCCGACGGCGCCCTGCTCTGGGCGCTCGGAGCGGTCGTCCTCGTCATCGCCGTCGTGGCGGCGTGGGCGTTCACCAGCGGCGCGGTCATGGCCGTGCAGCGGTTCCTGCCCAAGGGCAAGGGGTCCTCCAAGCACGAACTGGTCGGCCGCACCTGCGTGATCCGGATCGGCTCGGCGAACGAGGGCTTCGGCCACGCGGAGATCACCACCGCGGGCGGGGCCTCCATCACCATCCCGGTGCGCACCATCGGCGGCGAGGTGCTGCCGTCGGGGAGCACCGCCCTGATCTTCGACCACAGCGACGACCGGGACGTCTTCCTGGTCACCCGCTTCGACCCGGCCCTGGACCCCGGTCAGGGCTGACCCCGGCCACGGCCTGCCCCGGCCGGAGCCGACCCGGGCGGGCCCGTGCCCGCCGGCTCCCCCAGGTCCTCCGGCCACCGGCTCGTGCACGAGCCCCTCGGACACGAGTCTTTCCCCCAGGGAACGGAACCACCGGCCGGGGGCCCGCGTCCCATTCCACGAGCCCCCTCCCGGGAGCGTCCGGGCCCCGCACCCCCGCCCGCGCCGCCCCCGCACGGCCACTCGACCCCGCACGGTCAATCGCAGAAAGGCCCCCATACGTGTTGCTGAGCGCCCCATCCACCGGAGAGGCCGCCGACGCGGCGTTCCTCACCGTCGGCATCTCCCTGGCCGTCGCCCTCCTCGTCCTGCTCCTCCTGATCGTCTCCATCCTGAAGATGTTCAAGAAGGTCAAGCAGGGTGAAGCGCTGATCATCTCCAAGACGCGCGACGTCCACGTCACCTTCACCGGTGCGGTGATCCTGCCGGTCCTGCACAAGGCCGAGTACATGGACATCTCGGTCAAGACCCTGGACCTGGACCGCCGCGGCCGCGACGGCCTCACCTGCAAGGACAACATCCGCGCCGACATCAGCGTGAAGTTCTTCATCCGGGTCAACGAGACCGAGGAGGACGTCAAGCGGGTCGCCAAGGCCATAGGCACCGAGCGGGCCAGCAACCCCGAGACCCTCCAGGAGCTGTTCAACGCCAAGTTCGCCGAGGCCCTCAAGACCGTCGGCAAGCGGTTCGACTTCGAGGAGCTGTTCACCCAGCGCGAGGAGTTCCGCCAGCAGATCGTCGAGGTCATCGGCCAGGACCTCAACGGCTACGTGCTGGAAGACGTGGCGATCGACTACCTGGAGCAGACCCCGCTGCACCAGCACGACGCCAACAACATCCTCGACGCGCAGGGCATCTCGAAGATCACCGAGCGCACCGCCACCGAGCACAAGCGCACCAACGCCTTCGAGAACGACCGCAGGAAGGAGATCGACCGCCAGAACACCGAGACCTCCGAGACCCTCGCCGAGCTGGAGAAGCGGCGCGAGGAGGCGGCGGCCAAGGCCAAGCGGGAGATCGAGATCATCAAGGCCCGCGAGGAGGCCGAGACGGCCCGCGTGCAGGCCGAGGAGCGCCTCAAGGCCGAGACCGCCAACATCCGCACCTCCGAGGCGCTGGGCGTCCAGCACCAGAACCAGCAGCGCGAGATCGCGGTCGCCGAGAAGAACCGCGAGCGCGTCATCGCCATCGAGACCGAGCGGATCGAGAAGGACCGCATGCTGGAGGTCATCGGCCGCGAGCGCGAGACCGAGCTGAGCCGGATCTCCAAGGACAAGGAGGTCGAGGCCGAGAAGCGCGAGGTCGCCGACGTCATCCGCGAGCGGGTCGCCGTGGACCGCACCGTCGCCGAGCAGGAGGAGGCCATCAAGCGCCTGCGCGCGGTCGAGGAGGCCGAGCGCCAGCGCCAGGCCATCATCATCCACGCCGAGGCCGAGGCCCAGGAGCGCCTGGTCAAGGACATCAAGGCCGCCGAGGCCGCCGAGGCCGCGGCCAAGCACAGGGCCGCCGAGGAGCTGACCCTCGCCGAGGCCCGCCAGCAGGCCGCCGAGCTCGACACCCGCGCCAAGATCCGCCTCGCCGAGGGCATCCAGGCCGAGGCCGCCGCCCAGGGCCTGGCCGACGTCCAGGTCCGCGAGCAGGACGCCGCGGCCATCGAGAAGGTCGGCACCGCCGAGGCCGAGGTCTCCCGCCTCAAGGCCGAGGCCGAGGCCAGGGCCGTCCAGGCGAAGATGCTCGCCGAGGCCGAGGGCATCGAGGCCAAGCTGCGCGCCGAGGCCGCGGGCCTCACCGACAAGGCCGGGGCCATGGCCGCCCTGGACCAGGTCAGCCGCGAGCACGAGGAGTACCGCCTGCGCCTGGAGGCCGAGAAGGAGGTCCGCCTGGCCGGGATCGACGTCCACCGCCAGGTCGCGGAGGCCCAGGCCACCGTGCTGGCCACCGGCCTGGAGAACGCCGACATCAACATCGTCGGCGGCGACGGCGCCTTCTTCGACCGCATGGTCAACTCCATCGGCCTGGGCAAGGCCGTGGACGGCTTCGTCGGCAGCTCCGAGACGATGCAGGCGCTGGGCGGCAGCTGGCTGAACGGCGAGGGCGACTTCGTCCGCGACATCAAGAAGGTCGTGTCGTCGCTGGACACCGAGGACGTCAAGAACCTCACCGTGTCCGCCCTGCTGCTCCAGCTCATCAACGGCGGCCAGGGCGACAACGGCAAGCTCAACGGCCTGCTGTCCACGGCCCGCTCCATGGGCCTGGACCAGCTGCCGGTGACCGCGCTCGCCCCCGCCAACGCCGTGAAGCAGTGAGGTAGCCGTCCGTGACCGAGGCCCCCGAGACCGCAGGCCCCGGGCCGGACACCGTCGACGAGCAGGAGCTGGACGCGGGCACCTACGAGGTGCTCCGCGCCCGGCTCCGCGAGCAGACCGGTGAGCTGGCCCGCCGTACAGAGGAACTGAACACCCGCCGGCTGGAGGTGTTCGGCGGCACCGAGCTGACCCTGCTCGGCACCGAGCGGATCCGCACCGAGCACAACTGCACGCCGCGGGACATCGTCAGCGTGGGCGGCTCCGTCGGGGGCGGCACCGGTGACACCATCCTGTTCGGCTACAACGTCTTCATCGGCATGCAGCGGGAGACGCACGTCTCCGACGTGTTCTCGCTGCACCGCTACGAGCACGACGGCGACGGGTTCTCCTTCGCCGACGCGCCCGCCGGGACCCTTCCGGGTCTGCTGGAGGACGCGCGGTTCCGGCAGGACTTCGGTCAGCTCTACCGCTACTACCGCGACGCCCGCCTCCTCCAGCTGCGCAAGGTCGAGGACCGGCTGCTGGCCGTGTTCCAGATCGGCCCGCAGACGGAGGACGTGCGGGTGCTGCGGTGGACGGTCGCGCCCACCGGCGAGATCGCCTACCTCGACGAGCGCGGCGAACGCGACCACGTCTTCCCGCCCTCGCACGAGTTCTCGTGGGTGGAGGCCACCCGCGAGGACCACGTCCTGGGCCGCCACCCGCACATCTCGATCCTCGACGAGCTGTTCGTGGAGACGGTCGGCGGCGACCTCACCATCAAGATCGAGAACAACACCGAGGTCGGCGAGGGCGTCTACAGCGAGCCCGTGGACGAGGCGCTGCAGAGCCTGGCCGACGCCTCGGTGTTCCACGCCGAGGTGGGGCCGCTCATCCTGCTGCGGATCCGGCCCTACAACGAGACCGTGTGGCGGCACCTGGTCTTCAACCGGCACACCAAGGACGTCCTGCGCCTCGACGGGATCGGGCAGTCCTGCCAGCGCCTTCCCGACGACCAGGGCCTGATCTTCCCCGGCGGCTACTACCTGTCCACCGGCGTGGCGCGGACGTTCGACACCGACGTCACCGACCTGGAGTTCGAGCGGGTGGTGCGCTCGCCCAACGGCGAGGACGTGCTGTACGTCTTCCACTCGCGGGCGGACGGCCGCAGCCTGCTGCTGCCGTACAACACCATCCGCAAGGAGGTCGCCAACCCGATCGTCTGCCACGGGTACTCGCTGTTCGACGACGGCACCATGACGGTGTTCCGGGAGACGTCGGGCGAGCCCACCCGGGTCCACCCCATGCAGGTGTGGCAGACCCCGTTCGTGTCCGACGAGTACGCCGCCGCCCAGCCCGTGGGCAGCGGCCCGCTGGAGCGGATCGGCAACGCCGAGCTGGTGCGGGGCGTGTCGGACTGCTTGTCCGTGGCGCGGATGGCCCAGGACATGAGCCCCTCCACCGAGGTGTTCGAGGCGCTCATCGCCGCCTGCCGCCGGGTGTCGGACCGGTTCCACTGGCTGGGCGAGGAGGAGCTGGGCGACCTGGCCGCCCCCCTCGCCCAGGTGCGCGCCACCGCCGAGCGGGTGCTGGAGGAGTTCGAGACCGTCCAGGCGCTCACCGCCCAGGCCGCCGAGGCGCTGGCCGCGGCGCAGGAGAGGGCGACGGCGCTCATCCGCACCTCCCGGGGGGAGGCCCCCCGGTCCGCGGAGGGCTGGATCACCCGGCTCACCGAGCTGCGCCGCGCCCAGGGGCAGGCGGCCACGCTGGGCGAGATGCGCTACGTGGACGCCGACCTGCTCGCCGGGCTGGACCGGTCCCTGGAGGAGGAGATCGGCTCCGTGGGCCGCCGCACCGTGGCGTTCCTGGAGCAGGAGGACGCCTTCGCCGGCTACCACTCCGATGTGGAGCGGCTGGTGGAGGAGGCCGAGACCCTCGAAGCGGTCAGCGCCGCCACCGCCGTGGGCGAGCGGATCGCCGCGCAGACCGAGGGGCTCCAGACGGTCACCGAGGTCATCGGGTCGCTGGAGATCGGCGACGCCCAGGTGCGCACCCGCATCCTGGAGCGGATCAGCGAGGTGCTGGCCGGGATCAACCGGGCCCGCGCCACCCTGGAGGCCCGCCGCAAGGAGCTGCTGGCCCTGGAGGGCCGGGCCGAGTTCGCGGCCGAGTTCGCGCTGCTCGGGCAGGCCGTCACGGGGGCGCTGGCGGCCGCCGACACCCCCGAGCGCTGCGACGAGCAGCTGGGGCGGATCATGCTCCAGCTGGAGAACCTGGAGTCGCGGTTCGCCGAGTTCGAGGACTTCCTCGGGGAGCTCTCGGACAAGCGCGAGGACGTGTACGAGGCGTTCTCCACCCGCAAGCAGTCGCTGGTGGACGAGCGGGCCCGCCGCGCCGACCGGCTGGCGGCCTCCGCCGAACGCGTGCTGGAGGGCGTGCACCGCAGGGTGGCGTCGCTGTCCACCCTGGAGGACGTCAACACCTACTTCGCCTCCGACGCGATGGTGGCGCGGCTGCGCCGCACCGCCGACGAGATGCGCGAACTCGGCGACACCGTGCGCGCCGAGGAGCTCCAGGGCCGCATCCTCGCCGCCCGCCAGGAGGCGGGGCGGTCCCTCCGGGACCGCACCGACCTGTACGACGGCGACACCATCCGGCTGGGCAGGCACCGGTTCGCGATCAACTCCCAGCCGATCGACCTCACCCTCACCCCCTTCCAGGGGGAGATGGCGGTGGCGGTCACCGGCACCGACTTCCGGGAGCCGGTGACCGACCCGGAGTTCGCGCGGACCCGGCACCTGTGGGACCGGCTGCTGGTGTCGGAGAGCCCCGAGGTGTACCGGGCCGAGTACCTGGCCACGTCGATCCTGGCGGCGGCCGAGGAGAGCGCGGACGGGCTGGCCCGGCTGCACGAGGCCGAACTGCACCCCGAGAACGGGTCCTCGCTCCCGGCCCTGGTCCGCGAGGCGGCCGAGTCCCGCTACGACGAGGGCTACGAGCGGGGCGTGCACGACCACGACGCCGCGAAGATCCTGTCGTCCCTGCTGCGCCTGCGCGCCGGCGCCGGGCTGCTGCGCTACCCGGGGCGCACGCGCGCGGTCGCCCAGCTGTTCTGGGCGTTCGGCGCCGACCAGGGCCGGCGGACCTCCTGGGCGACCCGGGCGGCGTCGCTGGCCCGCGCCCGCGCGGTGTTCGGGGCCCGGCGCTCGACCGCCGCCGACGCGCTGCGCACCGAGCTGGCCGGGGCCGTGGACGCGTTCCTCACCGACACGGGGCTGTACCAGGACGCCGACCTGGACCTGGTCGGCGACTACCTGTTCGAGGAGCTGGCCGCCGACGGCCCCGCCGAGCGCGGCTTCGTGTCCGGTTCGGGGGCGCGCACACTGCTGGACCGGTTCTCCCGGGCGCTGGGCAGCACCCGGGAGACCACCCGCAAGTCCTTCGAGGAGGACCTGCGCGGGCTCGGCGACGACCTGGCCGCCCGGCACCAGCTGGTCGGCGCGTGGCTGGAGGCGTACGCGGCCACCCGCGACGACGTCGACCCCGGCGACCTGCCCGAGGCGGCGGCGATCGCGCTCGCCGGGGTGGACCGGTACGAGTCCTCCGCGGCGGTGCACGAGACCGTCACCGGCCTGCTCGGCTCGCACCCCCGGATCCGGGACCGCTCCCTGGACGTGCGGCTCGACGAGATCCTGCCGCGCACCCGCCGGTTCCGGCTGGAGGAGGTGCCCGCCTACCGGGACTTCCAGAAGCGGCGCAACGCCCTGGTGGCCGCCGAGCGCGACCGGCTGCGGCTGGAGGAGTACAAGCCCAAGGTGATGAGCGGGTTCGTCCGCAACCGGCTGCTGGACGAGGCGTACCTGCCGCTGATCGGGGACAACCTCGCCAAGCAGCTGGGCGCCGCGGGCGACGACAAGCGCACCGACCAGAGCGGCCTGCTGCTGCTCATCTCCCCTCCGGGCTACGGCAAGACCACGCTCATGGAGTACGTGGCCAGCCGGCTGGGGCTGGTGTTCGTCAAGGTCAACGGGCCCGCCCTGGGGCACGGGGTCACCTCCCTGGACCCGGCGGAGGCGCCCGACGCCACCTCCCGGCAGGAGGTCGAGAAGATCTCCTTCGCCCTGGAGATGGGCAACAACACGATGCTGTACCTGGACGACATCCAGCACACCGACCCGGAGCTGCTCCAGAAGTTCATCTCGCTGTGCGACGGGCAGCGCAGGATGGAGGGCGTCTGGAACGGGCGGACCCGCACCTACGACCTGCGCGGCAAGCGGTTCGCGGTCTGCATGGCCGGCAACCCGTACACCGAGCAGGGCAAGCGGTTCCGGATCCCGGACATGCTGGCCAACCGCGCCGACGTGTACAACCTGGGCGACGTGCTGTCGGGCAAGGAGGAGCTGTTCTCGCTGAGCTACATCGAGAACGCCCTCACCTCCAACCCGACGCTGGCGCCGCTGTCCACCCGGGACCGGGAGGACGTCTACCGGTTCGTGCGCATGGCGCAGGGGGACGAGTCGGTGACCGTCGACCGGATGAGCCACCCGTACTCGGCGGTCGAGGTCGAGCGGATCGTGTCGGTGCTGCGCAAGCTGCTGCGCGTCCAGGAGGTGGTGCTGGCCAACAACCAGGCGTACATCGCCTCCGCGGCCCAGTCCGAGGACGCCCGCACCGAGCCGCCGTTCCGCCTCCAGGGGTCGTACCGGAACATGAACCGGCTGGCGGAGAAGATCGTGCCGGTGATGAACGACGCCGAGGTGGAGGCCGTCATCGACGACCACTACCTGGGCGAGGCGCAGACGCTGACCTCGGGGGCGGAGGCCAACCTGCTCAAGCTGGCCGAGCTGCGGGGGACCATGACCCCGGAGCAGAAGGCCCGCTGGGCGGAGGTCAAGGCGGCGTTCCGCCGCTCCCGCGCCCTGGGCGGGGCCGAGGACGACCCGGTGACGCGGGCGATCGGCGCGATCGGGCTGCTCGCCGACCGCGTCGGCGAGATCGGCAGCGCCCTGGACCGGGGCTGACCCGGTCTGGGGACACGGCCGCGGGGCCGGGCACGCGCCCGGCCCCGCGGCGCACCGGGGGAACACGGCGAACGGGGAGGCGGCGCATGAAAGTGGTCGTGGACCGGGACTCCGTGTCGATGGGGGACGACGTGGAACCCCACGCCCGGGTGTGGGAGCTGCCCGACGACACACGGGTGGGCGAGGTGGTCGCCCGCATGGCCGGGGAGTACCTGCCCCGCTCGGGCGGCTGCGCCTGGACCGTGGAGGCCCTGCACGGGGCCGAGGCGGTCCGGGAGGACGGCGCGGTCGTGCTGCTCCGCCGGGGCGGCCGGGCCACGCCCTGCGCGTTCGTCGCGTACCCCGAGGTCGGCGCCCTGGACGCGGTCGTGGCGCCCTCCGCCGAGGTCCGCGCGGTGGTCGTCCCGACGCCTACCGGCGAGTACGCCTTCCACGCCCGCCACCACCCCCGCGGCCGCCCGGTCCCCCTCACCGACTACCTCGCCCGCGCGCGAAGTTGAATGCACGATGCCTTCAACGCAGCTAGAATGCTTTCATGACTGCGCTCACCATCCGAGACATGCCGGAAGACGTCGTCAGAGAGATGAAGGTCCGAGCCGCCAGGGCCGGCCAGTCCCTCCAGGCCTACGCCCGCGCCGTGCTGACCCGTGAGGTCTCCAAGCCCGCCCTGGCCGACGCCGTGGAGGCGGCCCGCCGCACCGCCCAGGCCGACGTCACCGTCTCCGACGTCCTGGACGCCATCGACCGGGAGCGGGCCGGGCGTTGATCGTCATCGACAACTCGGCGCTCGTCGAGATGCTGGTGGTGGCGGGGCCCGTGGGCTCGGCCGTGGCCGCACGGGTGTCGAAGGCCGAGGTGCTGTGCGCCCCGTACCTCCTCGACACCGAGATCATGTCGGCGCTGCTCGGCTTGGCGCGCGGTGGGAAGATCACGTCCGACCAAGCGGACACGGCGATGGCCGCCTACGACCGCCTGCCGATCGACCGCTACGGCACCCTCCCGCTGTGGCCCCGTGTCAAGGTGCTCCGCGCCAACCTGTCGGCCTACGACGCCACCTACGTGGCGTTGGCCGAGGCCCTGGGGGCACCGCTGGTCACCAGCGACGCCCGGATAGCCCGCAGCGGGGCGGCCCGGTGCCCGGTGGAGGTCTTCGACTGAGACCGCCCCACCACCCCCGCGGCCGCCCGGTCCCCCTCACCGACTACCTCGCCCGCGCGCACGGCCGGACGCCCTGAACGCGTTCCGCGTCCGGCGGCTTGACCTTCGAGTCGGCTCGAAGGCCTACCGTGTGCGCATGGTGTTGATGCGGGTCTCCGAACTGGCCGAACGCTCCGGCGTGTCGGCCACCACCCTCCGCTACTACGGGGAGAGGGGGCTGCTCCCGGCGCAGCGCTCCCCGGCCGGATACCGCCTCTACGACGAGCGCGCCCTGGGGCCCGGTTCCGCCGAGGAGGGCTGACCCGGTGTCCACGGCCGAACGCCTCCAGAGCCTGTTCGTGGCCCTGGCCGCCCTGGCGGGCCTGGCCGCGGGCCTGCTGCCGCCCGTCGGCCCGGTCGCCGGGCACGCGGTGCTGCCCGCCCTGCTGGTGATGCTCACCGCGGTGTTCGTGCAGATGGACGCCGCCCACGTGGGCGAGGTCCGCCACGCCAAGACCCTGGTCGCCGCCGGTCTGGTGCTCAACTTCGTGTTCACCCCGGCCCTGGCCTGGGCACTGGGCGCGGGCCTGCTGGGCGGCGAGCCGGACCTGCGCATCGGCCTGCTGCTGCTCCTGGTGACCCCGTGCACGGACTGGTACCTGGTCTTCACCGCCATGGCGCGCGGGCACACCGGCATCGCCGCGGCCCTGCTGCCGGTCAACCTCGTCCTCCAGCTGCTCCTGCTGCCGGTGTACGTGCTGCTGCTGGGCGGGCGGGCCGCCATGGTCGACGGCGCCACACTGGCCGAGTCGGTCCTGCTCGTCCTCGTGGTCCCGCTGACGCTGGCGATGCTGCTGCGGTGGGCCTCGGCCCGGTTCGGGGGAACCGCCTGGCGCGAGCGCCGCGTCACCGGCCCGGCCTCGCACCTGGTGCTGCCGCTGCTGTACGCGGCCGTGTTCGCGATGTTCGCCTGGCAGTCGCGCACGGTCCTGGAGCACGGCGCCGACCTGCTCGCACTGCTGCCCCCGCTGGTGGTCTTCTTCGTGACGCTGCCGCTGATCGCCACGGGCCTGTCCCGGGTGCTGCGCCTGTCGGCCGACCGGGCGATCACGCTGACCATGACCGTCACGGCCCGCAACTCGCCCATCGCGCTGGCGATCGCGGTCGCGGCCTTCCCCGAGCGGCCCCTGATCGCGGTCGCCCTGGTGGCCGGCCCGCTGGTGGAGCTGCCGGTGCTGGCCCTGCTCGCCCAGCTGGTGCGCCCCCGCCGCCCGGCCCCTGCCACCCCGGAACCCCACACCCCCTGAGCCCCCCGGGTCCGTCCGCACGACGGTGACCGGCCCGCGCCGGGGGCTTCGGCCGAGGCCGGGGGCGGAGTGGCCGTGTCCGGAACCGGGGGGCGGCACCGCCCGTCACACAGGGCACCGACCATGCGAGGAGTGACCGTGCCCGCGAACGGACTGACCGACGAGCAGCACCGCACCCTGGAGGGGCTGGCCGCGCGGTGGCGGGAGCGCGCGGCCGATCCCGACCCGGGCGCGGCGGAACGCGCCGTGGGCGACCTCTACCGGAGCCGGGGGGCGGCACCGCCCGCCGTCGTCCGGTGCGCGTCCCCGCTCGCCGGGCTGCTCGCCGTCCACATCCTCAGGTCCGACGCGGCGCTGCGGGACCGGGCCGGCGCGCCCCTGGCGACCCCGGACCCGCTCACCGACCACGGCCTCCTGCAACGGCTCTGGGAGCCGGACCTGCCGCAGGACCTCGTATCCGGAGCCCTCACGGCCGCGGAGGCGCTGGTCCCGGCCCCGGCCTGGAACTCCTACTGGGTCGGCGAGCAGTTCCGCACCCGGGCGGCCGAGCCCGCCGACCCGGCCCTCTCCGACCGGGTCCTCGCCGACACCCGTGCCGCGCTCTCCCGGGACCTGGGACTCCCCGTCCCCGCCACGGACGGACCGGCGGCCTCCGACGGGCACTGGCGGACGCTCCAGCAGCAGGCCCGGACGCCCGTCGCCCCCGCCCCGGTGCTGGCCTCGCTCCTGCTGCGCGACCTCGCCGCGGACGCCGACGCCGAGGGGCTGGACGCCCTGGCGGCCCTGGCCCCGGCGGTGGGCTGGTGGTGGGCGTTCGAGCACGTCGCGGTCCTCACCCCGCCCCCGGTGGAGGTCCACACCGACGCCCGCGGCCGCCTCCACCACCCCCACGGCCCCGCCGTCCGCTTCGGGGACGGCTTCTCGGTGCACGCCTGGCACGCCCACCTCGTCCCGCCGAGCCTCATCTCCCCCGGCTGGTCCGCCGCGGACATCGCCGGTGCCTCCGACGCCGAGATCCAGGCCCGGGCCGACGCGGAGCTCGGCGCCGGGGCCGTGCGCGGCTTCGGCGTGCCCGACCAGCGCAGGTGCGCCGCCGAGCGGCTCGGCTGGGCGCGGATGGCCGCCGACCTCGGCCTGCCCCCCGTCGCGGAGGACTCCGCGCACTCCCTGTACGACCTGCCCGAGACCGTGCTCGGCCTCCCCGCGCGCGTCGTCGTGGGCGCCGACGGCACCGTCGGCCTCGTGCCCGCCGACATCGGCGATCCGGCGGCCGCCGCGAGCTGGCTCACCGGCCCCGCCGAGGAACCGGAACTGCTCCGCCGCGCCCGAGAGGACTCCGATACCGAGGACCACCTGGCCGCGTTCGACGTGTACACCGACCTCGACGAGCAGTACGGGGGCGGCGACCCCCACGTCGAGGAGGTCCACCTCATCGGCGGCCGGCGCCTGGAGCCGTTCGCCTACGAGGGGGCGGGCGGCACCTACTTCCTGTGCGGTGAGGGGCCCCGGCGCCCCGTCCTGTACGCCGACTCCGAGGGCGGGTTCCGGGTCCTGGGCCGCGACCTGGTCGAGGCGCTGGAACTCCTCGCCGCCGAGCGGTTCCGCGACCTCGACCCCGACGACCCCGACGAGGACGACCCGCGCCCCGCGGCGAAGGCCCTGGGCCTGGCCCCGCCGGACACCCCCGGGCTCCTGGAGGAGCGCCGGGCCGCCTCCCGGGCGATGTCCGGGGCCCTCACCCTGATCATGACCGCGGAGGGCAACGGCTACGGGTTCCGGGGCTGAGGGCGGGCTCCCCCGGGCACGGGCGTCCCGGCCCGTGGACGGCTGCGCGACCGGGCGGCGCGGACGTGGAAACGGGGTGCGCGCGGATGAGAGCGTGGTCCCATGAGCACGATCGACGATGTCATCGCCCTGGCCGCCGCCCACGGGCTGGAGCTGCGCCCGGAGTCCGCGGACGTGAACGAGGCGGGCCTGGACTACCGGGTCGTGATGGCCGACGACACCGAGGGGCGGCGGTGGGTGCTGCGCGTGCCGCGGCGCGCGGACGTCTCGGCGGGCATGGCCGCGGAGGCCCGCGTCCTGGACCTGGTGGCCCCGGCCCTGGCGGCCGGAGGCGTCGCCGTGCCGGACTGGCAGGTGCGCGGGCCCGACCTGGTCGCCTACCCGGCGCTGCCCGGCTCCCCCGGGCTGACCCTGTCCGGCGGGGAGCCGGAGTGGCACATGGACCCGGCCGACCCCGGCTACGCCGAGCGGCTGGGCCGCCTGCTGGCGCGCCTGCACTCCATCACCCCCGAGCGGGCCGGGGCCGCCGGGGTCGAGGTGCGCACGCCGGCGCAGGTGCGCCGGTCGTGGGCGGAGGACATCGCGCGGGTGCGCGAGGAGTTCACCGTCGCGCCCGCCCTGGCCGGGGCCTGGCAGGACTGGCTCGAGGACGACACCTGCTGGCCCCCGTCCACGGTGATGACGCACGGCGAGATCTACCCCGCCCACGTCCTGTTCGACGGGGACGGCACGATCACCGGCGTCCTGGACTGGACCACGGCCCGCGTGGACGACCCGGCCCGCGACCTGGCCGCCCAGTACGGGGCCGCGGGCGAGGAGATGCTGCGGGCCGCCGTGTCCGCGTACGGGGAGGCGGGCGGCCGCGTCCACCCCGGCCTGATCGCACAGGCGAGGCACCTGTGGGACGCCTCCCCCATCGGGCACGCCCTGTACGCCCTGACCACGCGCGACGGCGCCGACCTCGCCGCGGCCGCCGCCGCGCTGAACCCCGGAGCCTGACACGCCGCCCGCCCCGCGCCCGCGTGCCGCCCGGGGGATCCCCCGGGCGGCACGGGCGGTCCCCCGGGCGGGTGGCGCGGTGGACCCGGGCGGGTCCGGTTCCGGCCCCGCGGCCGGCGCCTTCCCGGCCCGAAGGGCGCTCAACGTTCCGCGCCCCGCCCGGCCGGTCGCCCGCGACCGGCGGGCCGGGGCTCAGCCCAGGACGAAGTGCGTCACGTCCGCGACGAGGCGGTCGGTCTCCTCGTACGGCAGCATGTGGCCGGAGTGCTCGTAGACCCGGAACTGGAAGTCGGGGATCGACACCGCCACCTCCCGGCCCATCTCCGGGGTGTTCAGCCCGTCGCCGCTGCCGGAGACCACCAGGGTCGGGGAGGTGATCCCGCCCAGGCGGGGCCGCAGGTCGAACCCGGCCAGGGACCGTTCCACCGCGGCCTTCTCCTCGGGGGACGCCGGGTCGGAGCCCAGGCTCAGCAGGATCTGCGTGCGCCGGTCGTCCGAGGTGTCCGGCGACCAGAGCGCCCCCGCCATGAACTCCAGGGCGTCCCGGGCCGACGCGCCGGCGAGGTCGAACCCCATGCGCTCGGCGTACGCCGCCGACGACGACGTCAACCCGTGCGCCTTCGGTGCGACCAGCACCAGCTTCGACACCCGCGCGGGTTCCAGGACGGCGGCCTGCGCGGCGACGTACGACCCCATGGAATGGCCCAGAACGGCGGCCGAGCCGTACCCCAACGACGCGATCAGCCCGTTGAGCGCGTGCCCCTGGTCCTCCAGGACGAACTCCTCGGGGTGCGCCGATTCGCCGTGCCCCAGCATGTCGGGCGTGACGACCCGGAAGGATTCCGCCAGGCGTTCCGCCACCGGGGCCAGATCACCCGATTCGCCGTGGAGGCCGTGGACCATGACCAGGGGCGGGGCCGACGGCTCCCCGTACTCCCGGTAGAAGAGTGAGTGGCCGTTGATCTCCGCCGTTGGCATACCCGTGTCCCGTCCTCGCAGCGCCGCCGAGCCGTCCCGGACAGTACACCACGGCGCCCGCGCCGGGAAGCGCGCACGCCATCGCGGTCGACGGCCTGGGAACGCCCCCCGACGGGGCGCCGCCGGAGCGGCCGGCCGCGGGCTGCGGACGCGCCTCCCGCACCCGTGCGGTGGGGCCCGTCCTCCCGTCGCTTTCCTCCCGAAAATCAGGAGGAACCTCTCATATGACCCGCGTAGGGTTGGCCCGGTCCCCCGACCATGCCCGCCCCCTATCACCGCTGACCGTTTCGGACGAGGAGCCCGATGTACAGCACACCCCTCGGAGACGGCGCCGAGCTGCGCCCGCTCGAACCCTGGCACGCCCAGGAGTTCCTGGACCACATCGACCGGGGGCGGGAGTTCATCGGCCGTTACGTCGGCCTGCCCGACCTGGTCACCGACCTGGAGTCGAGCCGCGCCTACCTCCAGCGGTACGCGGACAGGACCGCCGCCGACACCGGGCGCATCTGCGGGATCCGGCTGGACGGGGAGCTCGTCGGCGGCGTGCTGCTGCCGCAGCTGGACACCTCCCAGGGCACCGCCGAGGCCGGCTGCTGGCTGGAGCCCGCCGCCTCCGGCCGCGGGCTCGTGACCCGGGCCGCCCGGGTGCTCATCGGCTGGGCGTTCGAGGAGCGCGGGGTGCACCGCGTCGAGTGGCACGTGGACACCGAGAACACGGCGAGCATCGCGGTGGCGCGCCGCCTGGGCATGACCCGGGAGGGTGTCATGCGCGGCAACTTCCTGTACCGGGGCAGCCGCCGCGACACCGAGATCTGGTCGGTCCTCGCCCCGGAGTGGAAGAACGCCTGATCCCCAGGATGCACGCCCCGGCGCCCCCGGGCGCCGGGCAGCACTCCCCGGGCACCCGCCTCGGCCCACGCCCCCGGCCGCACCCCGCACACCGGGCGCCGGACACGGCCCCCCGGCGTACACCCCGGGTGCCGGGTACGGCCTTCTGATCCGGGGGTCCGGCGCCTAGCATGGGGCCATGGCCATCAACGGTTCCTCCGTTCGGCGGCCCGGACCCCCCGGCCCGGACCCGGCCTGGGCGTGGATCGGCCCGGCCCTGGCCGGCCTGGTCTCCCTGGCGACCCTGGGCCTGATCTCCCCCCTCCTGCTCTGGTACGCCTTCCTCCGGCTGCGGAACCCGGTCTCGTTCCTGTGCGCGCTGGCCTCCTCGGCGCTGCTGGTGGCCCTCGCCCTCCTCGAGGGGACGGACGACCTCAACCTGCCGGTCGTCCTCGCCCTGTGGCTGGGCGGGTCCGCCGCCGTCCTCCGCCTCTTCCGCGCCCTGGCGGCGCGCCCGCCGACCGGCCCGGACCGGCGGCACGGCGACCGGGGCGCGGGCCCGGCGGCGCCCGGAGCCGTGCGCCCGGATCCCGCCGAACACCGCCGCTGAGCACCGCGGACCCCACCGGAAACAATCCTTGGAATTCCAGACCTTTCGGGACCCCATACCGAACCGCCCTCCCGGGCGTTTTCCATTGTTACGGGAACGCGAACCCGAGGACACGCTACGGAGAATGGTCGACACGGCCCCTATCCGCTTTCCGCGACGCATGTTATTTTCGTGCCGCCCGGGGGACCGCGCACGAAACGAACGAAGGGGCTCACCATGCCCGAATCCACGGCTCTGGACATCGACCTGCCCGAGCTGAACTTCGACGATATGGAGGTCATGAGCGTCCGCGAGGCCGTCGCCGTCCCCGAGACCGGCGCGACCAGCGGCTCCAGCAGCTGCACCTCCACCTCCTGCTGCGGCTCCAGCAGCTGCTGCTCCGGCGGTTCCTGCGGCTGACCCCGCCCACCGCCGACATGCCGGGACCGGGTCCCGGTGTGTGACCGACGGATCGCGCTCCACGTGCGGAGCGACCTTTCCACATCCCCCGTTCCACGACTCCCAAACCCCCCGTCGAGCATTCACGCTGCACAAGCGATAAACCCGTTGACCGTTTTCGGCCACCCCCTTGCCCGGGGACGGTCTCTCCGCAAGGAAAGACCCACCGACCCGATAGGGAAAAGCCGCGTCCGGTCGACCGGTCAAAGCGTGGACGAACGGGTGACGTTTTCTCTTCCACGAAAGGTTCCCCCATGCAGGACTCCCCCTCCATCGAACTGCCCGACCTCGACTTCTCCGACATGGAGGTCATGAGCGTCCGCGAGGCCGTCGCCGTCCCCGAGACCGGCGCGACCAGCGGCTCCAGCAGCTGCACCTCCACCTCGTGCTGCGGTTCCAGCAGCTGCTGCTCCTCGGGTTCGTGCGGCTGATCCGGCCCTGAACCGGATCGGCCATCCGATCCCGATCCGGATCGGTCATCCGGATCTGAAGCGGATCGGCTATCCGATCTGGAACCGGATCGGCCATCCGGCTCCTATCCGGACGGGCCATCCGGCTCTGAAGCGGATCGGCCATCCGAGGCCGATACGGATCGGGTGTCCGGTTTCCAACCGGATCGACCATCCGCTTCCGACCCGGCGCTGACCCGGACCCGGACCCGGATCCGGTCCGAGCCCTGCACCCAGGGCGGTTCCCCACCGGTCGGGGGGCCGCCCCCACCCGCGAACCCCACGAGAACACCGAGGGCAGCACGTGCACCCCAGCGACACCGGCGGCACCGGCGACCCCGCGCCCGCCGCCGCAGACGTCCCCACCGAACACGCCATCGAGGCCGCGGGCATCACCAAGGACTACGGCAAGGGCGAAGTCCTCCACGGCATCGACTACCGGGTGCCCACCGGCACGATCTCCGCCCTGCTCGGCCCCAACGGCGCCGGGAAGACCACCCTCATCGAGATCCTGGAAGGCCACCGCGGCCGCACCTCCGGCCGGCTGTCCGTCCTGGGGCTCGATCCCGGGAACCGCCGCGACTTCGCCCGGCTGCGCACCCGGATGAGCGTGGTCCTCCAGCAGTCCATGCTCGAACCCGGCCTGTCCGTGCGCGACATCCTGCGCCGCCACGCCTCCTACTACCCCGACCCGGTGGGCCTGGACGAGATCCTCGAACAGGTCGACCTCGCCGAGAAGCGCGGCGCCCTGGTCAAGTCCCTCTCCGGCGGCCAGCTCCGCCGCCTCGACCTGGCCCTGGCCCTGACCGGCCGCCCCGAGCTGCTCTTCCTCGACGAGCCCACCACCGGCCTGGACCCGGTGTCGCGCCGCCGCATCCGCGGCCTGGTCGCGGGGCTGCGCGACAGCGGCACCACCGTCATCCTCACCTCGCACGACCTGGCCGAGGTGCAGGAGCTGGCCGACCGGGTGGACGTCATCCGCGACGGCTCCTTCATCGCCTCGGGCACCCCGGACGAGCTGGTCCGGTCCTCCTCCGCGTTCACCGTCGTGGAGTTCGCCGACCCGGGCGTCGGCGCCGACCGCCTCCCCGCCGGGGCGAGCCTGGTCAACGGGCGGGTGCGCATCCACACCGACGACCAGGACTCCGTGGTCCGCGACGTCCAGGCCTGGGCGGAGCGGGAGAGGGCCACCATCAGCGGGCTGACCATCGTGCCGCCCACCCTCGACGACGCCTACCTGGCGATGCTCGACGCGGGCGCGGAGAAGACCACCTCGGGGAAGGCCGAATGAGCACCACCGACACCGCGCCCGCCGCACGCCGCGCGGGCGCCCGCGCCAACGGGCTGCGCACCTTCCTGCTGCACGTCGACGGGGAGCTCAAGGAGTTCTGGCGCTCCCCGATCACGCTGGCGTTCATCGTGCTGATGCCGGTGATGTTCTACCTCGGCTTCGGGTTCGCGTTCCGCTCCGAGGCCGACACGGTCCTGGACCTGGGCGACTACTCCATCACCCAGGCCAACCTGAGCTTCGGCGGCGTCCTGGGCTTCGCCCTGATGTCGGTGGCGTTCGCGAACGTGGCGATCGGGCTGGCCATCCGCCGCCACCACGGGCTGTTCAAGCGCTTCCGGACCACCCCGGTCAAGCCGGTCACGGTGATGGGCGCCTACCTCGCCAACACCCTGCTGACCACGGTCGTCGTGCTCGCGGTGATCGTCGTGATCGGCATGTTCATGGGCGTGAGCGTGCCGGCGGAGCGCGTCCCGCTGCTGCTGGCGGCGGTCGCACTCGGGTTCGTGTGCATGGCTCCGCTGGGCGCGGCGGCCTCCCTGCTGCCGCCCAACGCCGACGCCGCGGTGCCGATGATCAACGGCATCTTCTTCCCCACCGCGTTCCTGGCGGGCGGGTTCATCATCCTGCCGCTGGGCGACACCCTGGGCGCGATCGTGGACGTGCTGCCCGGGCGCCCGCTGACGGTGCTGCTGCACGGGGCCCTGTCGGAGGGCGGCCCGCTGTGGGACTGGCCGTCGGTGTGGCTGCTGCTGGGCTGGTCGCTGCTGGGCACCGTGGTGGCGCTGCGCTGGTTCCGGTGGGCGTCGGAGCGGGAGCCGCGCGGGTTCGGCGCGGGCAAGCGCAAGGACGCGGACGCGGGCACGGAGGGCGCGTGAGCACACCCGGTCCCGCCGACCGCTTCGAGCACGTGGAGGGCCCGTACCTGGTCTCCCGCGTGAACCTGTACCCCTACCGCCCGCTGCGTTCGGCCCGCGCCGACCTGGAGCGGGACCTGCTGCGCACCCTCGCCGACGAGGAGGCGCACCGCGAACGCATCCGCGACCACCTGTTGGAGGCCCTCCACCTGCTCGCCCCGACGCTGGAGGAGGAGGCGGACCGGCGGACCGCGCTCGCCGTCAAACGCGACGTCTTCAACCGGCGCCCGCCGCGCACGCCCCTGGTCGGCGACCCGCTGACCTGGCGGATCGGCGCGCTGGGCGAGTGGACCGACAGCTGGGAGCGGACCCGGGCGGCCACCGCCGCCCTGGACGACGCACAGCCGGCCGCGCTGGCCGAGGAGCGCGCCGAGCTCGCCGCGTGGGCGCGCGACCCGGCCACCGACCGCAGCACCGCGCTGTCCAGCCCGGACCTGCACCGGGCGGTGGCTGCGCGGGCCGCGGCCCCGGCCGACCGGGCCCCGGACAAGCGGATGCGCAAGGCCGAGCCGGCCCTGGTGCGCTACCACTCCCGGTCCACGGTCAAGGTGAGCCCGTACTCGCTGTACACCGGGGTGCACTTCGACGACCTGGAGCACCCGTCCTCGCCGACCCGGGACGGGGAGCCGCTGCGCTCCACCACCGTGGCGGGGCTGCGCCGGCTGCTGGTGCGCCAGGCCGCGCGGGCGCTGGCCGCCGACCCGGAGGCGCGCCCGGAGCTGGAGTGGGTGCTCACCGGCGGGGCGCGCCGCGAGGGAGACCGGCTGCTGGTGCGCCGCCGCCGCTGGGCGCCGCCCTCGCCGGGCGCGCGGGCGGAGGCGTTCGGCGAGGAGGAGGTGCGCCTGCCCCTGACCGGGGCCTGGGGCGCCCTGCTCTCCTCGCTGGAGCGGCGGGCGGCCCGGCCGGTGGTGCTGCGGGTCCTGGGCGAGGGGCTGGCCGCGGACCTGGGGCGGCCACCGGAGGCGCTGCGGGACGTGCTCGCCAAACTCATCGACGCCGGGGTGCTGGTGCCCTGGGCGCCCGCCGCCGAGCAGGACCCGGAGTACGACCGGCGCTGGCACGACCTGGTGCGGCGGCTGCCGGGCCGGACGGCGGCGCGGATGGAGGAGGCGTTCGACGCCACCGAGGAGGTCCTCAAGGGGTTCGCGGAGGCGGACGGCGCCGAGCGCGCCCGGTCGGTGACGCGCCTGTCGCGCCTGTGGTCGGCGGCGGTGACCCCGCCGGGGGCCGACCCGGTACCGCCGGAGGCCGCCTCCTCGCCCCTGGTCGAGGACTGCCACGTGTCCCGGGGAGCCCCGGTGCCGCGGGCGTGGACCCGGGAGTGGACGGCCGACCTGCGGCGGATCATGCCGCTGCTGTTCGCCCTGGACGACCAGCGGATGCTGTCGGGCGCGCTGGAGAGCGTGTTCGTGTCCCGCTACGGCGCGGGCGGGCGCTGCGACGACCTGGACGGGTTCGCGGTGCACGCGCGGGCCGCGTTCCCCCTGACCCAGCGGTTGATGGCCGGGGACCTGGACGGCGTCCCCGACCCGGGCGACGGCCTGCGCCGCCTGGTGGCGGCCCGGCGCCGGGCGGTCGACCACCTGGCCGAGCTGGCCCGGTCCACCGGGGAGGAGGCCGCGGTCGATCCGTCGGTGGTCGCCGAGATCGCCGACCTCCTGCCCGAGCGCGAGTTCACGGCGCGCCGCTCCCTGGCGGTGTTCGGCCAGCCCGACGGCGGCCGGCTCGTCCTCAACCACCTGTACGGCGGGCGGGCCCGGTACTTCAGCCGGTTCCTGTCCGCTCTGCCGGCGCGGGCCCGCGACCGGGTCGCCGAGCACGTGCGGCGATCGGGCCCGCCCGGCACCCCCACCGTCCACATGCGGTCGGCGCTGGGGTTCAACGCGAACCTGGCACCGCCGCTGGCCGGGGAGGAGCTGGCGCTGCGCGACGAGCCGGTGCTGCTGCCCGGCTCCGCCACCGCCGACCTGGCGCTGGTGCACACCCCGGACGGGCTGCGGCTGGTGCGGCGCGGCGGCACCGGCGCAGGCGCCGCGGACGCGGCGGACCGGGAGATCGACCCGCTGTACACGGGTTTCCTGGTCCCGCACGCGCTGCCCTACGACGAGATGCTCGTGGCGATGGTCGCGGACTCGCCGTTCTTCTCCTTCGGAGACACGGTGATGGACCTGCACGCCCGCTGGGAGGAAAACGGGTTCGCGGGCGCGGTGCCGCGCGTGCGCGCCGGGTCCGTCACCCTGTTCCGCCGACGGTGGGCGCTGGAGACCGCGGAGCTGGCGGCCCGCCCCGGCGAGTCCGCCGCGGAGCTGCACCGGCGGGTCAACACGATGCGGATGGCCCGCGGCATCCCCGACCAGGTGTTCGCGCGCCCGCTCCAGGGCTCCCGGCTGGGCCCGCTGGAGCGCGCGATGGCGCCCAAGCCGCAGCACATGGACTTCCTGAGCAGGCTGCACACGGCCACGGCCGCCAAGCGGCTCGACCACCTGGGTCCGCTGCTGCTCGTCGAGGAGATGTCCCCGGACCCGGCGGACGCGGGGCTCAGCGGCCCGCGCGGCCGGCACGCCACCGAGGTGTTCCTCGAACTGGCCGTCGTCCCCGCCGCCACCGAGGCGGCCGATCCCCCAGGCGAAGTGAGGCTGGTCCCGTGACCGTCGGACTCCGAGTGACCTACTACGACAGCGACAAGGCGGCCCTGCTGGGCGAGTGCCTGGTCCCGGCCGCGCGGGACGCGGCGGCCCGGCCGGGGATCACCGCGGCGTGGCTGCACCTGCACTGGCGGCTGGGCCCGCACTGCGTGCTGTACCTGGACGGGCGGGACGGGGCGGTGGCTGACGCCGCGGACCGGGCCGAGGCGCGGGCGCGGTCGTTCCTGGAGCGGCGGCCGTCCGCGGCGGCGCTGGACCCGGACAGGTACGAGGCGTTCTCCGAACGGCTGGGGCGCCTGGAGCTGGTGGAGCCCCCGTACACGCCGCTGGAGCCGGACAACTCGGTGCTGCGGCTGGACGGCGACCCGGTGGACACGTTCCTGCGCGGGCCGGAGGCGATCGCGCTCAAGGGGCGGGTGCTCACCGACGGGCTGGGGCTGGTCGCCGACCGGGTGGACGGGACGGGTGTGTTCGCGCACGTGTTCGCGGGGATGGGGGCCATCGCGTCGCAGTACCCCGAGTGGGGCCTGCGGTCGGGGTACCAGGCGTTCCTGTCCCATTGGAAGGAGTACTTCCACTGGTCGGACCCGGACGGGACCGCGCAGGCGCGGCTGGCGGAGTCCTACCGGTCCCAGCGCGGGGAGCTGGTGGCGCTGCTGGCCCCGATCCACGAGGGGCGGGCCGCCGACCCGTCGGCACCGGGCTGGCTGGAGTGGACGCGGCGGTGGCTGCCCGAGGCGGTGGAGCTGGCGCGGCGGGACCACATCCTGCCCTACCCCCACCAGGACCGGCTGACCGCGGCGTCGCGGTTCGGCGACGACGTGCGGGTGCGGTGGAGCGGGTCGGACGAGCGGTCCTACAGCGACTTCCACCGGGAGTTCCGCAAGCTGGACTTCACGCGGCTGGGGGACGGGTACGGGTTCGCGGCGTTCCGGTTCCTCATCAACTGCTTCTTCGACCTGCTGCCGCTGATGGGGGTGACCCCGATCCAGCGGTACTCGATCGCGTACCTGTTCACCGAGGCCGCCCAGGAGGTGGTGGGCGAGACCTGGGAGGAGACGGTGCGCCGGGTGGTGGAGCACCAACAGGGCGACCCGGGGCTGAAGCCGACCCTGCCGTGGAGGGGCGGTGCCTGAGCCGATGCTGCGGTTGAAGAGGGCCGTGCGGGCCCGGTCGCTGGCCGCCGAGGGGGTCGCCGTCAGCATGGGCGCGACCGCGGTGGTGCTGCGCGGCGCCCCGGCGGACGCGGTTTGGCGGGCGCTGGAGCCGGTGCTGCGCTCGGGGTTCACCCGGGAGGCGCTGGTCGGCGGGTTCCCCGAGAAGGGGCGGCCGGTGCTGACCGGCGTCCTCGACCAGCTGGAGGAGCACGGGTTCCTGCGCGAGGCCGAGGAGGAGCATGAGCTGGAGGGGACGGAGCAGGCCGTCTACCCGCACCTGGAGGCGCTGACCTCGCGGCCGTTCGCGGCGCTGCGGGCGCTGGGAGGCACGGCGGTGCGGGTGCGCGCGGAGTCGGTCCCGGTGGAGGCCGCGGTGCGCCGCGCCCTGGGCCGGGCGGGGTTCCGCGACGTGTCCGCCGACACCGGGCCGCCGGAACCGGGGGTGCTGGCCGCCGTCCGGTCCGCGGTGCCGGGGCACCCGGAGGCCCTGCACGTGATCGTCGCCGAACGCGGGGTGTGGGCGGCGGGGCCGCGCGACGCCCCGGCCTCCCCGGAGGCGCTCGCCGCGCTGCGCGCCTGGGCCGCGGCGCTGGACGAGCCCGCGGGGGCCGACCCGGGCGCACCGGGCTCGGAGGCGGCGCGCACGCTGGTGGCGGCGCAGCTGGCGCTGGCCGTGGTGGCGCACGTGGCCCGGGTGACGGAGGGCGCGGCGGGGGCGGCGAGCCCGGAGTTCCTGGTGACCACCGACGAACTGGTCTCCGAGCCCCACCGGCTGCCGCTGCTGCCGCCGCTGGACGCCGGGCGCACCGAGGACTTCCCGGCGGCGCCGGAGCCCGCGCCGCCGACCACCGACCGGCTGGACGCGCTCGCGCCCCTGTGGGACCGGGTGTTCGGCCCGGTGGGCGAGCCCGCGCCGGGCGACCTGCCCCAGCTCCCGGTGGGACTGGCCCGCACCGGGCGCCGGGGGGCGAGCGGCTGCGGCACCACCACCGCCCAGGCCCGGCTGGACGCGCTGATCGGCTCGCTGCACGCGGTGGCCTGGGGGTCCGCCCCCGGGGACGCGGGCCGCGGCCTGGGGTCGACGCGCGCCGAGGCGGTCGGCGACGCGGTCGGCGACCTGGTGCTGCGCGCGGGAGTGCCGTGGAAGGAGGTCGACCCGCCGGGTCCGATGTCCGCGGCCGCCCGCCGCCTGTGGGCGGCGCTCACGCTGCGGGCGGGTGTGGCCGCGACCGTCCGCTTCCACGAACTGGAGGGCGCCGGGCTGTGGCGGGCCGAGGTCCGCGCCGCCGGCACCGCCGCCCCGGACGCGCCCGCCGAGCCCGCGGTGCTCGCCTCCGGTGCGGCGGCCGACCCGGACGCGGCGCTGCGCGAGGCGCTGCTCCGCGCCGTCGCCGCCGTCCAGGGCGAGGACCTGCCCGGCCTGGCGGCCCACGCCGCCCGCACCCCCGACGCGGCCGCCTCCCTGGCCGCCTGGGCCGCCCACAGCGGCCGCGTCCAGGTGGCCGCCCCCGGCGGCGCGGCCCCCTGGGCCGCCCACGGCGTGCACTCGGCGGTGGCCGTATGGACGTGACCACCGAAATCCCCTCACCGGCGGGGGCGACCCTGGCGGAGCCCCTCACCCTGGCGGCCGGGGACGGGGTGCTGCACCTGGGGATGAGCGGCGGACTGGCCGTCGTCGGGCCGTGGGTCGGCGACGGGACCGGGTGCTCCCGGTGCGCGGGGCTGTGGCGGCGCGACCTGGAGGGCGACTCCTGCCCCGAGGGCGGCGAGCCCGAACTCCTCCCCCTGTGGGAGGACGCCTGGGCCGCCCTGGTCCGGTCGGCGGCCGCCGACCCCGGCGCCCTGCGGCGGGCGCTGTGGGCGCTGGACTGCCGCACCGGCGAGGTCACCCGGCACACCTTCGTCCCCCACCCGCGGTGCGCCCGCTGCTTCCCGGGCGGGGAGGGCCTGGGCGTGCCCGGCGGACTGGACCTCGACGCCCCGCGCCCGGTCCCCGGGCACGCGCTGAGGGTGCGGCGGATGGACCGCGAGGCGCTGCGCGAGCGGCTGCTGGACTTCCGCTTCGGCCCCGCCGCCCACCTGTACCGGGACGAGGAGTCCCCGCTGTCCCTGGTCACCTGCGAGACCGTCGCCCCCGGCCACACCCGGCGCGAGGGCGGCTACGGCCGCTCCACCCGGTTCACCGACAGCGAGGTCCCCGCGCTGCTGGAGGGCGTCGAGCGCGTCACCGGCGGCCACCGCCACACCGGCGCGCCCCGCGTGTGGGGCTCCTACGCCGCGCTGGCCGGGGACGCCGTCGACCCCGCCCGGCTCGGGCTCCACGAACCCGAGTGGTACGGCCACCCCGCCTTCGACCCGGTCCCCTACACCCCCCACACCCCCACCCACTGGGTCTGGGGGTGGTCCACCCGGGAGCGCCGCCCGGTGCTGGTCCCCGAGCACGTGGCGTTCTGGCACGCGGGCACCGCCGACACCCGCTTCCTGTACGAGTCGTCCAACGGCTGCGCCGTCGGCGGCGACCTCGCCGAGGCCGTCCTGTACGGGCTGTACGAGGTGATCGAGCGCGATGCCTTCCTGCTGGCCTGGTACTCGCGGACCCGGCTGCGCGAGGTCGACACCGCGGACCACCCCGGCCTGGTGCACCTGCTGGACCTGCTCGCCGAGCGGGGCCTGCGGCTGCGGGTCCTGGACGCCACCTCCGACCTGGGGGTGCCCACCGCGCTCGCGACGGTGACCGCCCCCGAGGAGGCGGTGCGCTCCGGGCTGGCGCCCGCGATGAGCCTGGCCACCGGCACCCATGCCGACCCGCACCGGGCGCTGATGGCGGCGGTGGAGGAGACCGCCACCAACGCGCTCATGTACCCCAAGTGGGTGCGCATGCGGGAGTCGGTGAGCGTGGAGCGGTGCCGCCCGATGCTGGACGACTTCACCCTGGTCAGGACTTTGGAGGACCACACCGGCATGCACGGGCTGTGGGAGGCCCGTCCGCACTGGGAGTTCCTGGAGCACCCGTCCGGGACGGTGCCGGCGGAGGAGTTCGCGGCCCGCGGGCCGTCCTCGTTCGCCGGGGCCGACCTGGGCGCGGTGCTGCGCGAACACCTGGCGGCGCTGCACGGCCTGGGCCTGGACGTGGTCGTCGTGGACCAGAGCAGCGCCCCGTACACGGAGGCCGCCGGGGTGCGGTCGGTCAAGGTGATCGTGCCGGGGGCGCTGCCGATGACGTTCGGCCACACCCACCGCAGGACGCGCGGCCTGGAACGGCTGGCCCGGGCGTCCGACCTGTTCGAGGGAGGTGTCCCGTGGGAGCGACCCGGCGAGGTGTACCCGGTCCCGCACCCGTTCCCGTGACGGCCGCGCAGGAGGCGCGGGCGCTGGCGGCGTTCCACGCGCAGTCGCACGACAAGGACGTGGAACCGGTGCGGACCCTGTTCTTCGGCCGGACGCTGGGCGATCCGGCGCTGCGGACGGCGGCCGGTGCGCCGCTGCCGGAGCCGACGCGGGGAGCGCTGGCCGCGCTGCGCGCGGCGGACGCCGCGGGGCCCGCGATCGGGGGCGGCTGGTCCCCGGGGGCGCGCCTGGCGGCGGCCTGCGCGGAGGCGGTGCGGGTGCGCCGGGTCTCCCCGGCCGACCGCTACCCGGTGCACCGCGCCTACCCGTCGCCGCGCGGGCTGTTCGGCGCCGACGTCTTCCTGCTGCCCGCCGAGGGCGGGGGCTGGTGCCTGCGGATGGACCCGCGCACCTGCGCACTGCACCCCTGGGCCGGGTCCCCGGTGCCCGACGACCTGGAGGCCGCCCTGGCCGGGGCGCGGGTCGCGGTGGCGGTGGACCACCGCCGTTACCCGCCCGAGTACGGACGGCTGCGGCCGTCGCTGGCGCTGCTGGAGGGCGGCCACCTGGCCGCGACCCTGGGCCTGGCGCTGACCCGGGCCGGGCTGGCCCCCCGCACCCTGTTCGCCCCCGCGGGGGTCCCGGTGCCCGAGGGCTTCGCCCCCTGCGCCCTGCTCACCACCGAGCCCGGTGCGGAGGCCGGAGGAACGGCCGGCGCCGACGACGCGGCGGCCGAACCGGCGGGTGCCACCGGAGCGGTGGAGGTCGGCGCCGGGGCCCTCGCCCGGGCCGCGGCGGTGGCGGCGCGCGCCGCGGCGGGGACGGGCCTGCGGGACTGGCTCGACGCGCGGACCAGCGGGGTGTCCACCGCCAACCTGGTCACCAGCGCGTACGTGTCCCCCGGGGACGGTGCCGGCGTCACCGCGGCCCTGGCGGCGGCACTGGCCGCCGCGGTCCCGGCCGCCCCCGCGGACACCCTGCGGCTGGACCGGGTCGTGCTCGCCGGGGACCGGGTCGACGACCGGGTCGCCGCCGAGCTGTACCCCGGCGGCGGCACCGGACCCGACCGCCCGGTGCCGCGCACCGGGGACACCAACGCCTCCTCCTCGCTGGGGTACACCCTGTCCGCGGACTTCGGGCCGTGGGCGCGGGCGTTCGGCGACCGCGCCCAGACCGCCCTGCACCCCCTGCTCGGCTGGATCGCCCAGTGGGGCTGCCTGGCCGCCGCGGGGAGCGGGCTGTGCGCCCGGCCCATGCGCAACTACACGGAGTCCGAATGGGCGGCCGTGCTCGGGCTGGGACCCGACACGACCCCCGCCTACCAGCTGTGGGTGCGCGCCGAGCGCGGCGCCTACCTGGACCTGCCCGTGGACGCCGTCCTGCCCGACCCGTCGCCCTCCACCACCCCCAACGGAAGCGCTACGCGCGCCCTCCTGCTCTGACCCGGCCCCCTCCCCCGTTCGCCGCGAGCCCGAAGGACCCCGATGAGCCGCACCTGGTCCGCCGTGTACGTCCACCTCCACCGCAGCCGCGAGGACATCGACGCGTTCCTGCTCGAACACCTGGCCCCGGCCGCCGACGCCCTGGTCTCGGACGGGGGCGCCAAGGCGTGGTTCTTCATCCGCTACTGGGCGGGCGGCCCGCACCTGCGGGTGCGGTTCCTGGACGCCGACCCCGACACCGTGCGCGGGTTCGCCGCCCGGATGCGAACGGCGGCCGCCCGCACCTCCGCCGCGGCCCTGGACCTGGCCCCGGACACCTACTACCGGGGGCTGCCGCAGGCCGACCACTCCGACTGGCACGCCGACGGCGAGGTCGCCGACGCGGTCTACGAGCCGGAGACCGAGCGCTACGGAGGCCCGGACGCGCTGGAGGTGTGCGAGGACTTCTTCTGCGCGAGCACCGCCGTCGCCCTGGCGGTGCTGCGGGCCGCGCCCCGGGCCGGGCAGCGGCAGGCGGTCGCCGCCGACATGGTGTCGCTGGCGTTCGGGGTGCTGGGGCTGGGCGACGTGGAGGCGGTGCGCCAGGCCCGCGGCTACCACGCCGCCTGGGACTTCTCGGCGGAGGTGGCGCGGGGCGGCGACACCCCCCGGCTGGAGGCGGAGCGGCTGTTCCACTCCGCCCCGGCCAAGTGGCTGCAACGGCGTTCGGTGCTGGAGCGGCTGGTGTCGCAGGAGGGCGGCAGCACCCACCACCTGTGGACGCGGGCGCTCGGGGAGACCGTGGACCGGCTGCGGGCGCTGCACGCCGGGCGGCCGCTGGCCAACGACCTCACCCGGATCGTGTGGTCGCTGCTGCACATGCACCACAACCGGCTGGGGCTGGACATCGACGACGAACGGCGGATCGTCTGGCTGGTGTCGCTGGCGTACCCGCGCTGGGAGGCGGCCCCGGACTACTTCGCGGACGGGGCGGCCGCCCCGGACCGGGTCTACGCGGAGGCCTCCAAGTACCGGGCCGAGGGCATCGCCACGGCGCAGCTGCCCCGGCCGGTCCCGCCCCCGGCAGAGCCGGCGGAGGCCCGCCCGTCGTCCGCCACCCCCGACGGACGGCCCGCGGCCGACGACCCCTTCCCCTGGGCGCCCGTCACGGAGCTGCCTCCCCCGCCGCCGCTCACCGCCCCGCTGAGCGAGGTGCTGGCCCGCAGGTCCAGCGCGCACGGCGCCTACGGGCCCGGGCCGACCCTGGCGGAGCTGTCGTCACTGCTGGGGCACGCCGCCGGGATCAGCGCCGAACGCGCCGGGGAGCCGGGGCGGCACCGGCCGCCGCGCAACCACCCCAGCCCGGGCGGGGCGTACGCGACCGAGGTGTGGGCGGTGGTGCGGGACGTGGCTGGCCTGGAGCCGGGCACCTACCGCTACCGGCCGCAGGGGCACGCGCTGGTGCGGGCGGACGGGCCGGTGCCGGTGGAGCGGCTGACGGCGCTGTCCCCCTTCCTGCGCCCGTCGGCGGACGGGATGCCCGGCATGGTGACGGCGAGCGCGGGCGCGTTCGTGTTCCTGGTCGGCGATGTCGGCCGGCTGCGGGCGGGGTACGGGCAGCGGGCGCTGCGGCTGCTGTTCCAGGAGGCGGGGCACATCGCGCAGAACGTGACGCTGTGCGCGACCGCCCTGGGGCTGCGCAGCCTGGTGATCTCGGGGTTCGCCGACGACGCGGCGCACACGCTGCTGCACCTGGACGGGATCGACCGGGTGGTGCTGACCCTGGTCCCGGTGGGCGGAGGGGGCGCCGTCTGAGGGCCGCGCGCCGGCGCGGGCGCCCGACCGCTCCCCGGCCGTCCGGTCCGCCCCGTTCCACCAGGCGTTTCGCCACATCCCCCTGTCCGACGGGACACAGCCTCCTCCCCCTACTGGCGCAGAGCGCTACTCGGTAGTAACATTGACTTGTTACTAGTCGGTAGATCCGCGTGTACAGACACCGCGGCCAGGGACACAGCGGAGCTGTCCATGACGCATTACAAGAGCAACCTGCGCGACATCCAGTTCAACCTCTTCGAGCTGTTCAACCGCCAGGACATCCTGGGCCAGGGCCCGTTCGAGGAGCTGGACGAGGAGACCGCGCGGACGATCCTGGACGAGGTCAACCGCCTCGCGACCGGCGTCGTCGCCGAGTCGTTCGAGGACGCGGACCGCAACCCCCCGGTCTTCGACCCCAAGACCAACACCGTCCGGATCCCCGAGAGCCTGAAGAAGTCGTACCAGGCCTACATGGACGCCGGCTGGTACAACCTCGACCTCCCGCAGGAGCTCGACGGCCTCGGCGCGCCCCGTTCCCTCGTGTGGGCCGCGGCCGAGCTGATCCTGGGCGCCAACCCGTCCATCCACATGTACTCCGCCGGTCCGGGCTTCGCGAGCATCCTCTACTCCGAGGGCAACGAGAAGCAGAAGGAGTTCGCCCGGCTCGCCATCGAGCGCGGCTGGGGCGCCACCATGGTGCTGACCGAGCCCGACGCGGGCTCCGACGTCGGCGCCGGCCGCACCAAGGCCACCGACCAGGGCGACGGCACCTGGCACATCGAGGGTGTGAAGCGCTTCATCACCTCGGCCGAGCAGGACATGACCGAGAACATCTTCCACCTGGTGCTGGCGCGCCCCGAGGGCGCGGGCCCCGGCACCAAGGGCCTCTCGCTCTTCCTCGTCCCCAAGTACCTGGTCAACGAGGACGGCTCCCTCGGTGAGCGCAACGGCGCCTACGTGACCAACGTCGAGCACAAGATGGGCCTGAAGGCCTCCACCACCTGCGAGCTGACCTTCGGCGACAAGCACCCCGCCATCGGCTACCTCGTCGGCGACAAGCACGACGGCATCCGCCAGATGTTCCTCATCATCGAGTACGCGCGCATGATGGTCGGGACGAAGGCGATCGCCACCCTGTCCACCGGCTACCTCAACGCCCTGGAGTACGCCAAGGAGCGCGTGCAGGGCAACGACCTCGCCGGCGCCAAGGACTCCCCGAAGGTCACCATCACCCACCACCCGGACGTGCGCCGCAGCCTCATGACGCAGAAGTCCTACGTGGAGGCCATGCGCGCCCTGGTCACGCTGACGGCCACGCAGCAGGACGCCATCCAGATCGCCAAGGCCAAGGGCGAGGACCACTCCGCGCTGGAGGCCATGAACGACCTCCTGCTCCCGATCGTCAAGGGTGTCGGCTCCGAGCGCTCCTACGCGCTGCTGGCCGAGTCGCTGCAGACCCTGGGCGGCTCCGGCTTCCTGCAGGAGTACCCGATCGAGCAGTACATCCGCGACGCCAAGATCGACACCCTCTACGAGGGCACCACCGCCATCCAGGCCCAGGACTTCTTCTTCCGCAAGATCCTGAAGAACGGCGGCCAGGCGCTGGGCACCCTCGCGGGCGAGATCAAGGCCTTCGCCAACAGCGAAGCGGGCAACGGGCAGCTCAAGGAGGAGCGCAAGCTGCTCCTCGAGGCGACCGAGAACGTCGAGAAGATCGTCGAGGTCATGGTCGGCCACGCGATGGGCGCCGCCGAGAACCCGCGCGAGCTGTACAAGGTGGGCCTCAACTCGGTCCGCCTGCTCATGGCCTTCGGCGACGTGGTCCTGGGCTGGCTGCTGCTGCGCCAGGCCGAGGTCGCGCTGAACAAGATCGACGGCGCCCAGGGCGACGACAAGGACTTCTACACCGGCAAGATCGCCGCCGCGCGCTTCTTCGCCGACCAGTTCCTGCCGCGCATCGCCGCCGAGCGCCGCATCGCGGAGAACGTCACCAACGACCTCATGGAGGTCCCCGAGTCCGCCTTCTAGGTCCGGACCCGGAACCGAAACCGCCACCGCGAAGGGGGCGGGGCCGCACGGCCCCGCCCCCTTCCGCGTCGTCGGTACCCGCTAGAGTCCCGGCATGCACCGACCGAGCCTGCCCGAGGACCTCCTGCCGGCCGACCGCCTGTGGGCGCGCGCCGTGCTGCTGCACCTGTTCGACGCGGACATCACCTTCGACGGGAGCGAGGTGTCGTGCCCGGACGGGGGCGGGGGCTCCTGGTGGTGGTCTTTGGGCCGCCGGCCGGGCGGGCGCGCGTTCTTCTGGGGCCAGGACGCCGACGGCAGCCACGGACACCTGCGGGACGACCCGGTGGACTTCCTCGCCGGGGGCCCGGAGTGGCTGCCGTGGGACGAGCTGAGGCACGAGGCGGCCGGGATGACCATCGGCTACCTGTACTGGTGGCAGGACGGCGCCTGGGCGCGGGCGCCCTACCCGGACGACCTCGAGGACGACGGGCTGGCCATGTCGGTGCCCTGGGCGGGCGGCGGCCCCGAGGGGGTGCTCGCGCAGACGCCGGTCGAGGGCCGGGAGACCGAGGAGGCCGTCCTGGCCTTCCTCGACCGCCTGGAGCGGGGGACCGCGGACGAGGCGGCCGTGCGGGCGCTGGCCGGGGCCCTGCGGGGCGGGGACGACCCCGCCCTGGACCCCGACCGCGCCCTGGCGTCGCTGCGCGCCGCCGGCCTGGTCTAGGCTGTGCTCTTTTGAACCTCCGCTCCGCTTCGGCCCGCCCGTCGCCCGCCACCGCCCTCAACGGACGGCCTGCGGCCGCAGCCCGGCCACCTTGTTCGGCGCCCCCCGAGGGCGGGAACCTTCGGCCCTACGTCGACATCCTCGTTCCTCGGACGTCTCCTCCGGGCCTCCAGAACCCCGCCGGGCGCCTCACAAACCCCCAGCAGCACAAGCGAACGTTCAAAGAACCGTCCCTAGGACTCGGCCCAGACGCCGAGTTCGTTGCCCGCGGGGTCGGCGAAGTGGAAGCGCCGCCCGCCGGGGAAGGCGTAGGGGCCCGCCAGGATGCGGCCTCCCGCGCGCTCGACCGCCGCGGCCGTGGCGTCCAGGTCGTCGGAGAACAGCAGCACCAGGGGGCCGCCGCCGCGGTGTCCGCTCCCCTGCGGGTTGAGCCCGCCGACCTCCCGGTCGCCGGGCCCCCGGATGCCCGCGTAGTTCGGGCCGTAGTCGTTGAACCCCCACCCGAACGCCTCGGCGTAGAAGCGCTTGGAGGCCTCCAGGTCGTCGGCGGGGAGCTCGATGTAGTCGATGCGGTGGTGCTGTGGTGACGTCATGCGCCCATCCTCCGCCATCCCGCCGACCTTCCCGCGCCCCCGCCACGCCCCGGCGCCGGGCCCTCCTACCGGCCGTCGGCGGCCGGGGGCGTCCAGACGTAGGGGGTCGTGGTGGTGACGGCGGTGAAGCCCAGGCGGCGCAGGATGGGGGCGCTGTCGGGGGAGGCGTCGACCTGGAGGTAGCGGACGCCCATGGCGACCGCCAGGCGGGCGCGCTCGGCGACGGTCGCCCGGTAGATCCCCCGGCCGCGCCACTCCGGGAGCGTGGAGCCGCCCCACAGGCCCGCGTGCCCCTCCTCCGGGCGGGCCTCCAGGCGCGCGGCGCACACGACCTCCTCCCCGGCCTCCGCCACCAGGACGACGGTGCCCCGTGGGTTCGCGGCGAGCTGCGCGGCGAGGTCGTCCGCCACCCAGGACCGGTCGTCCCCCCACACGCGGCCCTGGAAGGCGGCGATGCGCTCCAGGTCGGCCCGCTCCTCCACCCGGCGCAGCACGACCCCCTCGGGCGGCACGGGCTCGGCGGCGACGTCCTCCGCCGGGGCGATCATGACCGTCTCCTCTTCCTCCGGCTCGAACCCCGCGGCGCGCAGCCGGTCGGTCAGGTCGGCGGGCAGGTCGTGGCCGTGGGTCTTCCACTCCACCGCCTGCCCGAGCCCGGCGAAGCGGTCCCGCTGGCGGGCGATGAGCCGGTCCAGGTCGGCCCCGCCCACCCGGAGGTCGGCGGGAGCGGCGACGAACCCCCGGTGGCCGCCGAGGAGCCGCACCAGCGGCCCGTCGTGTTCGGCGGTGACACCGGCGGGCAGGGGGTCGGGCAGGGCGCGCACGTGCGCGTCGTAGAAGGCGAGCATGACGGACATCCTCTCCGCCCCCGGCGTCCCGCGCACGCGCTTTCCCCGCGCGCCCCGGCCGCCCTCAGCGGCGGCGCAGGACGAGGGCGGCGAGCACGCCGCCCGACAGCAGCGTCGTCGCGCAGATCGGCAGGAACGCCAGTCGGAACGCGTCCGGCCCCGGCGGCAGCGCCTGGAGGATCGCCCCGGCCGCCACGGTGCACGCCACCGCCGTGGTGAACCCGCTCATGTTGACCAGTCCGGAGGCGACCCCGGTGCGCCCCGCGGGGATCCCGTCGCGCGCGTAGTCGAAGGAGATGGTGGGCGCCAGCGTCTGCCCGACCGCGCACACCGCCATGACCGCCAGTCCGACCCCCGTGGGCACCCCGCCGGGCCAGGCGACCAGCAGCACGAGGCCCAGGCCGATGACGGAGACCAGGGTGAGGGCCAGCCCTCCGCGCAGCGCCGGCCTGCGGCCGACCAGCGCGCCCACCAGCGGGGCCGTCCACAGCGCCCCGGCGGCCAGCGCGGTGAGGGTGAGGGCGGCGGTGCCCTCGGCCAGCCCCAGCCCGGTGACGAGGAAGGGGTAGCCCCACAGCACCATCATCATCGTGAAGGGCGCCATGATCGCCGCGTGGTGCGCCATGCCGATGCGCGGCCCGCGCGCGGACAGGGCCTCCTTGAGCGCCGCCCACACGGGGATGGGGTCGATGACGGTGGAGTGCCCGGCCGCGCCCTCCGGACGGTCGCGCACGACCGCCAGCACGAGCAGCGCGACCAGCAGGGTGAGCCCGGTGGTGGTGAGGAACGCCGCGACCCAGCCGACCCCGCCCAGCGCCCAGGCCAGGGGCGCGGCGCTGGCGACCTGGCCGGTGCCGCCGACCACGCCCGTCAGCCCGCTGACGAGGGCGTAGCGGGAGCGCGGGAACCACAGCGCGGCCAGGCGGATGACGTTGAGGAAGACCAGGGCGTCGCCCAGTCCGATGAGGAAGCGCCCGGCGATCGCGGCCTCGATGCCCGGGGCCAGCGCGAACAGGCAGGAGCCGCCCGCCATCGCGACCATGCCGATGACTAGGGTGAAGCGGGGGCCGAGGCGGTCCGCGAGCAGACCCGTGGGCACCTGGAGCAGGACGTAGACGAGGAGCTGGAGCATCGGCAGCAGCGAGAGCACCGCGGGCCCGACGTCGAAGCGCGTCTGCGCCTCCAGGGCGGCGACGCCCAGGCCGTTGCGGTGGACCATCGCCAGGAAGTAACCGATCACGGCGACGCCCCAAACCACCCAGGCGCGGGCGCCGCCCGAGGGCTCTGCGGGAACGGCCGTCTCCTTCGTCCTGTCACCGGATGTCTGAGTCTGGGTCACGGGCACTTCTCTCGTAGAGGTCTGACCATTCCAGTCTCCTCCAGTGCGGCGACCCGTCCCCACACCGGGGGTGCGGACGGCCCCGGAACACCGCGCCGTCGGCGGTCGGCCCTCATCCCGGCGAAAGGCACCGCATCCCCCCGGACGGGGCAAAGGCGACCGCTCCAAGGGTCAAGGACATGCAAGCCGGGCAAAGTGACACAGAGCAATGGTCGACCCACCAGGAGTCCCGGAACCGGGTGACTCTCCCGACAGGCGACCCGGGATTACCGATGAGTAATCGTCATCCAGTGCCTCGGAGACTTGTTCGAAAAACATGGCCTGACCTGCATGTCTCATACGACACGTGGTCGAGACCCTTTCGTTAAATGTGACATTGGTCACTCTCAGAACTCTCGACTGCCGGGGGTGAGGTGCTGCTAGCATCCGGAACGCAAAGAATAACTACGAGGTAACGACAACCTCTGAACCTCACCAACTTTGTGGAGGGAAGCCGTCAACGCCCCAGGACGGGACGGCGGACCTCGAACCGCGGCGACGTGGCCGCAACCGCCACACAGGCCATGACCGCGGCAACCGAGACACTGGAGACGACCTTGAGTCACTGGCGACTGAACAACCCCCGGGCCTCCCGGGTGAAGTCGGCACTTGCCAGACGGGTCAAGCACAAGCCCCGCCACGCCTTCTGCGCACAGCGCGCGATCACGGCCCTGCTGGGCGAACTCTCCGCCTCCACCTCCCGCCAGTTCTACTGGTCCGGGACCTCGGACATGGCCGTCATGTCGGTGAAGCACGACGTCAACGTGTGGTGCCGCGACGGCCGTTTCTTCTGGAACGACCTCTTCCAGGGCGGCACCATGTCGCACCCGGCCAGCGACCCGGTCGGCGCCGCCGAGAAGCTCAACCCGGTCGCCCTCCCCCCTGAGCCGTCGTACCGCTCCCAGCCGGTCGCCGCCTGACCGCCGCCCCGCACCCGGGCCCGCGCCCGGCGGACACGGGGTGAGCCACGACAGGGCGCACCGCGTCCCCTAGGACTTCCACGGCCGACCCACCGCACGGTGGGTCGGCCGTCGTGCTGTTCCCCCCGCCCCGGCTCCCGCCCACACGGCCGCCCGTCCGCCCTTTCGGGCCCGGCCTCCCCGGCATGGGCGCACCGCCGCCCCGGCCCGGCCCCCGGACCACCCCGAGGGTCCACCGGCCCCGGGCCCACCTGCCCGGGCCGACGGCGGGCACACCTCCGGCCCGACCCGGCCCCCGAGCCACCCCGAGGGTCCACCGTCCCGGGGTCCGCGGCGTCGCGATACCGGGGCGGTCCACTCATTCAAGGACTTTCTTCTCTTCCGCCCCAGAGCACCCAGGAGATCGGCGACGATCAGCCGCATAGGCGGACGAGGTACGGGAAACAGCATCAAGGGCGACCTTGGTCCCGAATCGTGCCCTAACGACGCCGACAACGGACTAAGGTGTCCCCTACCCCTCTCGCCCCGACCGCGTCCTCACCCACCCCTGGACCCCCCAGAGGACCCATGCGCCCCCTCACCCCCGACGAGCCCGACCGCCTCGGTGGTTTCCGCCTGATCGCCCATCTCGGTTCCGGCGATCTGGGCGCCGTGTACCTGGGCGTCTCCCCCGACGGCCGCCCCGCCGCGGTGCGCGCCGTACGCCGGGACTTCGCCGCTGACCCCGGGTTCCGCACCGGTTTCGCCCGCGACGCCGCCGAGGCCGCCCTCGTGCGCGGCCGCTTCACCCCTCCCCTGCTGGGCCACGACCTGTCCGCGGAACACCCCTGGGTGGCCACCGGCTTCGTCGCCGGCCCCTGCCTGCGCGACCTCGTCCGCGGCGGCGGGCCCCTGCCCGAGCCCTCCCTGCTCCTCCTGGCCCGGGGCCTGGCCGAGGCCCTGGAACGGCTGCACGGCCAGGGGTGCGTCCACCGCGACCTGTCCCCGGCGCACGTGCTCGTGGACGCCGCCGGACCGCGGCTGATCGGCCTGGGCATCGGCCGCGCCCTGGCGGACTCCGCCGCGCTCCGGGAGGCCCGACCGCCCGCCTACACCGCGCCCGAATACCTGGCCGGGCGCACCGTGCTGCCGGCCGGGGACCTGTTCTCGCTGGGCTCGGTCCTGTTGTTCGCCGCTACCGGCCGCGCCCCCTTCGACGCGGGGCCCGTGTCCGGGGCCGACGACCCGGCCGCGGTGGTCCGCCGGGTGCTGCGCGAGCCCCCGGACCTGTCCGGCCTCCCGGACTCGCTGCGAGACCTGGTCGGAGCCTGCCTGGACAAGCTCCCGGAGAACCGGCCGACGGCGGCGCGGCTGCTGGACGAGCTGGGCGGGCCGCTGCCCGAGGAGCCCCCGGAACCCGGCTGGCTGCCGCCCCGGAGCCGCGCGGCGGTCACCCGGGCGGAGGAGTCCTACCGCTCCGTGGCCGCCCCCGTCCTGGGGCCGCTGCCCCGGCCCGGGTTCGACCCCTTCCCCGTGACCGCCGCCCCCGGGCCCCGGCGGCGCGGTCGCGTCCTGCTGCGGCTGTGCGCGGTGCTCGCGGTCCTGCTGCTGATCGGGGTGGCGGGCGTGTACACGCTCTCCGGCCCGCGGGGCGGCTCCGGGCCCGCGGCCTCGTCCTGCCCCCTGCGCGACGGCGTCGCGGAGAGCCTGCCCCCGCCCGAGGACCCGCAGGTGGACTTCTCCGCCGACACCCTGGTGGAGCTGTCGTTCTCCCCGGACGGCGCGACCCTGGCCGTGGCCACCAACGACGGGGTCACCCTGTGGGACTGGCGCTCCTCCCTGGCCGTGGCGCACCTGCCCAACGACCGCGCGCTGCTGCCGCCCGCCCCGGCGGCCTTCAGCCCGGACGGCTGCCTGGTGGCCCAGGCCTCCCGGCAGGGCGCCCTGGTCACCGACCTGGCCACCGGGCGGAACCGGACGGTGGCCGCGGAGCGGCAGGTGCTGGCGGCGGCGTTCAGCCCCGACGGCGGGGAGCTGGCCCTGGCCACGGACGGCGGCCCCGGGCACGGCTACCTGCACCTGTACGACACCGTGTCCTGGGAGGAGACCGGTTCGCTCTCCGGATCGGGCGCCCTGGCCGACGTGCGGTACACACGCGACGGGCGGACCGTCGCGGCCGGGGAGTCCGGCGGCGGGGTCGTCGCCTGGCGCACCTCCGGGGAGCACCGGATCGGCGTCGTGCGGGACCGCAGCGGCGCGGGGGCGGGCGCGTTCGACGTGGTCCCCGGGGACGGGGGGGTACTGGTGCCCCGCGGCGACCGGGTGCTGCTGGTGGACCCGAGCACGGACCGGGAGGTGCGCGAGTTCGTCCCGGACCAGGGCCACGGCGTCCCCGTCGACGTGGTCTACAGCGCCTCCTCGGACCTGGTCATCGCCGCCCTGCTGGGCCCGGGGACCGACGAGGCGGGCATGGCGGTGTGGGACTTCGCGAGCGGCGCGCCGGAGGACACCCAGTGGACGCCGCCCGCGCTGTTCCCCGTCGCGATCTCGCCGGACGGGTCGCGGGTGGCGGGCGTGCGCCAGGAGACCGGTGATATCGCCGTGTACGACATGGAAATGACGCTCATGGGCCTGCTGGCCGGGTGATCACCCGGGGTCCCGGTTCGGGCACTCCTCGAACGGTTCATCACGGGACCGCTACATTGACGGAGGACCCTCTCCGCCCCCGTACCCCGCACCCGTGAGGAACGTGTCCGCCGTGCGACCACTGTCCCCCGACGATCCGCAGCGCATCGGGCCCCACCGCCTGCTCGCCCGCCTGGGCGAGGGCGGCATGGGCAGGGTCTACCTGGCCCGGACCCCGGACGGCCATCTGTCCGCGCTCAAGGTGGTCCGCGAGGAACTGGCCCACGACCTGCTGTTCCGCAAGCGGTTCTCCCGCGAGGTGCGCACCGCGGGCCGGGTGCGCGGGCCGTTCACCCCCGCCGTGGTGGACGCCGACACCGAGACGGACGTGCCGTGGATGGCCACCGAGTACGTCCCGGGGCCGACCCTCAAGGAGGCGGTGCTGTCCGGTGCGCCGTTCCCCCCGGAGTCGCTGCTGGTCCTCACCCTGGGCCTGGCCCGGGCGCTGGGGACCATCCACGAGGCGGGGCTGATGCACCGCGACCTCAAGCCGAGCAACGTACTGCTGTCCCCGCGCGGACCGCAGGTGATCGACTTCGGCATCGCCCGCGCGGTGGAGGGCACGGTGCTGACCCGCACCGGGCAGACCTTCGGCACCCCCGCCTACACCTCGCCCGAGCAGGTGGTGGGCGAGGGCGTCTCCCCCAAGAGCGACGTGTTCTCCCTGGCCGGGACGGTGCTGTTCGCGGCGAGCGGCGAACCGCCCTTCGGCGGGGGCCCGGTCGGCGGGGTGCTGCGGCGCGTGATGACCGGGGTGCCGAACCTGGCGGCCGCCCCCGAGGGGCCGCTGCGCGACATGCTCGCCCGCTGCCTGGCCAAGGACCCGGACGCGCGCCCGGAGGCCGCCGACATCCTCGCCGGGCTGGCGGAGCTGCCGCTGCCCTCCGCCGAGCACGGCTGGCTGCCCTCGCCGGTGACCGAGCAGATCGACCTCCGGAAGGACCGGGCCCGGTCCGTGGAGGAGGCCGAGCGCACCACCGAGGAGATGGCGCCGCCCCCTCCGTCCGTGCCCGGGCCGGAGGCGGTCCTGCCCGGCACCGGGCCCGGGTCCCCGCCCGGGCCCGGCGGCCGGGACCGCACACGCCGCCAGATCACCGCGGTGTCGGCGGCGGCCGCGGCGGCGGTCCTGCTGGGCGGCACCGCGCTGGCCCTGACCCTGCCCGAACGCGGGTCGCCGGCCGGGGGACCGGGGGCGGACCCCTCCGCCACGGCCGCCGCCGAACCGTCGGGGAGCCCGTCCGCCGAACCGTCGGAGGGCGGGGAGTCCCCGCTGGCCGGCTGGATCTACGACATGGTGTTCTCCGAGGACGGGGACACCCTGTACGTCTTCGGGATCTCCGGGGTCTCGGTCTGGGACTGGCGCGGCCAGGAGCTGGTCCGGACCCTGGCCTCCCCCGCCCCCGAGGCCGCGGACCTGCGCCCCGACGGCCTGACCGCCGTCGGCTTCGGCCTCAACGACGAGTACGTCATGCTGTGGGACGCCGAGACCGGCGAGGAGATCACCCGGATCGGCTACGACAACCAGGACCGGGGCTTCTACGACATGCCGGCCTTCACCGCCGACGGGTCCCGGGTGGCCGTGCTGGCCGCCGAGGGCGGGAACCCGGACAACGACCGGCTCATCCAGATCTGGGACGTGGAGACCGGGGACCCCGGCGACCTGGAGATCCCGGTGGACGGGGCGCTCAGCGAACTGGAGTTCGCCGTCGGCGACGCGTACCTGGTGGGCCTCGTCACGGACTGGGGCGACGACCCCTCCGACGTGACCGTCTGGGACGCGGAGACCGGCGAGGTCGTCCACACCCTGCCGGGGGAGCAGGGGGTGCTCGGCTACACGGCCCTGTCACCCGACGGCCGGACCATGGCGGTCCACAACCGGGAGGGGGAGGTCAGGACCGTCGACATCGCCACCGGGGCGGTGCTGCGCACCATGGACCCCCCGTCCGAGGAGCACGACTCCATCACCGGGCTCGGCTACTCCCACGACGGCGGCCTGCTGTACGGCGCCGCCTTCGGGTGGGCCGAGGACCGGGGCAGCGCCTGGGACCCGGCCACAGGGGAGCTGGTGCGCGATACCGACGTGCCGGTGTACGCGCCGCTGGCGGCCCACCCCGACGGGGAGCACCTGGCGGTCGTCGCGGACGGCGGGGGCCGGATCCTGATCCTCGACGGCGAGTACGCCACCGTGGCCGAGCTGACCTGAGGAGCCCGTCATGCGACCACTGACCCTCGGCGACCCGCGCGATGTCGGCCCCTACCGGATCCGGGCGCTGCTCGGGGTGGGCGGCATGGGCCGTGTCTACCTGGGCACCGGCCCCGACGGCACCGTCGCCGCCGTCAAGGCGGTGCGCGCCGAGTACGCCTACGACCCCGACTTCCGAGGCCGGTTCGCACGCGAACTGGACCTGGCCCGCCGCGTGCACGGCCCCTACACCCCCCGGGTGCTGGACGCCGATCCGGCCGGGCAGACGCCGTGGATGGCCACCGAGTACGTCATGGGGCCCTCCCTGCACGACCTGGTGCAGCTCACCGGCCCGCTCACCGAGGAGGCGGTCCGGTTCCTGGGCCGGGGGATCGCCGAGGCGCTGGGCCGGGTGCACGCCGACGGGACGGTGCACCGCGACCTCAAGCCCGGCAACGTGATGGTGTCCGCGTCCGGCCCGCAGGTGATCGACTTCGGCATCGCGGGCGCGCTGGGGGACGCCCACGGCGAGGACGGCCGGATCATCGGCACCCCCGGGTACATGGCGCCGGAGAACGTGCGGAACGAGCCCGGCGGGACCGTGTCCGACGTGTTCGCGCTGGGCGGCGTACTGGTCTACGCCCTCACCGGCAGCGGCCCCTTCGGCGAGGGCCACCCGTCGGCGGTGCTGTACCGGATCACCCACCACGACCCGGTGCTGACCGGGGTGCCCGACTCCCTGCGGCCGCTGGTCACCGCCTGCCTGGAGAAGGACCCGGCCCTGCGGCCCACCACGGGCGAGGTCCTGGAGGTGCTGGGCGGCCCGGCCCCGCCCGCGGCCTCCGCCGCGGACTGGCTGCCGCCGCCCGCCGCGGCGCTCCTGGAGGCCACGGCCCGCGAGTACCGGGAGGCCGTGGAGTCGTCCGTGTACGCCCACCCGCTGGACAGGAGCGCGCTGGAGCGGTCCCGGCGGCGCCGCCGGCTCCTGGCCGCGGGCGCGGCCGCCACCGCGCTGGCCCTGGCCGGCGGGGTCGGCACCTGGGCCGCCGTGTCGTCCCCTGGCGGGGAGGACGGGGGGCCCGAGGAGCGCCCCGGCTCCCGCGAGCGGTGCGACCTGGCCGAGCACATCGCCCCCGAGTACGCCGACGCCGCCCGGGAGCACCCCCGGGCCCCCGGTTCGCAGATGCTCACCCCGGTGTTCTCCCCCGACGGCGACGTCATGGTGGCCGGGGGCGACAGCGGCATCGCCCTGTGGGACTGGCGGGAGAAGACCGAGCTGGGCCTCATCGGCATCGAGACGGACGGCTTCGGGGCCGTCCCGGTGGTGTCCCCCGACGGCTGCCGCATCGCCTACGCCGACTCCGACGGGGTCCACGTCATCACGGTCGAGACCGGGGAGCACCGGGTCCTCCAGGAGGGCACCGACGCCGAGACGGTGGCGTTCGCCGCCGACGGCGGGTCCCTGCTGTACTCGGACTGGGGGTCGGACGCCGCCGTGATCGAGCTGGACCTGGAGACCGGCGAGGCCACCGGCCTCTACAAGGGGCCGGGCCCCGCCGACGAGATACGGACGACCCCCGACGGCGGACACGTCGTCGGCGTGGACCACAACGGGGTGCTGATCCTGTGGGAGGCCGGCACCCGCGAGGAGGTCCTGCGCCTGGAGGGGGTGCGGTCCACGCTGGGCTCCAACATCGCGTTCTCCGGATCGGAGATGTTCCACGTCACCCAGGACGGGCGGATCGTCCGCACCTCCCTGCCCGACGGGGAGCGGCTCGGGGAGTTCACCGCGGAGGTCCCCGAGGGCGGCTCTCTGGAAGAGGTCGCCGTGAACCCGACGGCCGACCGGGTGTACGCCAACTACAAGGGGTCGGACTTCTTCATCACCGAGGACGACCTGCCGCTGTTCGGGACCAAGGTGTGGGAGCTGTCCACCGGGCGGGAGATCACCGAGGACGGCGACGAGGGGTTCATCGAGTGGCTCACCGTGCACCCCGACGACGAGGTGCTCGCCGCCGTCCCCATCGGCAACGCGCCCGTCTGGGTGATCGACCCCGCCCGCATGAGGCTGATCGACCGCATCGGCTGATCCCCGCCGGCCGCCCCGCCCCGCTCCCGGAGACCCTCTGAAGGACCATGCAGCCCCTGCACCCGCACGACCCGCCCTCCGTCGGCCCCTACCGGCTCCACTCCCGGCTGGGCGAGGACGCCTACGCGCGCGTCTACCTGGCCTCCGCCCCGGGCGGGCCGCCCGCGGCCGTGCGCGTGGTGCGCTCCGAACACGCCACCGACGCCCGGTTCCGCGCGGCGTTCGGCGAGCTGGTGGAGGCCGGGTACCGGCTGGAGAGCGACCGTGTGTGCACGGTGCTGGCCGCCGACCTGCGCGGCGCGGTGCCGTGGGCGGCGGTGGAGCACCCCTACGGCATGGGGCTCCCCGACCTGGTGGCCGAGGTCGGGCCGCTGTCCACGGACGCTCTGCACGCGCTCGCCCTGCACCTGGCGCTGGCGCTCGACGACGTGCACGCGGCGGGCCGGGCGCACGGGTCGCTGTGGCCGGCCGGGGTGCTGGTCACCACCGAACGGGCCCTGCTGGCCGACCCCGGCCTGGAGTGGGCGGTCGCCGGTGTGGACCTGCGGGCGCCGCACCCCTCCTTCGCCGCCCCCGAGGGCGGGACCGGCCCGGGCACCGACGTGTTCTCATGGGCGGCCACGGTGTCGTACGCCGCGAGCGGCCTGGAGGGCCCCGCCGGGCTGCCCCGGGTACCGCTGCAACTGCGCGGCCTGGTGGAGGCGTGCCTGCGCAACAGCCCGGTGCTGCGGCCCGGCACCGCCGACCTGGTGCGGATGCTCGGCGGGCCGCGCGCGGCCGACCCCTGGCCGCGGGAGGTGCTGGCGGCGGTGCGCGCCCGGGCCGGGGAGCAGCGGGCGCTGGTCGAGGCCGCCGGGGACGCCCCTGCCGCCACGGACCCGCGGCCGCGCCCCCGCCCGCGGCGGGCCGTCGCGCTGGCGGCCGGCGCGGTGGCGCTGGCCGCCGTCGCGTCCGCCGGCGTGTGGGCCTGGCGGGACGCGGGCCGGGAGGAGGAGCCCGCGGCCCCGGTGATGTCCGAGGGCTCCCCCTGTTCGGAGGGGGTCGCCTACCCCGCCCCGGAGGACCGGCTGTCCGGGGAGCGGGCCCCGGCCTGGGCGCTGTCCTTCGACCCCTCCGGGGAGCTGCTGGCGGTGCTCACCACCGAGGGGCTGAGCATCTGGGACTGGGACACCCGGGAGGAGGTGGCCCGGCTGGCCGGGGTGTCCGGGCCGACGGCCCCGGTGTTCTCCCCGACGGGCTGCCTGGTGGCGGCCGGGGTGGAGCGCGAACTCGACGGCGTGGACACGCCGGTGACCATGGCGACCTCGTTCGACCTGCCGTCCGGGACGACCGTCGAGCACCTGGGCCCGCAGCGCGGCCCCAGCGGCCCCGACGGGGTGTGGGTGGACGAGCCGGAGTCGGTCCGGGAGGTCGGGTTCAGCCCCGACGGCTCGCTGATGACGGTCTTCGTCGACGCCCGCATGCAGGAGCCCCACGTGGGCCTGGTGGACACCGCCACCGGGGAGCCGGTGGGTCAGGCGGTCGAGGACTCCGTCATCACGGCGTCCATGCCCGACTCGGAGCGGATCATCACGGCCGACGCCTCGCAGCTGACGGTGTGGGACGTGCGCAGCGGCGAGGAGCTGCACACCGTCCGGGACCTGACCGAGCCGGACTTCCTCGTGGTCCCCGGCACCGACGAGGTGGTGTTCGTCTCCGGGGACCGGCTGGTGTGGTGGGACTACGCGCGGCGCCGCGAGGTGCGGTCGTTCACGATGGGCGGGTTCGCCGACGCCGGGACGAGGGCCGAGCTGGGGCACCTGGGGTTCTCCCCCGACGGGGAGCGGCTCTACGCGGACTGGTACGTCTTCACCGGGGCGGAGGGGGACCAGACCGCCGAGCACACCTCGTACGTGTGGGACGTCCGCAGCGGCGAGGACCTGCTGGCCGGCGCCGAGGACCCGCTCCGGTTCCGGCGCGCGGCGGAGCACCCGGACGGGGAGGCCCTGGTGGTCATCACCCCCGAGGACCGGGTGGTCCCGGTGGACCCGGACACCTTCGAGCCCGGCGAGCCGCTCTTCTGACCGGGGCCGGCGGGCCGGCGACGGGGGTCCGGGCGTGGCGGGCCGGGCGCGGCGGCTCCGGTTGGCCGGAACGCGCCAGGGGCCGGGGATTCCGCCCGGCGCGGCGATGGGCGTTATAGCGTGAAAGACCGCTTTCACTCCCGGGGGGACGAACGAACATGTCGGAATCCGCAGCGGCGCGCCGTGCCGCACGCCACCCGGCCGTGGCCGCCCTGTCCGGCCTGATCGAGCGCACCGGCGGCTCGGCGCGCGTCGAGACCGTGTTCGGCGCGCCGGTCTCCGACGGGGCGACGACGGTCGTCCCGGTGGCCCGGGTGGCGTCGCTGACGCTCATGGGCGGCGGCTCGGGGCGGTTCCTGGCCACCGGGGGCGACGGTGCGGGCGGGGTCGGCGCCGTACGGGCGCGCCCGGCCGGGTTCCTGGTGCTGGACGGCTCCGGCGCCCGCTACGAGGGGATCCGGCAGCCGGTGACGGCGCTGGTCCTGCCGCTGGCGGTGATCGGCGCGGTGGTGGCCACCCGCATCGTCGGGGTGTCCCTGCGCGAGGTGCGGCGGCGCCGCCGGATCGCCGCCCTCACCGAGGGCGCCGCCGCGGGGGCGGCCGCCCGGGAGCACGGGGAGGAGCCTCCGGCCCGGGACCGGTCCGAAGCGGCGGCACCGCCCCGGGTCACGGACTAGCCGGTCATGCGGGCGACCAGGCCGAACAGCCCCATCGCCCAGGCGAAGACCCCGGACATCGCGATGACCACCAGGATCTCCGTCCAGTTCAGGAGGCGGCGCAGCGACGCGCGCGGCACGTCGGTCAGACGCACCCAGCTCAGCGAGGCCAGGATCACGCCCGCGAGCAGCGCGGCCCCCGGCAGCCAGGCGGCGAGGAACCCGTACTCCCCGGCCACCGCGAACCCGGTCGCGCCGAACCCGACCAGGCCGGCCAGGCGCAGCGGCAGCACGTGCCGGATCCGGTCGAACAGGCGCGAGCGCAGCACCAGCAGCGTCGACAGCAGACCGCACAGCAGCAGGTCCGGCAGCCCTTCGGCGAGCACCCCCAGCAGGACCACGACCGCGCCCCCCGACACCGCCGCGCCCGTCACGATGCCCAGCAGCAGCCGGTCGCTGTTGGTGAAGGTGTCCTCGAACCGCTCGGTGGCGACCTGCCCCGAACGGCCCACCTCGTAGTCGAGTCCCGACAGCCCGCCCATCACCATCGCCACCCGCGGCAGCACGCCCACGCACAGCGCCAGCAGGATCCCCATCGACCGCGCCCCGTACACGGGCGACACGAAGATGCCCACCACGACCAGCACCGCGGCCGCCAGCGCCACGACGCCCAGTCCGGCGATGTAGGGCAGGCCCGTCTCGTGCAGCGCCCAGCCCACCGCCGCCACCAGCAGCGCGCCGACCAGCGCGAACGCCAGTGTCACCAGGGGCTCGGAGCGGGTGACCAGCCCGGCGGCGGTCGCCGCCGCCACCCCGCCCCACACGCAGGAGGCGGCGAGCAGCACGTGCGCGACGGCGGGCAGCGGCCGCCGGGCGGCCATCACCATCGCGCCGATCGCGAACAGGGTGCCCAGCACCGCCACGGCCAGGTGCCAGGGCGACGGGTACAGGCGCATCGCCGGCCCGAGCACCGCCAGCGGCCCGATCACGGCGGCCAGCAGGCCGAACGCGAAGGTCGTGGTGGGGTTCCAGATCCGCGCCGTCGCGTCGATCCGGTCCTCGACCGCCCCGCGCACGTCGTCCACGTGCGCGGGTCTCCCCAGAGCGGTGCGCCGTTCCAGCAGCAGCACGTCGCCGTCGTGCACCCCCGCCCCCTCCAGGGGCTCGTCCGGGTGGACGGGGGCGCCGTCAACGGTGGTGAGCGTCCAGGCCGCGGGTTCCAGTGACCCGTCGTCGGGGGCGCAGACCTCGACGATGCGCGGCATCAGCGCGGCCACGGGCACCGTCCCGGGCAGGGCCAGATCCGCCCAGCGTTCCGGACCGGTGACGGTCACCCGGCAGTATCCACTCACACCCATCGTTCCTTCGTCGTCTCGGCTCGGACGCCTTGTGCGGCGTCATGACCGGTCGGGGGCTGGACTGAAGTGAAATTAGGCGATTCGCGGCGTTCGCGAGATCATGCCTAGCGTAGTCACCCAGACACCAGCCCCCTGTAGGTGGACGGAAGAGAGGTGCCCGTGGCGACGAGGACGGTCCCCCGGCCTGCCCGCAGCGTTCCCCCCGCCCCCGGGACGTCCCCGCTGGTCATCGCAGCCCCTCCGCAGATGCCCGAGAACGCGCCCGCGTCGAGTTCCGGTGCCATGATCATCATGCCGATCATCACCGGTTCGGGGTCGCTGCTGATGTCGATCACCATGGGTCACCGCCCGCTGATGGCCGTCGCCGGGGTCATGATCATGCTCGCCAGCGTGGTCGTGGGCATCATCATGTTCGTCGCCCAGCACAACGGCCCCCGCAAGCGCATCCGCGAGCAGCGCGAACGCTACCTCGACTACCTGGACCAGCTGCGCGAGATCGTCCGGGACGTCGCCTCGACCCAGCGGGCCGACAACGCGTTCCGCCACCCCGCCCCCGACCTGCTCACCGAGCCGGCGCGGTCGCGCGCCCGGCGCTGGGAGCGGCGCGCCACCGACCCCGACTTCCTCGACGCGCGCCTGGGCACGGGCACCCGGCCGCTGGCCCGGCGGCTCAAGCTGAAGGTCGACACCTCCTCCCCGCTCATCGTCTACGACCCCGTCTGCCAGGGCGCCGCCGACCAGCTCATCGACCTCTACGCGGACGTGCCCGAGATGCCGCTGGTGCTGCCGCTGCGCGAGTACGGCGTGGTCTCGGTGATCGGCGACCGGGCCGCCGGGCGCTCCCTGGTCCGGGCGCTCCTCGCCCAGCTCGCGGTGTTCCACTCCCCGCACGACCTGCGGGTGGGCGTGGTCCGCGACCAGCGGCTGCGCGACCGGTGGGAGTGGCTCAAGTGGCTGCCGCACAACACGTTCGAGGACGCCAAGGACGGGCCCATGCCCGCCCGGTTCGTCGCCGGGAACACGGTGCAGGCCGCCGAACTCCTCGCCGACGAGATCGAACGCCGCACCGTGGACCTGCAACGGCGGCGCGGACGCCCGCCGGGCCCGGGCACGCAGCGGCTGGTGGTGGTCCTCGACGGAGAGCACCAGTCCACCCTGTCCGGGCTGGCCGCCGAACCCCCGGTGGCCTCCCTGGCCGACCTGGGCATCCACGTCATCGCCCTGGTCTCCGACAAGCGCGAGGAGCCCGAGGCGGTCGACCTGCGCCTGCGCATCGACGCCGACGGGGTCCTGACCCAGGACGGCGACGGGCTCGCCACCGAGGACGGGGACCCCCTCCACCCGCCCCTGGAGGGCAGGGCGGACCGGGCCGGCGTCGCCCACCTCACCACCCTGTCCCGCCTCCTGGCGCCCTACGGCATCGCCGCCTCCGACGGCGACGACGCCATGCACTCCACCGTCGGCCTGCCCGAGATCCTCGGCGTGCCCGACGTCGCCCACCTCGACACCCGCCGCACCTGGGCGCGCCGCAGCACCGGCGACTACCTGCGGGTGCCCATCGGGATCGGGCCCGGCGGCAACACGGTGCTGCTGGACCTGAAGGAGGCGGCGTTCGGCGGCATGGGCCCGCACGGGCTGGTGGTCGGTGCCACCGGCTCCGGCAAGTCCGAGATGCTGCGGACCATGGTGGCGTCGCTGGTCATCAACCATTCGCCGGAGAACCTGGCACTGCTGCTGGTGGACTTCAAGGGCGGCGCGACCTTCGCCGACACCGACCGGCTGCCGCACAGCTCCGGGCTCATCACCAACCTGGCCGACGACGACTCGCTGGTGGCCCGGTTCCGCGAGGCCACCTTCGGCGAGCTGGTGCGCCGCCAGCAGATCCTCAAGGACGCCGGGAACCTGCCCAACCTGCACGCCTACGAGGCGGCCAGGGAGGGCGACCCCTCGCTGGAGCCGCTGCCGCACCTGCTCATCATCATCGACGAGTTCTCCGAGCTGCTCACCGCCCACCCGGACTTCGCCGAGCTGTTCGTGGCGATCGGACGCATCGGCCGGTCGATCGGCGTGCACCTGCTGCTGGCCACCCAGCGCCTGGAGTCCGGGAAGATCAAGGGGCTGGAGTCGCACCTGTCCTACCGGATCGGCCTGCGCACGTTCTCCGAGGCGGAGAGCCGCGAGGCGATCGGGGTGGGCGACGCCTACCACCTGCCGCCCGAGCCCGGCTCCGGGTACCTGAAGGTGGACACCTCGGTGTTCGAGCGGTTCAAGGCCGCCATGGTGTCGGGGCCCTACGAGCCGCCCGCGCAGGAGGAGAAGGACGAGCACGAGCCGGTGCTGCCGCTGCTGTCCTACAACGGCCTGGACAAGGTCACCGGCGCCGGGTCCCTGGTGGACTCCCTGATCGGCTCGCTCAAGGGCCGCCAGGAGGCGCCCAAGGCGGAGAAGCGGACCATCCTCCAGGTCATCGTGGACCGGCTGGTCGCCTCCGGGGCGGCGCCGGTGCGGCCGGTGTGGCTGCCGCCGCTGCCCGAGCTGCTCACCCTCGACACCGTGCTCGCCGCACTGGGCGAGGGCGGCGAGAACGGTGAGGACGGCGTGGAAGGCGCGGACGGCGGGAGCAGGGTCCCGGCGGGGCCGGGCACCGAGCCGCCGGCCGAGGAGATGCGCGCCGTGTTCGGGCTCACCGACATCCCGCGCGAGCAGCGCACCGTGCCCGCGGAGCTGGACTTCACCGGCGGCGAGGGCAACGTGGTGATCCTGGGCGGGCCCCAGTCCGGCAAGTCGACGATGCTGCGCACCCTGGTCGCCTCCCTCGCCTGGCGGTACCCGCCGGGCCGGGTCGTCGTGTACGCCATCGACTTCGGCGGCGGCGGGCTCCAGTCGCTCGACGGGCTGCCGCACGTGGCGGGCGTGGCCGGTCGCGCCGACCCCGAGAAGGTGCAGCGGGTGCTGGTGGACGTGCGCGCCCAGCTCGACCGGCGCCAGCGGGCGTTCCGCAAGTACAAGCTGGACTCCCCCGCGGCGCTGCGCCGGGCGCGCGCCGAGGGGAAGGTGCCCGAGAGCGTCTCGGGCGACGTGTTCCTGATGATCGACGGCTGGTCGTCGGTCCGGGACACCTTCGACGAGGCCGACGAGTTCCTCATGGACATCGCCACCCGGGGCCCCTCCCTGGGCGTGCACACCATCCTCACCGGGGCCGCGTCCTCCCAGGTGCGGTCCCGGCTCCAGGCGCTCTTCGGCGGCCGGTTCGAGCTGCGGCTCAGCGACCCCATGGACTCGGGGATCGGCCGCAAGGTCGCCGACGAGGTCCCCAAGGACACCCCGGGCCGCGGCCTGACCGCCGCCGAGCACCACACCCACGTGGCGCTGCCCCGGGTGGACGGGTCGGCGACCGACGCCGACCTGTCCGAGGGACTGGCCGACCTCGTCGCCCGCGTCGGCGAGCGCTGGCCCCAGGGCGCGGTGCAGGGCGTCAAGACCCTGCCCGCCCGGGTGGAGCTGGACGACCTGCTCAAGGGCCGCCGCGCCCCCCGGGGCCGCCGCCTGGAGCTGGTGCTGGGCATGGCCGAGAGCACCCTGGCCCCGGCCACCACCGACCTCACCCGCGACCCGCACCTGGTGGTGTTCGGCGACCCGCAGAGCGGCAAGAGCGCCCTGCTGCGCGGGCTGGTCAAGCAGATCATGCGGCGGCCGGCCAAGGAGATCGGCATCGTCATGGTGGACTTCCGGCGCAGCCACCTGGAGCTGGTGCCGGAGGAGTACCTGCTGGCGTACTGCACCACCACCGAGCAGACGAACGCGGTCGCCAGGAACCTCGCCGGTTCGCTCAAGGAGCGCCTGCCCGGCCCGGACGTCACCCCCAAGCAGCTGCGCGAGCGCAGCTGGTGGAAGGGCCTGGACCTGTACGTCGTCGTGGACGACATGGACATGACGGGGTCGCGGTCCAACCCGCTGGCGCCGCTGGCCCCGTTCATCCCCCAGGGCGCCGACCTCGGCCTGCACGTCATCGCGGCCCGCCGCACCGGCGGCGCGGCCCGCGCCCTGTTCGAACCGGTGCTCCAGGCGCTCAACGACATGGCCAGCCCGGGCGTGCTGTTCTCCGGCGACCGCATGGAGGGCCGCCTCTCCAACGGCACCGCCTCCCGCCAGCTCCCCCCGGGCCGCGCCCTGCTGGCCCGCCGCGGCCAGCGCCCGGACCTCCTCCAGGTCGGCTGGAGCGAACCCCCGGCCTGACCCCGCGCGGGGAGGCCCCGCCTCCCCGCGCCCGCCTGGCCGGAACCGGCCACCACCCCGGTCCGTCCGCTCCCGCAGGCCGGCATCCGGTGGCGTCCTCCCCGCGGCCTCCCCGGCTCCGAAGGGCTCTCAGGCCCTACCGGAACGGCCCCGGCGAAGTCGCGGCCGGGGCCGCGCCACGGCACACCGGAGCACCGTGTCCGTCCGCGCGAAGAGGTACAGGCCATCGCGTACCCGCATGCGCGGAGGTGCGGAGTCATCCGCCCCTCACCTCAGGCGACGGCCCGTTTTCATCCGCGGGCTCCACCGGAACCGGGGCTGTTCCGAACCGAGTCATTGGAGGGCGACGATGTGCTCGATCCCGTCGTCCCCCGTTGACGAGTCGACCGACGGGTACAGGAGCACGGCACCAGGCACCCTGAGCAGACGGCCCGGCTCACCCCTGTCCGCGGACTCCACGACCAGACCGGTCTCCACAAGAGCGCCGTCCCCGCCCTGCCAAGGCGTGACCTCGACATCGATCGTGTCTCCGTCCGGGCCGCGCTCCACGCGAACCCCCAGCAGGTCCTCGTCCACGACCGCCACCGCATCCCCGGGATCGGTGGGAATCGTGTGGAGGACCTGGCCGTCGAACCCCCGGAGCTCGAACACAGGGTCCTCGATCGTCCCCATGCGGGCCAGGTAGGCCTCGGCGGTCACATCGAGAACGTGCCCGGGAACCTCCTCGAGGAGATCGCCTGTGGCCGTGTCGAACAGCAGTTGTTCCGGGACCCCCGGCAGCTTCACCACCAATGTGTCCCCATACTGGGTCAGTCGGCTCTCCGGAAAGTAACCCTGGGTGTCGTCCACTGAGACCTCGTAGCACCACAGTTCCCGTCCGCTGCCGGGGTCCAGGGCTGCGAGGAGGTGGGTGGCCTGCTGCCCGGCCGAGTACATGGCCTCCTCTGACACATCCTCGGCGCAGTAGGCCAAAAGCACGACCGCGTCAACGTGGTAAGTGCCCCGGACCTGCCGGGAAGGCCCCTCGGAACACGCCACGGGTTCCTCCTGGCGCCACGCGGTCCGCCCGTCGTCCAGATCGGCGGCCTCCACTGAAAAGCCGTCCTCGTCGTAGTGGCGACGGATCTGGAGTTCCGCACCCGGCAAGCGGGAATCCCCGTCCCAGTGGGCGTCCTCCAACACGATCGAGCCGGTCGAGGTGTCGAGTAGGACCGCGACGGGTTCCCCCTCGTCATCGGTGTAGCGTACGGCCGCTCGAGTGCCGTCGGAGGAGACCTCGGTGTGAATCTCATCGACGCCGGGGACCGTATAGGTCCACAGTTCCTCACCGGTGTCGCCCCGAAGGCCGACGAAACCGCTGTCGAGTTCCACCACGGCCCCGACAGGAGTCGAATGGACATCACGGGCCCGAGTGTCCTCGGGCGGCTCCCACTCCCAGCCGACTCCGGAGACCGAAGTGACCGGATCCGGAGCCTGGAAGGTCTCGTCGCCAGTTCGGTGCAGCGGCCGTGAGGCCCCCTCGTGAACTCCACAGGCCGTGGTCAAAAGCGCGAGAACGATCCCCGCCGCCCACGCTTCACTTCGCAAGAACATTCGGTAGCGCATGGCATGCCTACATCCATTCCCGGGAGAACACGGTTCAGCGGGCTTCACAAGCGCCCGTCACCGCAGTCGACGTAGTCGGCAATGCTCTCGCGATACTCCTCCTGCGAATCGAAGGTGTCCACGAACCGGTCCTTGTAATCATCAACGAAGACTTCACCGGATACTTCGTCTCCGCACCAGCCCACGATGTTCTCACGCAGGAGGCGGTCAAGGGTGTCATCGATCAGGTTCAGGTCGTATGCGAACTCTTCCCAGGGAGCCCAACCGTCCTCGGGATCCTGCTCCACCCGAAAGCCTTCCTCCATAGATACAAGAATCCCGTTCTCCACCAGGGCATCGATGCCCTCTTCGCCGGCTCCGGACAGAATCTCTTCTGATCCGTACTCCTCCACCATCCGATCCAGGACCGCGATCCGCGCCGTCCGGGTCACCCACTCGGCATCATGCCACTCGTGCCATGGAGTCGGCTCCGACTCCACTTCAGGACCGGAACCGATCGAACACCCGACCACCCCGAACAGGGAGACCGAAAATCCAAGGAACAGAAACCGGGTTTTCAAAAGACCAATCGGCCAACCCTCCGAACCGCCCTTCTCCTCCAAAGAAATACGCATACCGATCACGCCTTTCAATAAAATCCGTCACACACCACTCAACATCCCCGCCCGCATCACCAGAAACATCGAAACAAAGAACTCTTCCGAGATCGTCACCCCAGAACGAACCACCCTCAAGCGATCTCTAATTCCACCCCGAAAAGAGTCGATGGTTTCACTACACGAACCCCTCTCCGTGATCGTTCCGGACGACGCTTTGCTCGGAAATCCCGGCCACAACCTCCCTCTGAACAGATTCGACAATAGATACCGCACCACCCTCCGCCCTGCACCCGCCCCACGGGCGGACCGGTCCCCCATCGACCCGGGATGGACTGCCGCCGGACTGCGGCGGTCGGCACATCCGGGCACCCACGGTCGACGCGGAGGCCGCTTCGGTGCCCCTTCGACCCGCCACCCCGGTCGTCCGCCGTCGATGCGCGGCGACGAACGGAAGCGGGAGGCCGCCTGACGGGGTACCGGGAGCGCTCTGGCGGCCGAAGGGGGGCGGCCGTTCCGACAGGAGGACGGGCCCGTGGAACACCTCGGCTGAAAGTCCCAGGACTCCGCCCCGGGCAGGGGACGCCGGCACCGACGGTGGCCGGAACCGGCCATCGGAGCGCACCGGAACCGGCCCGTCACCTCGTGCTCGCGGGTACCGCGTTCCATTCCGAGTCCCCCCGGTGAACGTTTTGTCACCGGTCGAACCGTAATCTTCCTAGGGGCATCCCACCCCCCGCACGCTCGGAACCCGGCACCGTTCCCCCGAAAGGCAGTCCCCCATGCGGCGCACCCTGGCTCTGACCGTGTGCCTGCTCGCGCTCACCGCCTGCACAGGCACAGCGGCGGACGAACCCGGCGAGGACACCCCCGAGACCGTCGAGGACCTCGCCGAGGAGGGACCCGTCGGCCTGGCCCTCGTGCACCGAGGCTACGAGGGCGGCGATCCCGAGGCCGACCAGGCCCTGGTCTTCCACGACGCGGAGACGGGGCGCCCCCTGCACCGGTTCGACCTGCCCGACGGCTCCGTCGACCCCATGGCCACCGCGCCGCCCGTGCACGCGCGCTTCTCCGAGGACTGGGCGTACTACGTGTACGCCACCCGCGAGCCCAACGCCGTCCACGTCGCCGTCCTCACGGACTCCGAGGAGACCCCGCCCACGGCCGAGCCCACCGAGGGGGAGGAGCCCTCCGCGTTCTTCTACCTGCCGGTGGAGAGCATCACCCCGCCCGCCGGGGAGGTGCTGTCCGCGCCGGCCGTGCACGGCGACCGCCTGTGGTTCGTCTCCGACAACCCCGCCGACGCCAACCCGCCCCGGGTGCTGTCGGTGCCCCTGGACGCCCCCGCGGGCACCCCCAACCAGGAGGGCAGCCTGCCGCTGGGCGAGAACCGGCGGCCCAGCGACTGGTCGCTCACCCCGGACGGGGCCCTGCACATCCGCGACAGCGTGCAGACCCGCACCGTGAGCGGCGGCGGGAACCTCGTGGTGCGCGAGACCTCCGGCAGCGTCGTCAACGCGACCCTGACCATCGACGGCGTCCCCTGGCAGAGCTTCGACGACGCGCCCGTCTGGGGTTCGGGGACCGCCCTGCTGCGGTCCGCCGCCACCGCCGGCGAGCCCGCCGCGGGCGCCTACCTGGTGTCCGTCGACGGACAGGCGCACACCGCCGCCCGGGTCCTGGAGGACGCCGACGGGCCCGTCGAGCAGTACGCGCTGCCGGCGGAGCGAGATGCGGCCCTGGTGCAGACGCCCGCCGCCTGGTTCCGGGTCGACCTGGGCGAGGACGGGGAGGTCGCCGGGACCGAGGAGCTGTTCCCCCGGTTCCACGACGCGTCCATGGACGGGTGGCCGCTGGCCGTGCGGTGGGTGCGCACTCCAGTCCCCGCAGAAAGCCCCACAGAATGAGACATTTCGGATGTCCGCCCCGCGTTGACCCTCAGGCCCGGAATTTACTATCGTCCGTATCGTCCCCTCCTTTCTCACGGTGGCCGAAAAGCCACCCGGAGGAACCCCCGCCCCCGAACAACCGGAAAGGTCACGATGTCACACGTCGGTATTGAGAATCACGACGCCCTCGCAAGCGGCGGAGAACAGCTCGGACAGGAATCCGACAATCTCCGGACCCAGATGGGGCAGCTCATCGACGACATGAGCCAGGACGCCAACGTCCTCCAGGGCCAGTCCCTCAAGGACTTCAACGACGCCAAGCAGGCCCTCTCCGAGCGCTTCGAAGAGCTCATGACCTGGTGCGGCCAGAACGGCATCAAGTTGAACGAGGGGCAGAGCCAGTTCAACCTCACCGACCAGGAATCGAGTGACGTCCTCGGACAGTCCGCCGCCGACCTCGGCGGACTTTCCCGGCCGATCAACGCCTGACCCCCGTTCCCTCTTTTCCGAGAAAGGGCGTACCCCATGGGAGCCTCCAACTTCGACGTCTACGGCGACGTCGCCGGTATCCAGGGCCTGGCCGAGGACCAGCAGGCGCACCTGGGCCGGTTCACCGCGATCATGAGCCAGATCCACGAGCAGTCCGAGTCCACCGTGAGCAAGTGGGAGGGGTCGGGCAGCCCGCAGTTCCAGAGCAAGGCGCAGGAGTTCGACACCCACTTCTCCGAGGTGAACGCGGCGTTCGCGACGCTGATCGCGGCCACCAGTGACACCGCGGACAACTACAGCAAGCTCACCCGGTACCTGGACGGTCTGTTCTAGTAGGCTCGGCGACGATGTCCACCCCTCCCCCGGCCGACCCGGAGCCGCAGCTCCCCGAGGCGTTCCACTACACGCCCGACGAGGAGAAGTACGTCCTCCAGGCGGACGCGCTGCGCCACCGCCAGCTGCGGTCGGCGCTGCTGTACGGGTCCAGCCGCTACTGGCGGCGGCGCCAGCAGGTGTGGCCCGCGGTGATCGGCGGACTCATCCTCGTCGCGCTGATCTGCGGCGTCATCGCCCTGGTGGGGGCCTTCGGCAGACAGCAGGAGGTCAACGAAGAACGCGGGTGGGGCGCGAACGCCCAGGAGACGTCCGCGCGGCCCTGACCCGCCGCCCGTCCACCCACACCTAGGGGGTCCTTCCTCTCATGTCCTCATGGGCGCCCGGGTACGAGACGCCGGTCCCGTTGACGCAGGGGCGTCGAGCCCGCATCGTGCGCGCGACCCGGTCCACCAGCGGGGCCGACGTCGTGCTCAAGGTGATGCCGTCGAACCGCGGGCGGACCGAGCTCGAACGGCTGCGCGACCTCAGCGGCGTGCCCGGCGTGGTGCCCCTGCTGGACGCGGGGAGCACCGCGGACGGGAACGTCTTCGTGGCGCTGCCGTTCTACCCGGACGGCTCGTTCGCGGAGCTGCTGGCGAGCAAGGGGCCGGCGCCAGTGCAGGAGGCGGCGGCAGTGGCGCGCCGGATCGCGGAGGCGCTGGAGGCGATGCACCGGCGGGGGATGCTGCACGGGGACGTGTGCCCGGGGAACGTGCTGCGCGCGGGGCGCACCCCGGTGCTGACGGGGTTCGGTGCGGTGCACCGCCCGGGGGAGGCCCCGCCGCCGCCCGACCCGCGGGCGGAGTCGTTCCTGCACGCCTCGCCGGAGGCGCTGCGCGGCGAGCCCCGCACCCCGGCGTCGGACGTGTACCAGCTGGCGTCCACGGTGTGGACGCTGCTGGTGGGGCGGCCGCCGTTCGCGGAGGGGTCGTTCGACCCGCGCACGTACGCGGAGCGCGTGCTCACCCACGAGGTGCGGCCGGTCCCTCGGAACGACGTGTCCCGCAAGCTGCGCGGAGTGCTCACCCGCGCGCTGGCCAAGGACCCCGGCGAGCGCTACCCGAGCGCGGCGGCCTTCGCCAACGCCTTCGAGCAGGCCCGATCCCCCCGCCCGACCCCCGAGCCCCAGCCGCACACCACCCCCTCCGGCGTGCAGCCCGCGGCTGCCTCGTGGAACCCCGAGACGCCCTCCACCGGTGCTCCCGCACCCGCGCCCGCGACCGCGCAGCCAACCGCACCTTCCGGCGCGCACCCCGCCGCGGCCACTTGGGACGCAACCGCCTCAGCACCCTCCGGGGTACAGCCCCCGGCGGCCGCTTGGAACCCTGAGCCCCCCTCCACCGGCGCTCCCGCACCGTCGGCACCACCAGCACCGGGCTCCTCTTCCGGCGCGCACCCCGCCTCAGCTGCTTGGGATACAAGCGCCCCAGCACCCTCCGGCGCACAGCCGACCACGGCCGCTTGGAACCCCGAAACATCCCCCACCGGCGCTCCCGCACCGGCACAGCCACCCGTACCACCAGCACCAGGCGCACCTTCCGGCGCACACCCCACAGCGGCCTCGTGGGTTCCGGGAGCACCGCCCACCGATCCCACGACACCCCCCGGTGCACGTCCCGCCGTGGCTGGCTGGGATGCGACCGCCTCGGCACCCTCCGGAGTACAGCCCCCGGCCGCCGCATGGAACCCCGAAACGCCCCCCACCGGCGCTCCCGCACCGGCACAGCCACCCGCACCACCAGCACCGGGCGCGCCCTCCGGCGCGCACCCCACTGCCGCCTCGTGGTTCTCGGAAGCACCCCACGCCACACCGGCCCCGGGCGGTACGCCCTCCGAGGCACAGCCACACACCGCCCCGTCCCCCGGCCCTTCTGGCGCGCAGCCCCCAGCGGCCACGTGGGACGCAACCGCCGCACCGGCCACAGGCCACACCGTGGAGCCTCCGGGGCCGGGCGCTCCCGGGGCGCACACGCCTTCGGGCGCGCATCCCGCGTACACGCCCTCCGGGGCGCAGCCCGCGGCGGCCGCGTGGGGGTCCGAGCCCCCCACCGCCCCGGGCGTGCCCGCGCCTCCCGTGTCCGGACCGCACTCCGCGACAGCCCCTTCCGGCCCGCATCCCGGGCACGGACCGGCTTCGGGAGGACGGCCGCCGGGCCCCTCCGGCGCGTCCCACACCCCGCCGTCCGCGCCCGCGGCGGCTCCCTCGGGTCCGCACCCGGCGGCCGCGTGGGACGCCGCGACACCCCCGCCTCCCGGCGTCCCGGGCGGCGGGTACCCCGTGCGGCCGCCCGAGAGCACGGCCCCGGGTACGGGCCCGCATCCGGCGTACGCGCCGCCGTCCGGCCCGCATCCGGCGGCGGCCGCGTGGAACCCCGCCCCGCCCGCCGCCCCCACCGCTCCCCCCTTCCGACCGCACGGCCCCGGCGGCCCCCCGCCGACCCCGCCCGCCGGGCCGACCGGCCTGGAGGGGAGCAGGCTGCCCGCGGTCGATGCCGGCGGGACCGCCGAGATCATGATGGCCAAGCTGCGCGGCGAGGAGATCTCACCGCTGCGCGCCTGGTCGCGGCTGGAGGGCTGGACGGGCGACGGCCGGGCCTCCTTCCTGCCCGTCGACACGATCGAGCAGGAGGAGGACACCGCCGGCCGGCTCCCCGCCGCCTTCGACGAGTCCCCCTCCCGGTGGCGCCGCCACCTGCACATCGCCGTCTCGGTCTGCGGCATCCTGCTGGTCACCGCCGTCTCCGGCGTGTTCGCGTCCGCGGCGCCGCGGCCCGCGGCGGAGACGACGGCCGCCGCGGAGCCCGCCGAGGAGCCGCAGCCGTCCGAGGAGCCCGCCGACGAGGCCGTCTCGCCCAGCGCCCCGCCGGAGGTGGCCGCCCCCACCGCCGTCGCCCTCCAGGACAACCTCGGCAACGTCATGCTCACCTGGACCGACAACAGCGGCGGCACCGCGTCCTTCTTCGTCCTGGGCGGCCCCCGGGGACACGACCCCGCGACCCTGGCCCGCACCGGCCCCGGGGTGGTGTCCGCACAGGTCCTCACCGAGGACACGGTGATGGAGTACTGCTTCACCGTCATCGCGGTGGACGGCTCCTCCGCCCCCGCCGCCGAGGTCTGCACCGCGCGCGAGGCGGCCCGGGAGGCCGCCCGCGAGGCGGAGGAGGAGGCCGAGCGCGAAGCCGAGGAGGAGGCACGGGAGGAAGAGGAGGCGGAGCCCTCGGCCCCGCCCTCGCCCCGCGGGTAGGCGTGCCCCGCGGACACGCACCGCCCCGGCGCACACCGCCCCGCCGCGCGGCGCCGCGTGCGGGTCAGCGCAGCGCGACGACCCGTCCGGGCCCGCGCCACCGCTCGGTGTCCTCCGTGACCAGGACGGCCCCCGGTACCCGGACGGCGACCGGGCCCGCGCGGTAGGCGTGGGGCCCGGGCTCCGGCCGGGTCCCGTCCGCTGCCGGGCCCAGCGGGATCCTGCGCACCCCGCCGTCCCAGGAGAGGACCTCCGCGGTCACCGGCCCGCGGACGGAGTCGGGCCCCTCCACGAAGTGCAGGCGCAGCACCCCGTCGGACAGCCGCCACCCCCGGTGGGTCTCCGATTCCCCCGGGCGGGCCGGTGCGGTGACCTCCTCCCGCACGGTGCCGTCGAAGCCCACGTACCGGTACTCGACCTCGTCCGTGTCGGTGTCCCAGGCGTGGTCCACGTACCCGTCCGCCCCGAAGGCGACCCGGCGGCGCTCCACGTCGTGCAGGAAGGTCCCCGGGACCTCCTCCCCCGTGGCCGGTTCCAGCAGCCGGTGGAGCAGCCGCCCGCCCGGGTCGGTGTACGGCAGCTCCCACATCAGCACCGCGCCGTCCGGCGAGGCGGTCAGCTCCGGGACGGCCGCCGTGTGGTCGGTGAACCCGTGCTCCCGCTCCCACAGGACCCGACCGGTATCCGGTTCCAGCGCGACCGCGACGGCCGTGTGGTCCCCGTCCCCGTCCGTGAAGGTGCCGGTGACGGCCACCGCCCCGGGGGTGACGGCGACGTCCCCGTGGTGGAAGGCCTCCGGGTCGGGGACCGGCGGGTCCACCCCGTGGGACCAGGCCCGCCCGCCGTCGAACAGGGAGCGCGCGGTCACCGTGACCGCCGCGCCCTCGCCCCGGACCGAGACCCGCAGACCGTCGGTGAGGTGTTCCTCCCCGAGGTCCCCCTCCTCGCGGCCCCCGTCCCCCCGGCCCCCGTCCTCCCGGTACGCGCCGACGATCTCTCCGGTCCCGGTGGACAGCGCCAGCACGTCCCGGAAGCCGTGGCCCGCGTAGGCCAGCAGCAGGGTCTCCCGGTCGGGGGTGACGGCGGCCCGCGCCACGCGCCGGCCCCGCTCCCGGTGGTGCCACAGTTCCGCACCGGTGTCCCCCGCCAGGGCGATGACGCCGTCGTCGAGCACCATCAGGGCGCCGGAGACCCCGGCCAGCACCCGGTGGAGCCCCCGGCCCTCGGGAGCGGACCACTCCCAGGCGACCTCCGACACCGTGCCGACCTCCCGGGGACGGTACACCGGCCCGCCAGGGGAGGCGCGGTCCACCGGGTCCGGGTGCGGAGAAGGGGCCGCGGCGCACACGATCGCCGCGGCGGCCGCGCACAGGGCCGCGGCACGGGTTCTCCGGATGACCACGGGGACCGCCTTCCGGACGGGTGGGGAGTGCGGTAGAGCGTAGCCGGTGTGACCCGCACCCTGGCAGCCCTCCCCGGTACGGGGGTACCGTCCAAAGGTCCCCGAGCCCTTGGAGGTGCCGTGTCCGGCGTGGTCACCGGTTTCGGCGTCATCACCACCGTCGTCGTCATCGGCTACATGCTGGGACGCCTCTCGCTCCTGGGCAACGGCGCCCGCGACGTGCTCAGCGCCCTGGCCTTCTACGTGGCCGGCCCCGCGCTGATGTTCACGATCCTGCTCGACACCGACCTGTCGGTGCTGTGGTCGGGCAAGGTCGTGGTGAGCGCCCTGAGCGTCGCGGCCGTGGTCCTCGTCGTGGTCGCGGCCGGCCTGCTGCGCCGCTGGGGCGTATCCCGCACCACCATGTCCGCACTGACCTCCTCCTACGTGAACGCCGGGAACCTGGGCCTGCCCATCGCCTCCTACGTCCTGGGCGACGCCTCCCTGGTGGCCCCGATCCTGCTGACGCAGATGCTGGTCATGGCCCCGGTCGCCGTGACCGTGCTGGACCTGTCCGGCGGCGACGTCCGCGGCGCGGGCCCGGTGCTGCGCCGCGCCCTGAGCACCCCCGTGCGCAACCCGCTGCTGCTGGCCTCCCTGGCCGGGGTGACGGTCTCGGCGGTGGGATGGTCGCCGCCCGCCCCGTTCCTGGAGCCGTTCGAGCTGATCGGCGGTATGGCGGTCCCGGCGATGCTGCTCGCGTTCGGCATCTCCCTGCACGGCTCCGGCATGCCCGGGCGCGGCCCACAGCGCGGCTCCGTGCTGTTCGCGGTGGCCCTGAAGTCCGTCGTGCAGCCCCTCGTGGCGTGGGCGCTGGGCGCCCTGGCCTTCGGCCTGTCCGGCCCGGACCTGTTCGCGGTGGTGGTGCTGGCGGCGCTGCCCACGGCCCAGAACGTGTTCACCTACTCCCTGCGCTTCGGCGTCGAGGTCGATACCGTCCGCGACACCGTGCTGATCTCCACGTTCGCGACGGTCCCGGTGCTCTTCGCGGTGACCTTCCTGCTGGGCTGACGCCGGGGCCCGCCCCTGCCGGACCGCCCCCGCCGGACCGGCCGGAAAAAAGTCCGCACCGCGCCCTAACACCCGCCCCCTCCCCCGACACATCCAGGTGAGAGGACGGGAGGTACGCCGATGAGACGCGGCACGGCCGGGGACGCATACTCCGGCCAGCGCGACTTCAACGCCATGTTCGAGGAGCACTACGACGCCGTCTACCGCTACGCACGGCGCCGGGTGGGCCCGGACCACGCCGACGATGTCGCCTCCGAGGCGTTCGCCGTGGCCTGGCGCCGCGCCGAGCGCCTGCCGCCCGGGCGCGAACTGCCCTGGCTGTACGCCTGCGCACGCCGGATCACCCTGGCTCACCTGCGCAAGGACCACCGGCAGGACCTGATCGCCGAGTCCCTGGGCCGGCAGCCCGGTTCGGCGGTCCACGCCGACGACGCCGACCGGGTGGTCGAACGCGCCGGGGCCCTGGCCGCCCTGGCCCGGCTGACGGAGCCGGAACGCGAACTCGTGATGCTCGTGACCTGGGAGGGGCTCGACTGCCGCCAGGCGGCCCGGGTCGTCGGCTGCACCCACGTCACCGCCCGCGCCCGGCTGCACCGGGCCCGTAAGAAACTCACCGCCCACATGAACGAACACCCCGCCGGCCACGCCCCGAAGGAGGCGGCATGGACGACCTGACCGCTCTGCGCTCCGCTCTGAACGGCGCCGACCCCGCAGCGGGCGCCGCCCCCGCCCCCGAGGCCCGCCACCGGGCCCGCGCCAACGCCATCGCCCGAATCGAGGAGTCCCCCGCCGTGTCCCGACCCCTGTGGCGCCGCATCCCCGTCCTGGCCGCCGGAGCCGCCGCCGCGGCCCTGGCCGTGGGCGCCGGAACCCTGCTCCTGCCCGCCGACGAGCCGGGCGGCATCCCCGCCGCCTACGCCGCCCCGCCCGAGCCGATCGAGGTCGTCGGCGGCGACCCGGTCGACGGGACCGACGCCCTGCTCGCCCTGGCCGAGGTCGCCGGGGAGCGCGGACCGGCCCCGGGCTCGGGGGACGTCGCCTTCGTCTCCACCACGGGGACACAGCTGATCCGTCTCACCGCCAACGCCGGGGACGACGACCCCGACGAGACCCACGGCTACCGGTACGTCCCCTACGAGTGGAACGAGTGGACGGGCCCGGGCGGGGAGCACCGGTCGGACGCCCACCCGCAGCCGCCGCTGGACAAGGGCGGAGAGGAGGCCGACCACGAGCGGTTCCTGGAGCAGGGGAGCGAGTCCTCCGAGGAGACCCTGCACCCCTCCCTGGTCTGGCCCGCCGAGCTGCCCACCGCCCCGGACGCCCTGGCGGACGTGCTCGCCGGGCTCGGGGAGGGCCCGGAGGACGGTTCCCCGGCCGGGATCGTGAACGCCGTGGAGTTCCTGTACGGGACCCGGCCGCTGGCCGGCCCGGAGGAGGCGGCCGTGCAGCGCGTGCTCGCCGGGCTGGACGGTCTGGAGCACCTGGGCACCGCCACCGACCAGCTGGGCCGTGAGGGAGAGCTGTTCTCCGTGGAGGTGGAGGACGGGGCGACCGTGTCGGAGTACCGCTTCCTCTACGACGCCGGGAACGGGGCGCTGCTGTACCGCGACACCACCCTGCTGGCGGAGGACCCCGCCCTCGGCTCCGCCGAGGACTACGGCCTGTCCTACCCGCTGACCGCCGAGCAGGTCGGCTACGTCTGGTCGGGCTGGGTCGGGGAGGTCGGCGCCCGCCCCTAGCGCCCGGCACCGCCCCGGACCGTGAGGCCCGCCCCCGCCGCGGGGGCGGGCCTCGGCCGCCGGTTCCGGCCCGGAACCGGCCCGTCGGGGGCGTTCCGGGCCCCGGCTCCCCCTCCGGTGGTGGAGCCCGCTCCACCCCGGTTCGGGTGGTCGGCGCCCGTGTGCCCGCAGGGGTCCGAACCCTAGTTTCGAGGGGAGAGGAACCCCCTGACGAGAGGTCACCATGCCCGGCCGAAGCGCCGCCGCACTCTGCGCGGCCGCCCTCCTGATCACCGCGCCCGCCATCACGGCAGCGGCCGCCCCGGCGGCCCGCGCCGCCGCCCCCGCGGCCCCGGCGGCCCCCGTCGAGGCCACTCCCCTGACCCCGGAGACCGCCCGCGAGTTCACCGACACCCGTGTGGCCGAACTCCTGGAGGAGTACGGCTCCCCCGGCGCGGCCGTGACCGTCGTCCTGGACGGCGAGCAGGTCGCCACCGCCGCCCACGGGTACGCCGACCTGGCAGAGGGCACCCCGCTGGACGCGGAGGAGCACCTGTTCCCCACCGCGTCCGTGGCCAAGTCGTTCACCGCGGCCGCCGTGCTCACCCTGGCCGGCGAGGGGCGCCTGGACCTGGCCGAGGACGTCAACGCGTACCTGCCCGAGGAGGCCCGCCTGACCGGCCCCACGGTGACCCTGCACGACCTGCTCACCCACACCGCGGGGTTCGCCGAGGTGGTCGAACGCCTCGGCGCGGAGGAGGGCACGCCCCTCGACGAGGTCGTGCGCACCGCCGTCCCGGAGCGGCTGTTCGCCCCGGGCGAGTACACCGGCTACTCCAACTACGGGATCGCGCTGGCGGGGTACGTCGTGCAGGAGGTGTCGGGGGTCCCGTTCGAGGAGTACGTCCGGCGGACCGTGTTCACACCGCTGGGCATGGAGGACACCTCCTTCGAGCAGCTCGCCGACGTCCGCGCCGACCGGCCGCTGGTGACCTCGCACCTGGCGGACGGGACCCCGGCCGGGGACGCCTTCATCGGGGACGTCCCGGCGGGGGCGGCGGTGACCACCGTCGGCGACATGGCCCGCTTCATGGAGGCGCTGCTGGACGGCGGGCGGATCGACGGGGAGCAGGCCCTGGCCCCGGGCGTGGCCGAGGCGATGCTGGAACGGCACGCCGAGATGCACCCGGAGACCACCGGGATGGGCTACGGCACCTACCAGTGGCGGGCGGGAGAGGTCCCGCTCATCGGCCACGGGGGCGACCTGGCGGGGGTCCACACGGGGTACGCGGTGGTGCCCGGTCTCGACGCGGGTGTGTTCGTCGCGGTCAACGGCGACGACGCGGCGGGGGCGAACCCGCTGGTCGACCTGCGCATGGCGGTGGTCGGCGCGTTCGCCGACACCTTCGCGCCCCAGTCCCTCCCCGAGGGGCGGCCCGACCCGGACGCCGACCTGGGCGCCTACGAGGGCTCTTACATCACCTCCCGCCTGGCGGCCTCGGGCCCGGCCCGGCTGGTGGCGCTGTTCGACAACGTGACGGTCCGCGACGCGGGCGACGGGACGCTGTCGGTGAGCGGGGCCCTGGCCGTGGACGACCGCTGGCTGCCGGTGTCCGAGGGGGTGTTCGCCGCCGAGAACGGCGAGGACCTCCTGGCGTTCGTCGAACGCGACGGCGAGGTGGCGGCGATCGCCACCGACATGAACCCGACCAGCGTGTACACCCGCACCGGCCCCCTGGGCTCCCCCTCCCTGCACCTGGTCGTCGCCGGAGTGGCGCTGCTGGTGCTGGCCACGGTCCTGGTCCCGGTCCAGCGGTCCGGGAACGGGTTCACGCTGGCCACGCGTATGCTGCTGACCTCGACCGCGCTGGCCGCCGCCACGGCGGCGGGGCTGCTGGTCTACGGGGTGACGGACCTGAACCGGGCCCAGGTCTGGCTGTCCGAGGGCTCCCCGGCCCTCACGCTGCCGATGACGGTGACGGCGGTGCTGGCGCTGGTGTCCGCGGTGTCCGTGGGCGTCTGCCTGGTGCGCGGGTGGCTGCGGCCGTTCTCCCGGGTGCACCTGCCGCTGGCGGCCCTGGCCGGGCTCGCGCTGGCCGCGACCGGTGCGGTGTACGGGATGGTGGCCCTCCCGTTCTGAGCCGATCCGGACACCGCGGAAACCGAAGGTGTCCGGGCCGACACGCCGGGGAACAACAGCAGTAGTGGATCCGCCCCCCTCCCCCTTGGGGGGCGGATCCCGCCTCGCGGGCGGGGCCGGTGCGCACGGCGCACCGGCCCCCCGCGCGTCCCGCCCCCGCGTCCGGCCTGCCCATGGGACCACCGCGCCACCACACGACGCCACGGGGACCGGAGCCCCCTGCGCCCCGCACGACCACCCGGACCACCGCGCCCCGGCACCGGCCCGTCAGCCGCGCAGGCGGGTGTTGATCCGGGCCGCGCAGCGCGTCAGGTGGTCCCGCTCGGCCAGATCGGTCGCCCGCCGCGCCGCCTCCGCGTACAGGCGGGCCGCCTCCGCCAGGTCCCCGTCGCGTTCGCGGAGGTACGCCGCCACGGCGGTGTGGCGGGGCAGCGAGTCGTCCAGTTCCGCGAGCGCCGCCAGCCCGGCGCGCGGCCCGTCGGCCTCGCCGACGGCCACCGCCCGGTTGAGGCGGACGACCGGGCTGTCGGTCAGGCGCACGAGCTCGTCGTACCACTCGACGATCTGCACCCAGTCGGTCTCCTCGGCGGTGGGCGCGTCGGCGTGGAGCGCCGCGACGGCCGCCTGGGCCTGGAACCCGCCCAGCCGGTCCCGGGCCAGGGCCGCCTGGAGGATCCCCACCCCCTCGGCGATCAGCGCGGTGTCCCACCGGCCCCGGTCCTGCTCGGCGAGCGGCACCAGGGCGCCGTCGGCGTCCGTCCGGGCGGCGCGCCGGGCGTGGTGGAGCAGCATGAGCGCGAGCAGCCCGGACACCTCGGGGTGGTCCACCGCGGCCGCGAGCCCCCGGGTGAGCCGGATCGCCTCCGCGGCGAGGTCGACGTCGCCGGAGTAGCCCTCGTTGAAGACCAGGTAGAGGACGCGCAGCACCGTGGCGACATCGCCGGGCCGGTCGAACCGCGCGCCGGCGACGGTGCGCTTGGCACGGCTGATGCGCTGCGCCATGGTCGCCTCGGGCACCAGGTAGGCCCGGGCGATCTGGCGGGTGGTCAGCCCGCCGACGGCCCGCAGCGTGAGCGCGACCGCGGACGACGGCGTCAGCGACGGGTGGGCGCACAGGAAGTACAGCCAGAGCGTGTCGTCCACTCCGGACACGGGCCCGGGCTCCGGCTCCCCGTCGACGAGGTCCTCCCTCCGGCGGCGGGAGGTGTCCGCCCGGGCCGCGTCGAGGAACCTGCGCCAGGCCACGGTGACCAGCCAGCCCTTCGGGTCCCGCGGCGGGTCGTCCGGCCAGGCCCGGACCGCTTCGACCAGGGCGTCCTGCACGGCGTCCTCGGCCGCCGCGAAGTCGGCTCCGCGGCGGACGAGGATGCCGATCACGCCCGGGGTGAGGCTCCGGAGCAGTGTCCCGTCCACTCCGGCGTCACTCCGTGACGGTGGGCGCCGCGCCCAGGAACGGGCGCAGCTCGAGCCACTCGTGGATCGGCCGCCCGCCCGCGCCGGGGGCGGCCGACAGCTCCCCGGCCAGCTCGACGGCGCGCTCGTGGCTGTCGACGTCGATCACCATCCAGCCGGCGATGAGGTCCTTGGTCTCGGCGAACGGCCCGTCGGTGACCGGCGGCCGGCCCTCGCCGTCGTAGCGGACGAACACGCCCTCGGGGGAGAGCGCCTGGCTGTCGACGTACTCCCCGGTCTCCTCCAGCCGGGCGGCGAAGTCGTCCATGTACCGCACGTGGGCCGCGATCTCCTCCGGGGTCCACCGGTCCATGGGCACGTCGTTGACCGCCGCCGGGGCGCCCCGGTAGTGCTTGAGCAGCAGGTACTTGGCCATGGTCTCTCTCCTCTGTTCCGGTGCGGCCCCTCCGGCCGCCTCCGCCCCGGGGACGGAGCCGCCCGCGGATCCTCGACATCCCGTGCGGACCGTTCCCGAAAAAAAATCCCCGGACCCGCCCGCCCCCGCCGCCGTGCGCCGCGATGCCCCGGGAAGAGGCCCCGGAGAACAGTGCGGCCCCCGGGGTCTCCCCCGGGGGCCACGTCGCACCGTCAGCCCCGACGGTGCGGTTCACAGGAGACTACCCCCAGGCGAGCGAGGTCAACTCCGGGTCCTCCAACGCGGCGCCGACATCGCGCAGCACCTTCGAGCCGAGCTCCCCGTCGACCAGCCGGTGGTCGAAGGACAGCGACAGCGTCGTGACCTTGCGGATCTTCAGCTTGCCCTTGTGCACCCACGGCATGTCGCGGATCTGGCCGAAGGCCAGGATCGCCGCCTCGCCCGGGTTGAGGATCGGGGTGCCCGCGTCCACTCCGAACACGCCCACGTTGGTGATCGTGACCGTGCCGCCGGACATGTCCGCCGGGGTCACCTTGCCCGCGCGGGCGGTCTCGGTGAGCTCCTTGAGCGCGACCGCCAGCTGCGGCAGCGTCTTGGCCCCGGCGTCCTTGATGTTGGGCACCACCAGTCCGCGCTCGGTGGCGGCCGCGATCCCCAGGTTCACGTAGTCCTTGACCACGATCTCCTGGTTCGCCTCGTCCCAGGACGCGTTGACGTCCGGGTTGCGCCTGATCGCCAGCAGCAGCGCCTTGGCGACCATGAGCAGCGGCGACACCCGCACACCCGCGAAGTCGGGGTGCTCGCGCAGCCGCGCGACCGCCTTCATGGTGCGGGTGACGTCCACCTGGAGGAACTCGGTGACGTGCGGCGCGGTGAACGCGCTGCCCACCATCGCCGCCGCGGTCGCCTTGCGCACGCCCTTGATCGGGACCCGCCGCTCCCGCGCGGACCGGTCCACCGACCCGGCGGGCGCCGCGGCGGCCGCGGGCGCCTCCTGGGGCGCGGCGGCCGGTTCCGGGGCGGCCTGCACGCCCTGGGCCGCCGCGTGGACGTCGTCGCGGGTGATGATCCCGCCCGCGCCGCTGGGGACGACCGTCGCCAGGTTCACCCCCAGGTCCTTGGCGAGCTTGCGCACCGGCGGCTTGGCCAGCGGGCGGCCCTGCGAGGCCACGGGAGCGGGGGCCACCGCGACCGGCGGGGCCGGGGCGGCGGCCGGCCTGGCCGCCGGGGCCGGGGAGACCGGGCCGGAGGAGGCCGGGCGGCGGCGGGCGCGGCGCTGGGTGGCGGCGGCCTTCTCGCCGTAGCCCACCAGCGGCTTCTCCCGCTCCTCCTCGGCCGGGGCCGCGGCGTCGTCACCGCCGCCGGTGCCGTCGTCCACGGTGATGATCACCGTGCCGACGTCCACCGTCTGCCCCTCCTCGACCAGCAGCTCCTTGACCGTGCCCGCGAAGGGGCTCGGCAGCTCGACGACCGCCTTGGCCGTCTCGATCTCGCAGATGTTCTGGTTGACCTCGATCACGTCACCGGGCTTGACGAACCAGGTGAGGATCTCCGCGTCGACCAGGCCTTCGCCCACGTCGGGCAGTTTGAACGAGTGCACGCCGCCCACCGCGGGGGCGTTCTTCTGAATCGCCATGTGTCCCTGATCCCCTAGTACGCGAACGCCCGGTCGACCCCGTCCAGGACCCGGTCCAGGTCCGGCAGGTAGTACTCCTCCAGCCGCGACTGCGGGTAGGGGGTGTCGAACGCGGCGACGCGGATGACCGGGGACTCCAGGTGGTAGAAGCACTCCTCGGTGATCCGGGCGGCGATCTCCGCGCCCGGCCCGCCGGTGAGCGTGGCCTCGTGGGCGACCACCAGGCGGCCCGTCTTCTTGACGGACTCGACGACGGTCGGGTAGTCCACGGGGGCCAGCGACCGCAGGTCGATGACCTCGATGGAGTGGTCGGTGTCGGCCTCGGCCGCCTGGAGGGCGGTCTTGACCATGGGCCCGTAGGCGAGCAGGGTGACGTCGGTGCCGGGGCGGGCGACCCGGGCCGCCCCCATGGGGGCGGCCTCGGCGATGGACGCCTCGGTGTCCACCTCGGCCTTCTCGTAGTAGCGCCGCTTGGGCTCCAGGAAGATCACCGGGTCCTCGCTGCGGATCGCCTGCTGGATCATCCAGTAGGCGTCCACGGCGTTGGCGACGCTGATCACGCGCAGGCCCGCAGTGTGCAGGAAGTACGACTCGGGCGACTCGCTGTGGTGCTCCACGGCGCCGATGCCGCCGCCGTAGGGGATGCGCATGACCAGGGGCACGCTGAGGGCGCCCGCGGAGCGGCGGCGCATCTTGGCGAGCTGGGTGAAGGTCTGGTTGGCCGCCGGGAAGAAGAACCCGTCGAACTGGATCTCCACCACGGGGCGGTAGCCGCGCAGCGCCATGCCGATGGCGGTGCCGACGATGCCCGACTCCGCGAGGGGGGTGTCGATGACCCGGTCGGCGCCGAAGTCCTTGTGCAGGCCGTCGGTCACCCGGAAGACGCCGCCGAGCCGGCCGACGTCCTCGCCCATGACGAGGACCTTGGGGTCGTGCTCCATGGCCGCGCGCAGGCCGGCGTTGATGGCCTTGCCGATGGTGAGGTTGGTCATGGCCTATCGGACCCCTTCCGCCTCGAAGGAGGCCAGGTAATCGGCGTACTCCGCGCGCTGGCGGTCGATGTGGACGTTGGGCTCGGCGTACACCTCGTGGAAGATGTCCAGCGGCTCGGGGTCGGGCAGGCTCCGGCACTGGGTGCGGACCTTCTCGCCCAGGGCGTCGGCCTCGGCGTCGACCGAGGCGAAGAACTCCTCGTCGGCCAGCCCGTTGTTCTCCAGGTACCGGCGCACCCGCAGGATCGGGTCCTTGGCCTTCCACTCGTCCAGCTCGGCTGCGTTGCGGTATCGGGTCGGGTCGTCGTTGGTGGTGTGGGCGCCCATGCGGTAGGTGAACGCCTCGACCAGGGTGGGCCCGTTGCCCTCGCGGGCGTTGTCCAGCGCGGCCCGGGTGACGGCCAGGACCGCCAGCACGTCGTTGCCGTCCACGCGCAGGCCGGGGAAGCCGAAGCCGGAGGCGCGCTTGTAGATGGGCACGCGGGCCTGGCGCTCCAGCGGCTCGGAGATGGCCCACTGGTTGTTCTGGCAGAAGAAGACCACGGGGGCGTTGTTCACCGAGGCGAAGTTGAACGCCTCGTTGGTGTCGCCCTGGCTGGTGGCCCCGTCGCCGAAGTAGGTGATGACGGCGGTGCCGTCCTCGCCGACGGCGCCGTCGCGCTGCACGCCCATGGCATAGCCGGTGGCGTGCAGGGCCTGGCTGCCGATGACGATCGTGTAGAGGTGGAACCCGTGCTCGTGGGGGTCCCAGCCGCCGTTGGTGACGCCCCGGAACATGCCGAGCAGTTCCTTGGGCTCCACGCCGCGGCACCAGGCGACGCCGTGCTCGCGGTAGGAGGGGAAGGCCATGTCGGTCCCGCGCAGGGCGCGGCCGGAGCCGATCTGGGCGGCCTCCTGGCCCAGGAGCGAGGCCCACAGGCCCAGCTCCCCCTGGCGCTGCAGGGAGACGGCCTCGCCGTCGAAGCGGCGCACCAGGACCAGGTCCCGGTACAGGTCGCGGATCTCGTCCGCGGTGATCTCCAGGGGGTAGTCGGGGTGCCCCGTCAGTTCCCCTTCCGGTGTCAGGAGCTGGATGAGCTCCGGTTCCTCGTGCACGGTGGTGTCCGACACGTCGCTCCTCGGTACTCGGGGCCGGTTTCGCGCGGGTGGGCGCTGATCGGCCGGATCGCCGCACGTGCACCCGGGGTGATGGGTGTACGGCGGACCTCACCATATGGTGACAGAACTCACCCTGGCGAGCGCAAGACCCGGCCATCACCTTTTACGCCGCGGATCCATGTTCCCCGATGCCGGACCAGCCCGATTAGCAGGGCTTCCTAGCATGTACAAGGTCTTCCGACGACTTTGTCGTCGGCTTGCGCAACGTCCGGCCGCGGAGCGACGGGCGGCCGGGTCCGGCCACGGAGCGTGGCGGAGCGGTCGGTCCGAAAACCCTCCGGGGGGGCGGGGTCGCGGACCTCGGCGCCGGGCGGGGGCGGGGTTCCAGCCCTCCCGCGCGGTGCCGTTCCGAAGAGGCGCGGTCAGCGGGCGGCGGGGACCCGCATGCCGCGGTCGCGCGCGTAGTCGGCCAGCATCTCGCGGAGCTGGCGCCGGGCGCGGTGCAGCCGGGACATCACGGTCCCCAGCGGGGTGCCCATGCGCTCGGCCACCTCCTTGTAGGCGTAGCCCTCGATGTCGACGAGGTAGATGACCTCCTGGAACTCCTCCGGCAGCCGCGCGAGCGCCTGCTTGATGTCGGAGTCGGGCAGGTGGTCCAGGACCTCGTTCTCGGCCGACCGCATGCCCGAGGACGTGTGCGCCTCGGCGGCGGCGAGCTGCCAGTCCTTGATCTCGTCGGTGGTCTCCTGGCGCGGCTCGCGCTGCTTCTTGCGGTAGCTGTTGATGAAGGTGTTGGTCAAGATCCGGTAGAGCCAGGCACGCAGATTGGTGCCGGCGCGGAACTGGTGGAAATTGGCGAAGGCCTTGGCGAACGTCTCTTGGACGAGGTCTTCTGCGTCGGCCGGATTGCGGGTCATCCGCAGGGCCGTGGGATAGAGCTGGTCCGCGAACGGCGTGACGGCGGTGGCGAAGTCCAAAGCCTCTTCGGGCTCCTGCCCGTCACTGTTCCGCGCGGCGATCGGTTCCATTTCGATAGTCGTCAAGATTCCCCCTCAGGACGACCGGACGATCACTTCCACCCTGTTAGACGCCACCTTGTGCTCTCAATGATGACATCAATCGTGGTGATCCGAGTCACGAACGTACCGAAACACTCGCTTGCGGGGTTCAGGTTGCGGTAAACATCCCCGGATCCCACTACCCGCAGGCGCTCCGGGTATTCCCCGGCCGGTTCCGGCCACGCGGCGGGCCGGGGTGACGAAGGACTCACCCGCACCGGCGGCCCCCGCGCGTGCCGTACTCTGGCGTCGCCCGCTCCGAGCAGTACGGAGAGGCGTCCGCCCGGCCGGGGAGCCGGGAGCGGACGAGGAGGGCGGCACACCCATTTCTCTTGTGGAGGACCCTGTGGCCCGCGTCGTTGTTGACGTCATGCTCAAGCCCGAGATCCTGGACCCGCAGGGCCAGGCGATCGCCGGCGCCTGCTCGCGCCTGGGTTTCGAGGGGATCGAACAGGTCCGCCAGGGCAAGCGCTTCGAGGTCGAGGTCGAGGGGGAGGTCGACGAGGCCAAGCTGGCCGACGTCCGCCGCCTGGCCGAGACCCTGCTCGCCAACACCGTGATCGAGGACTTCCGGGTCCACGTGGCCTCCTGACCCTCCCGGCCCCGCGCCGCGCTTCACGGCAGCGGACGGAGATGCCGGATTAACGGCCTTCGCCCAAAAGCGCGAGAAGTGCCCTTAGCGCCGGATGTGCAATGTAAAGACCGGCGGCGTCCCATGAGGGCGCCGCCGGTCGTTTTACGTCCGCCGCCCTCGGGAAGGTTCCTTGACGTGCCGGGCCCATGACCGACGACGGAGCACGAGAGGTGTTATTTCATGGACGCCGTCTTCTCGATCTCCCTGCCGCGGCGGGCGTACACGGTCGCGGTCGTACGCGACATCCTCGGAACACTCCTGTTCCGGGCCGGAATGTGCCGGGACTGTGTCGACGACTTCCTGCTGGCCTCCTCCGAGGCCTGCGCCAACGCCGTGGAGCACGGGGGTCCCTCCTCCGATTACCGGGTGGACGCCGAGATCGACCGGCATTGGTGCGAGGTCCGCATCTCCCATACCGGGAGAGCGCCGGACCCCGAAGCGCTCGCCGCCCGTTTCGCCTCGGAACGCCCGCCGCCCCTACCCGGACTGGACTCAGAATCGGGTAGGGGCATTCTGTTGATGCGCCGCCTCATGGACGAGGTGTCCTTCGAGGGGGAGCCGCGGATCACCGTGCTCCTGCGCAAACGCCGGGCGAACTGCGACGCGGACCCCGAGAGCGCCGCGGCCGGGGGCGTCCCCGCACAGTTCGGCGCCCTGGCCCTGGACCGGGTCTGAGGGGTCCCGGGAGGACCCGCCGGCATCCCCGCCGCCACTGTGTCGCACACCACGGCACCTGTCGGGTCGTACACCCGCGGGCCCTCCCGAGCCGCTGGAATCGGGAGAATCGTACGAACGGGAGTCGCGGAACAGGGGTGAGGGTCGTACCCGAGCACAGGTGAGCGGGTACGCTGCCAAGTGCGGACGCGGTGCCCCCCTCGGGGCCGGACAGGCGCCGCCAGCCTCCTCGCCGAAACTCCCCGCAGCCGCGGGGAGGGACCCGACCAACGACTCGGAGTGTGCTCATGACAGCCCGTGTGGGCGTCGTCACCTTCCCCGGTTCCCTCGACGACAAGGACGCCGCGCGCGCCGTCGCGCTGGCGGGCGCCGAGCCCGTCGCCCTGTGGCACGCGGACGCCGACCTCAGGGGAGTCGACGCGGTCGTCCTCCCCGGGGGTTTCTCCTACGGCGACTACCTGCGCTGCGGCGCCATCGCCCGCTTCGCGCCGCTGATGTCCGAGCTCGTCCCGGCCGCCCGCTCCGGGGCCCTGCCGGTCCTGGGCATCTGCAACGGCTTCCAGATCCTGTGCGAGAGCCACCTGCTGCCGGGCGCGCTCACCCGCAACTCCACCCTGCGCTTCGTCAACCGCGAGCAGAGGCTGCGCGTGGAGAACACCGCCACCGCCTGGACCGGCGACTACGCCGGGGGGCAGGAGATCCTGGTCGTCCTCAAGAGCGGCGAGGGCAGCTACGTCGCCGACGAGGCCACCCTCGACGCCCTGGAGGCGGAGAACCGGGTCGTGGTCCGGTACGCCGGATCCAACCCCAACGGCTCCCGCCGCGGCATCGCCGGGATCACCAACGAGCACGGCAACGTCGTCGGCCTCATGCCGCACCCGGAGCACGCCGTGGAGGCGCTGACCGGCCCCTCCACCGAGGGCCTGGGCTTCTTCACCTCGATCCTCGCCCACCTGGGCGCCAAGAGCCCGGCCGGCGTCTGAGCCCGGCCCGGTCCCACCGCACACCGACAAGGGGACGATCCTCGCGATGATGGCGCTCCTGCGCTCCCGGACCACGATGTACGTACTCGCCTCCATCGTCGTCGTGGGCCTGGTGGTGTCGGCCGCCGTCGGCCTGTTCAACTCGCTGGGCGCCGTACCGCCCGGTGCGCAGCAGACCGGGCAGGAGGGCACGGCCCCGCCCGCCCAGGCGCCGGACGTGCCCGAGGCCTCGTCGCTCGGCGACCCTCCTCCCGGCCTGGCCTACGTCTCCGACCCGGAGACCGACGTGTACTGCCGGCAGGAGGGCTGCGCCCGGCTGGTCACCGTGCTCACCGAGGACGAGGAGGTCACCGAGGACGCCCGGGCCACCGTCCAGGAGGTCTACGACCACCTGCTGGACCGGGACTGGAAGATCATGCTCCCCGAGGGCGCCGAGTCGCCCGAGGACGTGCCGCCGGAGCAGACCGTGCTGACCGACGAGACCGTCATGATCGCCGACTCCTCCACGGGCAACGCGGGGGACCCCGCGGTGCTGATGCTCCGCTACGCGGACCTCACCCGATGACCCCGCCCACGACCTTCCGCGCCGGTCGGCGGACGCCGCGGCCCGGCTCACACCAGCACATCCCGAACGGAACCACGCATGTCTGAAGTACCTCGTCTCGACACCGTCGCCGTGGCGCAGAGCAGCCCGGACACGCCTCAGCCGTACGCCGAACTGGGCATGGCGAAGGATGAGTACGAGCGGGTCCGCGAGATCCTGGGCCGCCGCCCCACCTCCTCCGAGCTGGCCATCTACTCGGTCATGTGGAGCGAGCACTGCTCGTACAAGTCGTCCAAGGTGCACCTGCGCCAGTTCGGCGAGAAGGCCCCCCAGAGCGACGCCCTGCTGGTCGGCATGGGCGAGAACGCCGGTGTGGTCGACGTCGGCGACGGCCGCGCGGTGACCTTCAAGATCGAATCGCACAACCACCCCTCCTACGTGGAGCCGCACCAGGGCGCGGCCACCGGCGTGGGCGGCATCGTCCGCGACATCCTCACCATGGGCGCCCGCCCGGTGGCGGTCATGGACGCCCTGCGGTTCGGCCCGGCCGACGCCGACGACACCAAGCGGGTGCTGCCGGGCGTGGTCTCGGGCATCTCCTTCTACGGCAACTGCCTGGGCCTGCCCAACATCGGCGGCGAGATCGGCTTCGGCCCCGGCTACATCGGCAACCCGCTGGTCAACGCCCTGTGCGTGGGCGTGATGAAGCACGAGGACATCAAGCTGGCGCAGGCGCCCGGCCCCGGCAACAAGGTGGTGCTGTTCGGCTCCACCACCGGCCCCGACGGCATCGGCGGCGCGTCGGTGCTGGCCAGCGCCACCTTCGACGACGAGTCGCACGCCAAGCGGCCCAGCGTCCAGGTCGGCGACCCGTTCATGGAGAAGCTGCTCATCGAGTGCAGCCTGGAGCTGTTCGCCAAGGACCTGGTCGTGGGCATCCAGGACCTGGGCGCGGCGGGCGTCTCCTGCGCCACCACCGAACTGGCGGCGGGCGGCACCGGCGGCATGAACATCCGGCTGGACCGGGTGCCGCTGCGCGACCCGCGGCTCACTCCCGAGGAGATCCTCATGAGCGAGTCGCAGGAGCGCATGATGGCCATCGTCGAGCCGGCCAAGATGGACGAGTTCCTGGCCATCTGCGACAAGTGGCAGATCCTGGCCACCGAGATCGGCGAGGTCACCGACGTCACCGACGAGGAGGCCGAGCGCGGCGGGCGCCTGGTCATGACCTGGCACGGGGAGACCGTGGTGGACATGCCGCCGCGGACCGCCTCCGACGAGGGCCCGGTCTACGAGCGCCCCTACTCCCGTCCGGAGTCGCAGGACGCGCTCCAGGCCGACGACGCCGGGGCCCTGCCCCGCCCCGCGACCGACGCGGAGCTGCGCGAGCAGCTGCTGCGGGTGCTCGGCGCCCCGGGCGTGGGCGACCCGAGCTGGGTGACGCAGCAGTACGACAGCTACGTGCGCGGCGACACCGTGGTGTCGACCCCGCACGACGCCGGGATGATCCGCATCGCCGACGACTCGCACCGGGGCGTGGCGCTGTCGACCGACGGCAACGGCCGCTACACCCGCCTGGACCCGTACACGGGCACCCAGCTGGCGTACGCGGAGGCGTACCGCAACGTGGCGGCCACCGGCGCCCGGCCGCTCGCGGTGACCAACTGCCTCAACTTCGGCTCGCCGGAGGACCCGGGCGTCATGTGGCAGTTCGCCGAGTCCACCCGCGGCCTGGCCGACGCCTGCAAGGCGCTGGGCACCCCGGTGACCGGCGGCAACGTGAGCTTCTACAACCAGACCGGCGACGTGGCGATCAACCCGACCCCGGTCATCGGCGTGCTGGGCGTCATCGACGACGTGCGGACCCGCCTGAAGTCGGCGTTCGACTCCGAGGGCGCGCGGGTGTTCCTGCTCGGCGAGACCCGGCCGGAGTTCGGCGGCTCGGCGTGGGCCGACACGGTCCACGGCCACCTGGGCGGGCTGCCGCCGCGGGTGGACCTGACCGCCGAGGCGGCGCTGGGCGAGGTGCTGGCCGAGGCCGCCGAGCGCGGGCTGGCCCGGGCCGCCCACGACCTGTCCGACGGCGGCCTGGGCGTGGCCCTGGCCGAGTCGGCGCTGCGCGGCGGCACGGGCGTGCGGGTGACGGTGTCCGAGGACGTGTTCACCGCCCTGTTCAGCGAGTCCGGCGCCCGCGCGGTCGTGGCAGTGGCCCCGGGCGACGAGGAGGAGTTCGTGGCGCTGGCGGCCCGGCACGGGGTCCCGGTGGAGCAGATCGGCACCGTGGGCGGCGACGCCCTGGTGGTGTCGCACGCGGGCGGCGCCGTGGAGGTGCCGCTGGCCGAGCTGCGCGGGGCCTACGAGTCCGCCCTCCCCGCCCTCCTGGGCGACCTGTAGGAACGCTTCGCCCCGCGGGGGCGGGACACCGTCACGGTGTCCCGCCCCCGCGGCGTTGTGCGGGGGCCGGGTGTGGGGCCGGCGGGGGTAGGGGTAGTGGTAAGGACCGGAGGTGGTCGCCGTGGGACGCGAGAAGTTGCGCCGGGGACGGTTGAAGGGACCGCTGGGCAGTCCGGAGCGCCCGGCGAGCGCGTTGGGGTTCCGGCTGGTGCTGGCGGTGTTCGGCTGCCTGGTGCTGGCGGCGGGCACGGCGGCGTCGGTGGTCATGGACGCGCCCGTGTGGCTGGTGGTGGTGCTGGCCGCCGGGTTCGCGGCGTCCTGCGTGAACGTGTACTGGGTGGCCCGGCGGCTGCGGTACGAGCGCCCCGGCCGCTGATCACTCCAGCGCGAGGTCGACCGAGACCATCCGGTGGTCGGAGTACGGCACGTCCGGGTTGTCCGGGTTCGCCGCGGCGAACTCCTCGGTGACGAGGATGTGGTCGATCTCGGCGGGCTCCCCCGCCAGGGTCGGGATGGTGTTGAAGGGCCGGTCGAAGGGGTCGTGCAGGCCCGCGTCGGTGAGGATCGACCACGCCGGGTCCCCCGGCTCGATGTTGAGGTCCCCGGCCAGGACCACCGGCCGCCCCTCGGCCCGGGCCCCCTCGACGATCGCCGCGAGGTCGTGCAGCTGGGCGCGGGCGCTCTCGGCGGTGAAGTCGTAGGTCCGCGGCTGCACATGGGTGGCGATCACGCTGACCTCGGTGCCGCCGTCCCACCGCACGACGGCCTCCAGCGCCTGGGCGCCGGTCGGCCCGCTGGGGGTGAGGGCGTGCCCGCGCACCTCGGTGACCTCGCGGGAGGTGAGCAGGGCGTCGCCCCACAGCGGCCCGTCGGCGGGCGCCCAGTAGGCCGTCATGCCCAGCTGCTCGGCGGTGAGGGACAGCGCGTCGTGGCCGCCGTTGAGCAGCCACCCGCGGTCGACCTCGCTGAGCACGACGATGTCGGGGACGTCCTGGCGGAGCAGCGCGATCTGCTCGTGCAGGGCGTAGCGCCCGTCCATGCCGAAGCCCATGCGGACGTTGTAGGCGGCCAGCCGCAGCCCCGACACGGGTTCGTGGGCCCGCTCCGCCCCGCTGCGGAAGGACGCGTGCCAGGACGGCACGGCGACGGTCAGCACCAGGGCCAGCGCGGCCGCCCCCGCGGTCAGCCAGGGGCGCCCGGCGCGGGCCGGGACGGGGCCGCGGCCGCTCATGGCGATCGCGAGGGGCACCAGGGCCAGGAACGGCACCGCGGTGTTGTCGTAGTACAGGTCGTAGGCGGCGTAGAACCCGAAGACCGCGACCGCCAGCAGGAACAGCCCGCCGAACGCCGCCCACCCGGTGGCCGCGCGCGTCGGCCGGCCGGTGCGGTGGACCGCCCACCCGGCGCAGCCCGCCAGGGCGAGCTGGCCGATCGGCAGGGCGGCGAGCGCCCAGGCGGGCCACACTCCGGGGACGCCGCCGAACTCGGTGGGCGACGCCGCCAGGACGGCGAGCGCCCCGGCCAGGACGGCGAACGGGGCAGCCGGGTGCCCGGTGGACCAGCGCGGGTCGGCCGCGACCATCACGGACAGGACGGCGGTGGTGGCCACGAGCGCGGCGGCCACCGGTGTCTGGCCGATGACCTCGCCCACGGCCGGGTTGGCGGTGTACAGGCCGGAGAGGAACAGCAGCGGGCCCAGGGCGAGCCAGGCCCGGGCGGGTGCGGGCCGGGGCTCGGTGTGGCCCGACCCGTGCCGGTGCGTCCCGGCGGCGGCCCAGGCGAACAGGGCGACCTCGACGAGCACCCCGGCCCAGGCCCAGGGGCCGTCGCGCCAAGCGAGGTCGACGGTGTTGAGGAGGGTGTGGATCACGGCGGTGGCGGCGACGCCGGTGACGACGCCGACCATCACCCCGTGCCCGGTGGTCCGGGGCCGGTCGACGGCGGTCATGGCGGACGCGGTCAGCCACACGGTGCCGGTGCCCACCAGGAACGACGCCAGGTACAGCTGCGGCGCTCCGCCGTCGGTGGCCTGGAGGGCCAGGCGCCCGGCCGCGAGCACGGCGCCCGCGGCCAGGGCGGTACGCCAGGGGTCCAGGTACCGGGCCGCGGCGACGAAGGGGACGGGGGCCAGGAACCAGGCGAGGGCGTACAGGCCCATCAGCTCGGCCGGGGTCTCCCCCGCCCGCCCGAAGAGGGTGGTGAGCGAGGGCAGGAACACCCGCAGGGCGTCCAGGAACAGCACCGTTCCCACCGCGACGGCGAATCGGTCCCAGCGCATGGTCCTCCCGGGGGTCGGCGCCCGCACCAGCGAACATGAATGATTCTCATGTGCTGCGCTCGCACGGGCAAGGGGCACGAATACCCCGATTCCCCCGAAACCCCTCGTCATGCCTGCCGTGACCGGGCCGCGTCGCAACCGCGACCCGCCCCTCACACCGCGGTCAGCGGTTCCCGAAGCCCTCCGGGAGCCACGGCCGCCACACGTCCGGGTTCTCCCGGACCCAGATCTCGGCCGCCTCGGTGGGGTCCAGGCCCTCGTCGGCGATCATCCGGGCCACCTCGTTCTGGTCCGCGTTGGTCCACGTCCAGTTGTCGAGGAACCGGTAGGCGGGGTCGTTCTCCTCAACGAACCCGGCCCGGAAGATCTTGTTCAGGTCGTAGGCCGGGTAGTCGCAGGGCACCGAGTCCGGGTCGGCGTCGCAGCCCTCCTCGTGGTCCGGCAGGTCGATCTTGACCAGGTCCAGCTCCTCCTGGAGCCACTGCGGGTCGTAGAAGTAGAAGAGCACCGGCTCCCCGGCCGCGTACCGCCGCCGCACCTCGGTGATCTGCGCGGGCTCGGACCCGGCGAACACGATCTCCAGGTCCAGACCGAAGGCATTGATCATCCCCTGGTCCTGGGTGACGAACCCGGGCGCGCCGCCCAGGAACTCCCCCCGGTCCCCGGTCTCGGCGGTGCGGAAGACGTCGGTGTTCTCCCGCAGCCCCTCCAGCGTGGTGATCTCCGGGTACTCCTCCGCCACGTAGGCGGGCACGTACCAGCCGATCACGCCCTCGTTGCCGTTGGGGCCGCCGTCGACCGCGGTGCCGTTGCCCTCGGGGCCGTACAGCTCCATGAGGTCCTCGTGGCCCCAGTTCTCCACGATGACGTCGATGACGCCCTGGTCGATGGCCTGCCAGGACGGCTGCTCGTCCACCCGGACCAGCTGCACCTGGTAGTCCATCTCCTCGCGGAGGATGTACGCGAGCACCTCGGCGCTGGCCTCGTAGCCCACCCAGCCGTTGAGCGCCATGCGCACCGTGCCCGGGTCCCGGGCGAGCTGGTCGGTGCGCACCGCGCAGGAGGAGACCAGGGCCGCCGCGGTCGCGGCCGCCAGGATCCTGACGAGGGGTCCCCTACGCACGCTGCACCCTCCTTCCCTGGGTGACCCGGTCCAGGAACAGGCCCAGGCACACGATGGCCAGGCCCGAGGCCAGACCCAGCCCCAGCTCGTTCTGCGCCAGGCCGAACACCACGTCGAAGCCCAGCGACCCGGCGCCCACCAGGGCGCCCATGACCACCATGGACAGCACCAGGATGAGCCCCTGGTTGACGGCGAGCAGCAGCGAGCCGCGCGCCAGCGGAAGCTCGACCTTGGTCAGCAGCTGCCACCGCGTGGAGCCCTGGGAGGCGGCCGCCTCCAGCGAGGCCGGGGACACCCCCCGGATCCCGTCGTCGACCAGCCGGATCACCGGCGGCAGCGCGAAGACGACCGCCGCCACCAGGGCGGGCACCCGCCCGATGCCGAACAGCGCCACCGCCGGGATGAGGTACACGAACGGCGGCAGGGTCTGCATGGCGTCCAGAACGGGCCGCAGGATCGCGGCGAACACGTCGCTGCGCGACATCAGCACCCCGACGACCACGCCCAGCGCGACGGTGAGCACCGACGCCACCAGCACCTGGGACAGCGTGTCCATGGCGTTGTCCCACACCCCGAGCAGGCCGACGACCGCGAACGACCCGGCGGAGACCAGCGCGACGCGCCACCCCCCGAAGACCCACCCCAGCGCGGTGGCGCACAGGATCACCAGCCACCAGGGCGAGCCGCCCAGCAGCTCGCTCAGCGGGCCCAGCACCCAGTCCAGGGTCCACGTGCCCAGCGCCGTGGTGAACGGGCCGACCACCGCCTGGAGCCAGTCCTCGAAGGCGTTCACCGGGCCGCTGATGTCGACGGACAGGTCGCGCGGCCAGCCCTCCACCCCCACCAGGCGGCACACCGCCACGGTGGTGATGAGGACGGCGAGGTCGGCCCCCAGCAGCGGCAGCCGGTACCGCTCGGGAAGCCTGTTCGCACCCCGCGAGCCGTGCCCGACGGCGCCGGTCACCCGGTCCATGGCGATGGCGAGCATGACGATCGCCAGCCCGGCCTGGAGCGCCTGCCCCACGTTGACCTTGGAGAGGGCCTGGTAGATGGCGTCGCCCAGGCCGCCCGCGCCGATGACCGACGCGATGACGACCATGGACACGGCCAGCATGATGGTCTGGTTGACGCCCAGCAGGATGGTGCGCCGGGCGCTGGGCAGCTGCACCTTGGTGAGGATCTGCCAGGGCGTCGACCCCAGCGAGGTGGTCGCCTCGATCGCGCCCCGGGGCACCTCGCGGATGGCCAGGGCGGTGATGCGCACCGCGGGCGGGATCGCGTAGACCGCGGTGACCACGGCCGCCGCCGGGTCGCCGATGCCGAACAGCAGCACGAACGGCAGCAGGTACGCGAACGCCGGCATGATCTGCATGAAGTCCAGCACCGGCCGGACCGCCCGGTGGAAGCCGTCACTGCGCCCCGCCAGGACGCCCAGCGGGACGCCGACCAGCAGGGCGATGGACACCGAGGTGATGATCAGCGCCAGCGTCCGCATCGACTCGTCCCACAGCCCGGTCAGGGCGAACACCCCGAAGGTGGCCAGGACCAGCAGCGCGATCCGCCACCCGGCCACCCGCCAGGCGACGATGGTGCCGAGCACGGTCACCCCGGGCCAGGTCAGGAACTCCAGGAACCGGTTGATCAGCACGACGGCCGATCCCAGCCCCACCGAGATGTAGTTGAAGAAGTACAGGAACAGCGGGCTGTCGTTGCGGTTGACGACGATCCAGGCGTAGATCCCGTCCAGCCACGCCATGAACCGCTCACCGGTGCCGGTCGGGAAGCCGGGTCCGCCGCCCCAGGCCAGGCGCGCCGCCCAGTATCCCGCCACCAGGACGGCGAACACCGCCGGCGCCAGGACCCACGGGGACCGCAGCGCCGCGGCCGGGTCCCGGCGCGCGGACGCCCGGGGCCGGCCCGCCCGTTCCCGGAGCATCGGGTCGGACGCTCCGGCTCCCCCCGCCGGGGTCGTCACGGCCATGTCAGCCACCCGACCCGGTCGGCGCGGGACCCCCGTGCCCCGCGGGGTCGGTCCCGGCCGGGGCCTGCGGGACCCGCCGGGAGCCTGGGGCCTCCGGGCCGTCCGGGGAGCCGGAGGCCGCCGGGGCCCCAGGAGGCGCCGGCACCGCCGAGGCCCCGGCCGGACCTCCCTCCCCCGACCGACCGGAGCCGCCGGGCCCGCCGGTGTCGGTGGGGCCGCCGGGACCGGTGGGACCTCCCAGGCGGTCGGGGCCACCAGGAACGTCGGGGCCGGTGAGGCCACCAGAGCCAAGGGGGTCATCGGAGCCACCGGGATCGGTGGGGCTACCGGGCCCGCCTGGACTGGTGGGTCCGACGGGACTACCGGAGGCGCCAAGACCGGTGGGGCCATGCGGGCCGTCCGGGGCGGTGTCGGCCGCGGGGTTGTCGGAGCCGTGGTCGACGAGGTCCTCGGACAGCTCGCCCACCGTCTCCTCCTCGATGGCGGCGGCCACGGAGGCGTCGGCCAGCTGGTCCTCGGCGATGGCGCGCAGCACGTCGTCGCGGCCCACGTAGCCGAGCAGCCGGCCGTCCTCCACCACCCGAACCGGGGCGGTGCTGGCGGCGAGCATCGGCAGCACCTCCGCCAGCACGGTGCCGGGTTCGGTCACCGGCCCGTCGGTGCTCTCCTCGGGGAAGGGGTCGCGCACCAGCCAGCGGGCCGTGAGCACGGTGGTGCGGGCGACGTCGGAGGTGAAGTCGGCGACGTACGCGTCGGCCGGCCGCCCCACCACCTCCTCCGGGGTTCCCACCTGGACGAGTTCGCCGTCGCGCATGATGGCGATGCGGTCGCCCAGCTTGAGCGCCTCCTGGAGGTCGTGGGTGATGAACACCGAGGTCTTGGCCAGCTCGCGCTGGAGCCGGACGACCTCCTGCTGCATGTCGCGGCGGATGAGCGGGTCCAGGGCGCTGAACGGCTCGTCGAACAGCAGCACCTCGGGGTCCACCGCCAGCGCGCGGGCCAGGCCGACGCGCTGCTGCATGCCGCCGGACAGCTCGCCCGGCCGGGAGTCCTCGTAGCCCGACAGGCCGACCATGCCGATCATCTGCTCGGCCCGCTCGTAGCGTTCGGGGCGCGCCATGCCGCGCACCTCCAGGCCGTAGGCCACGTTGTCGATGATCCTGCGGTTGGGCAGCAGCCCGAAGTGCTGGAAGACCATGGCGATCTTGTGGCGGCGCAGCTCGCGCAGCCGCTGCGGGGTGGCCTCGCCGATGTCCTCGCCGTCGAGCAGGACCTGCCCCGACGTGGGCTCGATCAGGCGGGTCAGGCAGCGGATGAGCGTGGACTTTCCCGAGCCGGACAGGCCCATGACCACGAAGATCTCACCGGGCCGGACGTCGAAGGAGACGTCGCGCACAGCGACGGTGCAGCCGGTCTCCTCCCTGATCCGGTCCCGGTCGGCCCGCTCCAGCCCGCTGCCGATGACGGTGTCGGCGTTCCTGCCGAAGATCTTCCACAGGTTGCGGACGGAGAAGGTGACGTCCCGCCCGCCGCCCGGCGGCGTGGCGGGTTCGGTCGTCGGGGCGCTCATCGGGCCTCCTCGCGGCGGTGGTCCTCGCGCACCAGGTCGGCGGCGCGCTCGCCCAGGGCCAGGACCGTGACCATGGGGTTGGGAGTGGGCAGGGTCGGGAAGACGGACGCGTCGGCGATCCGCAGCCCGCGCAGGCCCCGCACCCGCAGCCGCGGGTCGACCACGGCCATCGGGTCGTCGGCGGCGCCCATCCGGCAGGTGCCCGCCGGGTGGTAGACGGTGTGGGCGGCGCGGCGGCCGTACTCCGACAGCTCCTCGTCGGTCCGCACCCCGGGGCCGGGGGCGACCTCGGCCTCGATCCAGGAGCGGAACGGCTCGGCCTCGGCCACCCTCCGGGCGAGCTTGAGGCCGTCGACGATGGTCCGCTCGTCGTAGCCGTCGGGGTCGGTGAAGTACCGGAAGTCCAGGGCGGGCTTGTCCCGGGGGTCCGCGCTGGTCAGGTAGAGGCGGCCGCGCGAGCGCGAGCGCGGGATGTTCGGGGTCATGCAGACCGCGTATCCGTCGGGCGGGGAGGTGTAGCCCAGCCGCTTCGTGTTGTCGTCGAAGGGGACCTGGTAGATGTGGAACATCAGGTCCGGGCGCGGATCGGAGCCGTCGCGCCGGACGAACAGCGCGGCGTCGGAGTGCATCACCGTGTTCCGCGGGACCGGCCTGCTCGTCCTCCACATGATGATCGACTCGGGGTGGTCGAGCAGGTTCTCGCCCACGCCCGGCAGGTCGTGGCGGGGTTCCACCCCGACCTCGCGCAGGTGCGCGGTGTCGCCGACGCCGGAGAGCAGCAGCAGCCGGGGCGTGTCGACGGCGCCCGCGCACAGGATCACCTCGCGCCGCGCCGACACCGAGACACGGGTCCCGTCCCCGTCCGTCGCCTCCACCCCGGTGGCGCGGTCCCCGTCCAGGACGACCCTGTCCACCCAGGTCTCCAATAGGACGGTGAGGTTGTCGCGCACGTCCATGACCGGGTGCAGGTAGGCGACCGACGCCGAGGAGCGGTACCCGGTGTAGGGGTCGTAGGCGATGGACAGGAACCCGGCGCCCCCGGAGAACCCGCCGCCGTGCGAGGTCAGCGCGTTGAAGTCCTCGACGACCGGGACCCCGGCGGCCTTCGCCGCGGACTCCACCCAGTCGCGGACCATGGTGTTGCGGTCCTTGTCGGCGACCGGGACGATGTTGCACTTGATCCGGTCGGCGTAGGACTGCACGGTGGCGTTGTCCCAGCCCTCGGCCCCGGCGGCCACCCAGTCGTCGAGGTCCTCGGCGAAGGGCCGGAAGCTGATGAGCGTGTTGTGGGAGGAGCACCCGCCCAGCACGCGGGCCCGCGAGTGGAGGATGTGCGAGTTGCCGCGGGGCTGCTCGGTGGTCGTGTACTTCAGGTCGAGGTCGCCGTCGAGGACGCCCAGCCAGTCGCGCAGGCGGAGCACGTGCTCCAGGTCCCGGTCGTCGGGGCCGCCCTCGATCAGGCAGACGGTGGTGTCGGGGTCCTCGGTGAGGCGGTCGGCGAGCACCGACCCCGCGGTGCCGCCGCCGACGATCACGTAGTCGTAGGTCCGGTCGTGGGACACGGCGTGATTCCTCTCGTTGTTCTGCCGGGGGATGGCGGGGAAACCGGCCCGTGCCTTCGCGGTCAGCCGAACCAGCGCTGCGGTTCGGGTGCCAGGTTGCGGTAGATGTGCTTGGCCTCCCGGTACTCGGCGAGCCCGGACGGGCCGAGTTCGCGGCCGATGCCGCTGCGGCCGAAGCCTCCCCACTCGGCTCCGGGGAAGTAGGGGCCGTAGTCGTTGATCCAGACGGTGCCGTGGCGCAGGGCCGCCGCCACGCGCTCGCCGCGCGCGGTGTCGTCCGTCCACACGCCGCCGGAGAGCCCGTAGTCGGTGTCGTTGCCCAGGGCGATCGCCTCCTCCTCGGTGCGGAAGCGCTCGACGGTGACGACCGGGCCGAACACCTCGGTCTGCACGATGTCCATGGAGCGGTCGCAGTCGACGAACACGGTGGGGCGGTAGAAGTAGCCGTCCCGGAGCCCGGGCTCGTCGGGGCGCTTGCCTCCCGCGATGATGCGCGCGCCCTCCTCGACGCCGCGGGCGACGGCGGCCTCGACCTTGGCGCGGTGCCGCTCCGACACCAGCGGGCCGCAGCGCACCCCCTCGTCCTGGCCGCGACCGATGCGGATGGCGTCGGCGCGGCGGGCCAGCTCGGCGGTGAAGGCGTCGTGGACGTCCTCGTGCACGATGAGCCGGGCCCCGGCCGAGCAGACCTGGCCGGAGTGGAAGAACGCGGCGGAGAGGGCATGGTCCACGGCGGTGTCCAGGTCCACGTCCGGGAAGACGATGTTGGGGTTCTTGCCGCCCAGTTCCAGCGCGACCCTCTTGACCGTGGGCGCGGCGGCGGCCATGATCAGCCGGCCGGTGGCCAGGCCGCCGGTGAAGGACACCAGGTCCACGCCGGGGTGCTCCGACAGGGGCGCGCCCGCCTCGGGCCCGCTGCCGGTGACCAGGTTGACAACCCCGGCGGGGACGCCCGCCTCCACCACCAGCTCCATGAGCTTGAGGCTGGTGACGGGGGTGACCTCGGTGGGCTTGATCACGCAGGTGTTCCCGGCGGCCAGGGCCGGGGCGAGCTTCCAGGAGAGCTGGAGCAGCGGGTAGTTCCACGGGGTGATGAGGCCGCAGACACCGACGGGTTCGTACACGATCCGGCTCTGCACCCCCTCGGGCGCGGACACCAGGCGGCCGGCGTCCTTGTCGGCCAGGCCCGCGTAGTAGCGGAAGACCCCGGTGACGTCGTCGACGTCGATGCCGCCCTCCTCCACCGTCTTGCCGGTGTCGAGGGACTCCGCCAGGGCGATGTCGGCCCGGTCCCGCTGGAGGAGGTCGGCGATGCGCTCCAGCAGGCGGGCGCGCTCGCCCGCCGCGGTGCCGCGCCACGGGCCGGCGAAGGCCCGCCCGGCGGCGGCGATCGCGTCCTCGGTGTCGGCCCGGCCGCCCTCGCTGACGACGGTCAGCACCGACGCGTCGGCGGGGTCGATGATCTCCCGCACCCGGCCGTCGCGGGCGGCCCGCCACTGCCCGTCGATGTGGATGCTGGTGGCGCGGGTCGAGCCCGGGGGCGCCAGGTAGGGCGCCTCGGGGAGGGTGTCATGCCGTTCGTTCACGGGCCCGGTGTGCCCTCGTTCGCTGGTCACAAACAACCTCTCCCCATGGGGCACCTGCGTCACAATGCCCACGAACAGGCCCTGAACAGCGCGAATGACCGCAAGAGGCGTCGTCACCCGTGGTCCGCACCACGTGACCCAGGCGTAAGGAACCACACGCCGCGGCGGTCGGGGGCGGAGCCCACGCCCGGGCCTGGGGAATACGGGGAAGAGACTTTGACGTACATTTAGGTGTACCTAAGTGGTTCGCCCGGCTCACGGGCGTCCGGCACCGACGGCCCGCCCAGGGTCCGACCGCGCACCCTCGAGGAAGTCGCCAGATGTTGTTGGAGCAGGAACGACGGGACGTCTGCCTGGCCGCCCGGACCCTCGCCGCACTCCCCGGTATCGCCCCCGGCGAATCCGCCACCCTCAGCGTCCGCAACGGGGACCTGGTCGTCGTCACCCCGCACGGGGTCCCCCTGGACCAGGTCCAGCCCGCCGACTGCCCGGTGATGGCGCTGGACGACCGGATGCTGGAGGGCCGCCGCGACCCGGCGGCCGAGACCACCCTGCACATGGCCGTGCACCGGCGGGCCGCCGACCACGGGCGGGAGACGAGCGCCGTGGTCAACGCGTTCACGGCCGACACCGTCGCCGTGTCCTCGGTGCTGGCCGAACTGCCGCCGATCCACCACCGCGCCGCGGCCCTGGGCGGGGCGATCGCGGTGACCCCGTACACCCTCTACGGCAGCGGCGACATCGCCGACCAGGCGGTCAAGGCCCTCAAGGGCCGCGACGCCGCGCTGCTGGCCGACCACGGCGGGGTCGCCCTGGGCCGGGGCCTGGAGCACGCCCTGGAGAACCTGCGCCTGCTCGACTGGCTGTGCGCCGCCTACCTGCGCGCCCGCCGGCTCGGCGAGCCCCGCGTCCTCTCCGAGGACGAGCTCGCCGCCGTCTCCCACCGCGACACCTACGGCTGGGCCGGCCCCGACATCTGGTGACCGGCCCCGTCCGTGCGCTCCCCGCCAGGTCGCTCCGCGGATCCGGCGGTGAGCGCACACCGACGGTATTTCGACATCTCGGCGACGGGACGGCCCTCACGGGTGACGGTCACAACCTCCCCGCCCTCCACCGCTGCGAGCAGGTCCCAGAAGCACTTCGAGGCTTCGGCCTCGGTGAATACGCGCACAGCACCCGTTCTACCGGTCGGCGCCACGCGGCAAGGCGCTGACGGGGAAATCCGTCACTCCTCATCGGGCTGGACCCAGGCCAGATGGCAGGCGGGGAAAAGGTTGTGAAGCGCCAGCACGACCCACGCGACTGCGGCGGCCAGGCCGACCGGCACCTCCACCACCGCGCCCAGGACGTCCCCGGCGACCAGGTGGGCGATCCCGCCCAGCATCACCAGGGCCGCCATCGCCCGACCGGTCACCGTGTGGCCCAGGGCTCGGGCGTGGTCGATCTCCGCGCGCTGGCGCTCGTCCACCACCCGCTCGTAGCCCCTGAGCACGCGGGCTCCGGCGTTCAACCGCTGAGCGAAGGACGTGTGGAGGGCCAGCACAACGATCAGCGCCAGCGCCGAAGCGATGACGAGCGCGCCCGTCCGCGCGGTCACCATGACGGCGAACGCGGCCGTGCCGAGCAGGGTCAGGGCCAGAACCAGCGCGACCAGGCGCAGGCGGGTGGAACGGCGGGCCCAGACGGCCCGGGCACCGGGCTCCTCGAGCTTCTCGAGAAGGATCGTGTCGGACAGGTCGGCAGAACGGCGGGGGGTGTTCATGGTGCTCCTTTTCGCGCCGGGGTCCCGGCCGTCAGTCCTCGTCGTCGGGGAGCTCGTCGGGGCGGGTCCAGGCCAGGTAGCAGGCCGGGAACGCGGCGTGGGCCATCGTGGTGACCACCACCAGCGGCGCCAGCACGGCCAGCGGCAGCTCGGCCCCCATGTCCGTTCCGGGCGCCGCCGTGGCGAACCCGGCGGTCACCGCGACCAGCAGGGTCGCCAGGGCGGCCGTCACGTGGTGGCCGAGGCGGGTGGCCCGGTCCATCTCCGCCCGCTGGAACTCGTCCAGGCCGTGGTAGCCCACCACCCAGCGGGCGGCGATGTTGATGTGGGTCGACAGCACCGCGCTCACGAGCAGCAGCCCGACGAACCCGGCGATCCCGGCGAACGACAGCGAGGCGCCGACGACCAGGGGCAGGGCGAGGAAGAGGGCCGCCGCCAGGGTGAGGGCGACGAAGACGGCCACCGCCGCGCGGCGGCGCGAGCGCGCCGCCCAGAACGCCCGGCGCCGCGGGTTCTCGATCATGGAGCGGATGCGCTCCTGGGTCCGGCTGTTCGGCTGTCCGATGAACATGGCGATCCTTCGTGGTGGTGCGGTCGGGTGCGGCGGCTCAACCGCCGATGCGGGGGAACGGCTCGGTGGAGAACACGACCTCCACCGGGACCTCGAAGTAGCGGGCGATCCTCAGGGCCAGGTGGAGGCTGGGGCTGTACTCGCCCCGCTCCAGGTAGCCCACCGTCTGGTAGTGCACCCCGAGCGCCTCGGCGAGCTGGCGCCGCGAGACGTCCCGCTCCGCCCGCAGCATCGCGATGCGGTTGTAGATGGCCTCGGCCGGTCCGGCCGCCGCCCTGCCGCGGCGGCCGCCCCCGCCCTTCTTCTCCTCAGTAGGCACGCTGCATCGCCTTCTCCCGGGCCTGCTGGACCCTCGATCCCGACGTCTTGCGGGTCATCCGGCGCAGCACCCACTGCGCGGCCACGAACCCGACCACGGACCACAGTGCCAGAACCCCGGCGGCCTGCGGCAGCTGCCAGGTCCCCGCGAGCTCGGCGGCGGCGTGGGCCTCGGGGAGCAGCGCGGCGCGCACGCCCATGCCGGACCAGTAGACGGGGAAGACCTGGGCGAGCGTCTGGAGCCAGGAGGGCATCACCGAGATCGGGAACATGACCCCGGAGACCATGGTCAGCCCCATGACGGGCAGCATGATCACGCCGACGCCGGTGCGCGGGTTGCTCAGGGTGGCCCCGATGATCGCGCCGATCGGCGCGAGGGCGGTCATGGACAGCAGCGACACCCAGAGCAGGGTGAACACGCCGGACACCCCCTGGACGGCGAACCCGTCGACGAGGAGGAGGCCGGGCAGCAGCATGAACGCCATGGCGGCCGCGGACATGGTGACGAGGTGCCAGGTCTTGGCCACCGCGTAGCCGACCATCCCGTTGGGCGCGACGCGGGCCCGCAGCAGGGTCCCGTCCTCGCGTTCGCTGCCGATGACCTGGGCGACCGTGGCGGTGCCGAGCATGAGCAGCAGCATCGTCACGCCGCCGGTCATCATCATCGCGGCGACCGGGACGTCCGCGCCCTCCACCGTGTCGTCCCCCACGAACAGGGTGAGGGCGACGAAGACGAGGGGCATCGCGAAGTAGCCGCCGATCACCTCGCCCGCGTTGGCGAACGAGTTCTTGAACTCGGTCCAGCCGCGCGAGAACCCGGTGCGGACGGCGTGGGCGGTGGGGTTCATCGGATCTCCTCGGCGAACTCGGCGGCGGCGCGCTCGGCGTCGCCGGACTCGGAGCGCTGGACCAGGTCCAGGTAGACCTCCTCCAGCGAGGGGCGCAGGACCTTGAGGTCGGTGATCCCGTCCCCGTGCACCCGGTACAGCTCGGCGATGTGCCGGGCCGGGGCGTCGGTGGCGTGCACGTGGCGCTCCCCGCCGACGCTCCAGGTGACCTCGCTCTGCATGCCGACCAGGGAGGAGAGCCGGTCCGCGCTGCCGTCGGCGACGATGCGCCCGCCCGCGAGGATGAGGACGCGGTCGGCGAGCTTCTCCGCCTCGGCCAGGTCGTGGGTGGTGAGCAGGACGGTGGTGTCGTCCTCGTCGGTGAGCCGGTGGACCAGCTCGTGGAAGTCGCGCCGGGCCTGGGGGTCCAGGCCGGTGGTGGGCTCGTCGAGGAAGAGCAGCTCGGGGCGGCCGACCAGGCCCAGGGCGACGTCGACGCGGCGCCGCTGGCCGCCGGAGAGGGTGCGCAGCCGCTTGTGGGCGTGCTCGGCCAGGCCCAGGGACTCCAGCAGTTCGTCGGTGTCGTAGGGGCGCGGGCGGCCGGGCTCGGAGTAGGGGGCGTGGAAGCGGCCGAAGTGGTCGACGAGGTCGCGCACCCTCCAGGCGGCGTGGTCGCGCCAGGACTGCATGACCACGCCGATCCGGGACCGCCAGCGCTCGTCGCCTCGGGCCGGGTCCGAGCCGAGCACCTCGACCTCGCCGGCGGAACGGGCCCGGAAGCCCTCCAGGATCTCGACGGTGGTGGTCTTGCCGGCCCCGTTGGGGCCGAGCAGGGCGACGACCTCGCCGCGGCGGGCGGTCAGGTCGACACCGCGCAGGACCTCGGTGGCCCCGTAGTTCATGCGCAGGCCGCGAACGGTGATCGCGGCCGGCTCGGGGGTCCCGTACGACACCTCTCGGGCCACCGATCGCACACCGGCTTCCGCCATGGCCGCACCTCCTTCATCGTCTCTCTACTGCGGTTGATAGTACATGTACTACATCAGACAGAACAAGCACTACATCTGAAAGTAGAGATGGTACGGACCGCCGCACATGGACTATCCCCGGCGAAGGCACAGTTCGGCGCAGGGGCGTGGCCGCATCCGGACGGCAGCGGGAAATCCCCCCGCCACCGTGTCGGCACCCCCCTGGACCCGGAAACCGGGTACGGATACTCAGGAAGGGCGTCACCCCGAGGCGCCACACTGGTGCCGACGACCGCAGACCCCGCTGGGAGGCCCCCGAGATGCGCTGCAGCTACATCCGCCTACTGGTCGACGACTACGAAGCCTGCTTCCGGTTCTACTCCGACGTGCTCAAGCTCCCCGTGCTGCGCGGTGACGAGCACAGCCGCTACGCCGAGTTCGACGTGGACTCCACCACCCGCCTGGCGCTCAACCAGCGCGAGGTCATGGCCGAGGCGCTGGAGACCGACACGGCCGACCCCGGACTGCCCCACCAGGACCGCATGGCCGTGGTGTTCGAGGTGGACGACGTGGACGCCACCGCCGCCCGGCTGGTCGCCGCCGGGGCGCGCCAGGTGATGGCGCCGCGCGACTGGACGGCGTGGGGGATCCGCGCCGCCCATTTCCGCGACCCGGACGGCTACCTGCTGGAGGTCAGCCGCCCGCTCATCTGAGTCACGGGGCCACGTGCTCCACCAGCAGCTCGTTGACCCGGTCCGCCCGCTCCACACCGAGCAGGTGCGCGGCTCCCGCGACGACCTCGAACCGGGAGTCGGCGATGCCGTCGGCGAGCCTGCGCCCGTGCCCGGGCGGCAGCAGGGGATCGTGCGCGGCCGACACGACCAGGGCGGGCACCCGCACGCCCGCGACCAGGTGCCGCTGGTCCATCGCGTGCACCGCGTCGCACACCGAGGCGAACGTCGCCGGGTCGATCCGGCCCAGCTCGTCGGTGAACCGCTCCACCACGTCGGGGCGCTCCCGCCCCATGTCGGGGGTGAACCACGGCAGCGACACGTCGGCCAGCACCGACTCCATCCCGGCCTCGCGCGCCCGGTCCGCCAGCCGGCTCCACCGGTGCGCGGGGGGCGTGCGCGGCGCCGCGGCCAGCAGGGCGATCCGCTCCAGGGTGCGCGGCGAGTTGGCGGCGATCCACACCACCAGCGAGGCGGCGAACCCGGCGCCCACCGCCGACACCCGTGCCAGGTCCAGCTTCTCCAGCAGCGCCAGCACGTCCAGCGCGAGGTCCTCGATGCCGCACGAGCCGGCCGCGGCCGGCGAGGAGCCGTGGCCGCGGTGGTCGATCCGCAGGACCCGGCGGTTGCGGGTCAGCTCGGGCATCTGCGGCTCCCACACCGACATGGTGGTGCCGAACGGCGGCACGAGCAGCACGACGGGCGCGTGCCGCGGTCCGTCGATCCGGTACTGGAGCGGAATGGTCATGGGGCCTCCGGGTCGCCAGAACGCCAGGGTATCCGCAAGCGCCGGGAGGCCACCGGTATCCGCCGCCGGTGGAGGACAGAACCTGACCTCCACGCTTTCTAGGGTGGTACCACCGAGACGGCGAAGAGAGAAGGCGGCCACGATGGCGACGGACACCGAGCGCACCTCCATCCTGAAGATGCTCGCGGACCAGCGCGACTTCCTGCGGTTCGCGGTCAGGGGGCTGGACGACCACCAGGCCACCCGGCGCACCACCGACAGCGAGCTGACGCTGGCGGGCCTGGTCAAGCACGTGACGCAGATGGAGGAGAACTGGATCCGGTTCGCCCAGGACGGCCCGCCCGCCGAGCCGGTCGACTACGAGGACCCGGCCTCCTGGCAGGAGCAGGCCGACAGCTTCAACCTGCTGGACGGCGAGACCCTGGAGGGCACCCTCGCCCGCTACGACCTCGTCGCGGCCGCGACCGAGGAGTACGTCCTCTCCCTGCCCGACCTGGAGAAGAGCCACCCGCTCCCGGAGGCCCCGTGGTTCGAGCAGGGCGCCTCCTGGTCGGTCCGCGACGTGCTCCTGCACATCCTCCGAGAGACCGCCCAGCACTGCGGCCACGCCGACATCATCCGCGAGTCCTTCGACGGCCAGAAGACCATGGGCTGAGCCCCCGCACCGCCCCCGAACAGGACATGTGAGGGATGCCGGCGCCCGGGGTGACAACCGTCATCCCGGGCCGGTGACAACGGCGCCTACCGGCCCCGCGGCCCGGCGGCGAGGATGGTGCACATGACGAAGACACAGAGCACCTCCCCGGACTGGACCCTCGGACTCTCCCTCGGATTGGCGGTCGGCATGGGCTTCGCCGCCGTCCTCACCGACCTGCTGCTGGGCGTCACCCTCTCCGCCTGCTTCGGCGTCGCCCTCGCCTACACGCTCCCCCAGGCCCGCCGCGCCGCGACCGCCGCACAGTGACCCCGGGCGGTGACCCCGGGCATGCGTACGGGGTGCGCCCGAAGGCGCACCCCGCCGCACGAAGGCGGCGAGGGCCGCTTCCGCATCCCCCCTCAAAGTACGGAAGCGCCCCTCGCCTGGGAAGCGGCCTGCGACTCCTCCCCCCTGGAGTCGCGGCCTGGAAGGTCCGCACGCGGGCGGCTCGGTGCGCTCGGCGGCCCTGGGGCCCCGGAGCGACTTTGTCGTTCCGCGTTGATAGAGACACTACCCACCCCGACCTCGGTAGACAACCCTCTGTCACGAGAACTTACTTAAAGTGATCGCCATTCCTCCGTCGATACCGGCCCAAGCCACCGCGTGCAGTGTCAACCCGGGGTCATGACCGACTCCTCCGGAGGCGCACATAGCCTGGTCGGGTGAGATCACCGCTGCTCCGTCCCCGATGGCTCGGCATCCACCTCGGCATCCTCCTGGTCGCCGTGGTGTGCGTCGCCGGCACCGCCTGGCAGTTCGTCCGCGCCTTCGAGCCGGACCGCGAGGTCATCACCAACCCGGTGGAGGACCTCGCCGGCGCCGTGCCGCTGGACGACCTCCTCGAACCCGGCGAGTACATGCACCCGGAGACCTTCGCCAACACGGCGGTCACCGTCACCGGACGCTACTCCCCCGAGGAGACGCTGCTGGTGCCGCGCACCGAGGACGGCGCCCGCGGCCACGACGTCATCCTGCCGCTGGTCACCGACGACGGCGCGGCCGTCACCGTCGACCGCGGCTGGATCCCCGAGGGCGCCGCGGCCCCCGAGGTCCCGGGCGGGGAGGTGACCGTCACCGGCTGGCTGCTGCCGCCGGTCTCCGACGGCGGGTTCACCCCGGTCGCCACCGAGGACGGGACGGTGGAGCGGATCGCCACCTCGCTGCTGGTCAACGAGTGGGACCACCCCCTCTACGAGGGGTACGTCATCCTGCCCGAGGGCGACCCGGCGGCCGAGGGCCTCACGCCGGTGCCGCCGCCCGAGCCGCCCACCGGGTTCACGGTCAACTGGCGCAGCCTGAGCTACACCTTCCAGTGGGCGATGTTCGGCGTCTCCGCGCTGGTGTTCTGGGTCCTGCTGATGCGGCGCGAGCTGGCGGACGCGCGGGTGTCCGACGACACGAAGGCCCCCTCCGAGGCGGAGGGGGCCCGGTCGGAGGAGGCCGCGGGTCCGGGGGAACGGCCCGGGGATCAGCCGGCGGCGGCGGGCTCCTGAGCCGGGGCGGCCGCCCCGGCCTCCTTCGCCTTCTCCGCCTTCACGACACGGTGCTCGACCACGAAGCCGAGGATCGGGATGGTGCCGGCCAGCACCACACCGAGCGTCTTGGGCGCGCTCCAGCGGCGGTCCAGGGCGACCCACAGCACCACCAGCACGTACACCATGTAGATGTAGCCGTGCGGCATGGCGATGAACAGCATCAGCGGCGACTCGGGCCCGAACCAGTGGTCCAGGCCGAACGGCGCCGGCATCAGGGAGAACCGCGCGGTCTCCCCGATGAGGTACTTGGCAGGCATGGCCACGAAGGTCAGGCCCAGCAGGAAGACACCGGTCACATAGGCCAGCACCCGGTACAACCCCAACGACACACGGCTCTTGTCCACCGTTGCTCCACACCCACTCGGACGGTCTCGCACCCCGCGGAGATCCGGGGCCCTTTCCCGAGGCTAAACGCTGTCCGAAACCGGCCGTCCCCGGGGTGCCACGTGCCGTCCCCCACACCGCGCGGCGCCCCCGCGCCGCACGGTGTCACTTCTTCGAGACGCGGTCGGGGCTGGCCCACCGGCCGTCCGACCGGGCGGTCCAGGCCCGCGGGATCATCCGAAGCGTGATGAAGGCGTCCACCACCCGGATCGGGAAGAACAGCAGCCCGTACACGAGGTACGACGGCCGCCGCCGGATCGCGGCCATGACGCAGGTGAGCATGTAGTCGGGGATGAGCAGGCCCATGGCCAGCGCCGTCAGCGGCAGGAACGCCGTGACCGCCGTGAACGACGTCCCCACGAGGGGCACCGACACGAACGCCTCCCCGGCGATGGTGCCGATCAGGACGAACACGGCGATGACCGTGGTCAGCAGCAGGATGACCGAGACCACCACGACCTCGAGGATGTACAGCCCGAGGAACACCCAGAACGTGCTGGGCCAGATCCCGTGCCTGCGCACCGTCTGCCAGAACCCCAGCGTCCACCGGCCCACCTGCTTGCGGTAGTCGGAGAACGTGAACGGGTCCTGGCTGTAGGCCTTGGTGTCCGGCCGCATCGAGATCCGCCCCAGGCGCTTGTGCTGCACCTCGAACGTCATGTTGAAGTCCTCGATGACCAGGCCCTCGGGGTTGACCTCGATCTCCCGCAGCGCCTCGCTGCGGTACACGCTGGCGAAGCCGGGGACGATGAACGACGCGTTGGTGCCGCGCCAGGTCTGCCCGAACCGCATGAAGTACTGGAGCATGAAGTACAGGCGGTCGCGGTAGGCGGAGATCATCCGGCCGACGAAGGTCCGCTCCCGCGGCTTCCACTCCGACACCACGAACCCGGCGACGGCGGCGACCTTGGGGTCGCGCAGCTGGCGCCGGACCCCGTCGACGTACCCCTTGTCGAGCTCGGTGTCGGCGTCGAGGATGAGCACGCCGTCGTAGTTCTCGGTGAGCGCGAACTCCTCGATGACGGCCTCGATGGCCCCGGCCTTGCCGCGGTTGGTGAGCAGCTCCAGGACGTTGACGCCGGTCTTGGCGGCGATCTCGGCGGTGGAGTCCTTGGAGGAGTCCGACACGACGTAGATGTCCCACCGGGGGAACAGGCCCAGCGCCGAGCCGATGGCCCCGTGGATGACCGGTTCCTCGTTGTGGGCGGGGATGACCACGGCGATGGTGGCGTCCCGGGGGCCGTCCCCGGCCTCCGGGGCGTGGTCGCCCTCGGTCCCGGCGTCCCCGGAGGGGCCGCCGGCGCCGACGAGGACGCGCTCGCGGGAGCGGACGGCCCGGCGTTCGTCGGCCGCGGTGCCGCGCCGCAGCACGGCGCGGACGGAGTCGTCCCCCAGGCGCAGCAGCCCGACGGCGGTCCAGAGCAGAAGGTTGGCGCCGAAGGCGAGCCACAGGAACACGTACCCGACGGGGCCGAGTCCGGCCGCGGCGGCCATGTCGGTCGCGAAGTCGAGCCAGAAGACGAAGAGCGCGGCGGCAAGTGCCAGGGCGATGAGCCCGATCAGCAGGCCGCCGACGAAACGCACGATACGCACAGCCTTGGGACCCCTCCCGAAAGTCAGCGGTTTCGGACCGACAATAACCCGCTAAGTCGGCGTTAGGTTGACGCCCTGCCACCTGGAGGGGTTCACCCGAGTTCGCGTCCTATGTAGGCCACGGAAATCGTATACACGGGCTTGCGTGAAGTGGTACCCATTAGAAGATATTTGAGATCGGGGACCGGGGGCGCACGCGCCGTCGGTTTATCCCCGGACGGCCCCGATACGCGGGGGCCCACGTGTTCCGAGACGGACGGAGACAAGGAGAGTGCCCGGCGTGATCGGCGACCCTGCTTCCCCATCACCCGATCCTGCTCCCGCCGCCTCGGATCGAGAACCCGGCTCCGGCCCGCTGACCGGCCGGGACACCTCCCCGGACCGACGCGTCCGGGTGGCGATCCACCAGCCGCACTACCTGCCCTGGCTGGGAACGGTCGACAAACTCGACCGTTGCGACCTCTTCGTCTTCCTCGACACGGTGCAGTTCGAGCGCCGCGGATGGCAGAACCGGAACTATGTGGCCGGACGTGGCCACCCGGTGCTATTGACGGTTCCCGTGACCCAGGGCAGTCGAGACGACCGCATTCTGGACAAAGAGATTGACAACAACCAGAAATGGAGGGCAAAGCACCTCAAGGCACTGGCAGAACACTGTTACCCCAAGACGCCCTACTGGAACGAGTACAAGGAAGAAATCGCCCACCTGTACGAGACCGAGTGGGACGACCTCGCGACCCTGGCCATCGCCACGACGCGGATGGTGATGCGCGGATTCGGCATCGACACGCCGGTCCTGCGCGCGAGCGAGATCGGTGACTTCCCCGGCCGCAAGACCGAGCTGCTGGCCCAGATCTGCGCGAAGACCGGAGCGGACGTCCTGCTGTCCGGCGACGGGGCCCGGGGCTACCTCGACCCGCAGATCCTGCTCCGCTACGGGATCGACGTCGAGTGGCAGGGGTTCCGGCACCCGGTCTACCGCCAGCACCAGCGGGAGCCCGAGGACTTCGCCCCCCGGCTGTCGGCGATCGACCTGCTGCTCAACGCGGGTCCGGACGCCCTGGAGATCCTCCGTCGGGCGAGAGCACAGAGCTGATCTCACACGAGCCGATCTCCCCGTGGCGGCACCGCGGCCGCCGTGTCACCCGGGGCACCCCGCAGTCGCACCGCTCGCGGGCGCGCGCCCCCAACACTCGGTAAAGGACGGGAAACCAGCATGACGACGGACTGGTCCCAGGAACGCATCCTGGTCTTCGCACCACACCCGGACGACGAGACGCTCGGCTGCGGCGGCCTCATGAGCAAGGCCAAGGCCGAGGGCGCCGAGGTCTTCGTGCAGTTCATGACCGTCGGGGACACCGCAGACCAGTCGCCGAAGGGTTTCTCCACCGCGGAGGAGCGCTACGCGGAGATCAAGAAGGTCGCCGACCACTTCCGCTGGGACGACTGGCACATGGCGCTGCCCGGCGACGAGTACCACCTGAGGCTGGACGCCGTCCCCCGCGTGGAGCTCACCCAGATCATCGAGAGCACCAGCCCGCTGGCCGTCTCGCGGCTGCGCCCGACCGTGGTCATCGCCCCCCACCGGACCAGCTACAACCAGGACCACCAGGCCACGGCCGAGGCGGTGCACACCGCCCTGCGCCCGTCCGACAGGGAGCTGCGCCACCACCCCCGCCTGGTGCTCGCCTACGAGGAGGCCGCCGACCAGTGGCGGCTGGAGCAGGCGCCCTCGCCCAACCTCATCGTGGAACTGTCCGAGAAGGAGGTGGGGGACAAACTCCTCGGCATGGAGCTGTACGGGTCGCAGAGCCACCGGCACCCGCACACCCGCTCGGAGTTGACCCTGCGCAGCCTGGCCGTCCTGCGGGGCATGCAGGCCGGCGTCGCCTTCGGCGAGGGCTTCCACATCCTGCGCTGTCTGGCCTGAGCGGCGCCGGGCCCCGCCCCGGCACCGGAACCCCCCACCCATCCCATTTCGCGTCATCTCCCCAGTGAAGAAACAAGTCAACGCCTGAAAATGGAGGGGAAACCATGAAGGCTGTGGTCACCGGAGGAGCCGGCTTCATCGGCTCCCACCTGTGCGACCGCCTCGTCGCACAGGGGCACGAGGTGGTCGTCCTGGACGACCTTTCGACCGGGTCCCTACAGAACCTGGTCCAACTGGAGGGCTCACCCGGGTTCCGCTTCGTACAAGGGGACATCCTGGACCGGGACCTGGTCGACGACCTGGTCTCGCAGGCCGACACGGTGTTCCACCTGGCAGCGGCGGTGGGCGTCTACAACATCGTCGACGCGCCGCTGAGGTCGCTGCGGATCAACCTGCACGGCACCGAGAACGTGGTGGAGGCCGCGGTCCGCCACCGGGTGCCCTACATGGTCGCGTCCACCAGCGAGGTCTACGGCAAGAACGACGCCGACGGGCTCAAGGAGGACGACGACCGGATCTACGGCTCGCCGACCAAGAGCCGCTGGTCCTACGCCGCGGCCAAGGGGCTGGACGAGCTGGTGGCCTACGTGCACGGCTCCGAGTCCGGCGTCCCGTGCGTGATCACCCGCTTCTTCAACGTGGTGGGGCCCCGCCAGACCGGCCGCTACGGCATGGTCGTGCCCCGGTTCGTCGACCAGGCGCTCGCGGGCCGGCCCATCACCGTCTACGGCACCGGAACGCAGCGCCGCTGCTTCGGCTCGGTGTTCGACGTGGTGCCCGGCATGCTGGAGCTGATGGACACCCCGGCGGCCTACAACCGGGCGGTCAACCTGGGCGGGCACGAGGAGGTGTCCATCAAGGGGCTGGCCGACCGCGTCGTGGAGCTGACCGGCTCGGACAGCGAGATCGTCTACATCGACTACGACGAGGCCTACGGCGAGGGCTACGAGGACATGCAGCGCCGCTACCCCGACACCTCGCTGGCCAAGGACCTGATCGGCTACGAGCCGACCCGCGACCTCAACGCCATCATCAACTCGATCGTGGAGCACCGCCGGGCGCAGGACACCGTCCCGCAGCCCGCCTAGCACCGGCCCGCTCCCGCCCGGTCCGGGTCCGGAGCGGACACCTCCCGCCTCTCGCCCGCCGAGGGCGTCCCACTCCATCCCCGCTCATGGAGACCTCCCCGCCGAGGGGGTCCGCTCTCCCCCCTGCCCCGGGGAGACGGCAGAGACGACGGCGCCCCGCAGGGGGCGGCGACCGCCCGTACCGTGCGAACACGATCGTCCGCCCGCAGGCACGGGCCCCGGCCCTCCGGGACCGGCGGCCGACCGCGGTGCGGACGGGCCGTGACGGTGGCCCCTCCCGCCGGGACCCCGTCCGGTCCTCGGACGGACCGCAGACACTGACGCCGACCCGCCACCGGTCACGGAGGGCGCGCGGACGCGCAGGACGCGGCCACGACCCGGGACACACATCGCGCCGTCGCAGCCCGGGCACCGGCCGCCACCGGCACGGACACGCGGAACGGGAGCACCGGGGACACGGTCAGCCGGCGAGCACCGCCGCGATCTGGACGAGGGCCAGCACCAGGACGGACGCGCACAGCAGGACCATGGCCCAGGGCGCGGACACCGCGCGCGGCGGCCCGCCGGTGCCGGCGGGATCGCGCAGGCCCTCGCGGCTGCGGCGCCAGCGCAGCCACAGGTGCAGGCCCACGATGGCGGCGACGAACAGGAAGGCGATCATCAGCGCCATCCGGACCACGGGCGGCGCCTGGGGGATCGGGTTCGCCCCGGTGGTCAGCTCGCCGCGCAGGAACAGCAGCCCCACCACCACCAGCAGGATCAGGGTGCGCTGCCACGCGAGCAGGGTGCGCTCGGGCTGTAGGCCCGGGTCCTCCCGGTCGATCGGACTGCTCACAACAGATGCCCCAAAAGCACCACCAGGCACACCAGCCCCACCGCGAACGTGGTCAGCAGCGGCAGCACGCTCATCCTCAGGGTGCCGCCGTCGCGCATGATGCGCTGGACCCGGTACCAGCGCATCGGGGCGTAGACGGTGATGACCGCGGCCAGGACGGCCAGGGTCAGGCCGACCACCGTGCGCGGCCCCGCATCCCAGCCCAGAGGGAGCAGGTGCAGGACGGCCACCGCTCCGGCCAGCAGGGCCAGCGCGGTGCGCACCCAGGCGAGGAAGGTGCGCTCGTTGGCCAGGGTGAAGCGGTAGTCGACGGGGTCTCCACCCTCTTTGGTGTCCGCGTCGGCCGTGTCAGCACCCATCGGAGTCCCCCTCTTCTCTCCTGTCCCGCCACCGTAGCCCCATCTTCACTTTCCACCCAAACAGGTATTGACCACGTGTTGTGTAGGAAACTTCCAGTTCAGTCCGGACTCCGGGTACTCCCTGCGAGCATGTGGAACAAACGAGTGGGCACGATCGCTGTAGTCCACCAAGAGGAGGACGGCCCGGTCCGACCGGTCCGTCCGACACCGACAGATGCAGGAGATTCCGTGGCCACCGTCGAACTCACCAAGGACAACTTCGCGGACACGCTGAAGGACAACGACTTCGTCCTCATCGACTTCTGGGCGGACTGGTGCGGTCCCTGCCGGCAGTTCGCCCCGGTCTTCGAGCAGTCCTCGGTGAAGAACGCCGACATCGTGCACGCCAAGGTGGACACCGAGGCCCAGCGCGAGCTGGCCTTCGAGTTCAAGATCCAGTCCATCCCGACCCTGATGATCGTGCGGGACCAGACCGTCATCTACAGCGAGCCGGGCGCCCTGCCGTCGGAGGCGCTGGAGAGCCTGATCACCCAGGCCCGCGAGCTGGACATGGAAGAGGTCAGGCAGAAGATCGCCGAGCAGTCCGGCGAAGCGGGCGCCTGACCGGGCGGCCCCGCGCAGAGCACCGGTGCCCCGGCCCAGCGGCCGGGGCACCGCCGTGTCCGGACCCCTCCGGCCGCTCACCAGGCCGGATCCGACTCCGCGGAACCGATCCGTGCGGTTCGGTGACCGGTGGGCAACGGTCCGCGTCATCACACATCCGAGTCCACCGCCCACGTTCATCCGTGCCACGGGGATCGTTCACCGTCACTTCACCCGGACATATTTGCATGGGTTCGACCGCGCCCCGGCGGTTCACCCCCCATGAGCCCGCAAGCACCGTCCGACCCGGAAGTGGCACCATGTCCATCAGCAACACCGCGTCCACTCGTGGCACCGACTCCGGTCGCGGAGTCGCCCCCGACACCGTCCGGTACAACCGCGAGGTGCCCGGGCTGGGAGACCCCGTCTTCGACGTCTCCGGCCTCTCCATCTACTACGGCTCCAACAAGGCCGTGCGCGACGTCGACCTCAAGGTCGGCCCGCGCCAGATCACCGCGATGATCGGCCCCTCCGGCTGCGGCAAGAGCACGGTGCTGCGGACGCTCAACCGGATGAACGACCTCATCCCCGGCGCCCGCGTCGAGGGCAAGGTCGAGTACCACGGCGAGGACCTGTACGCCCCGCACGTCGACCCCATCGAGGTCCGCCGGCGCATCGGGATGGTCTTCCAGAAGCCCAACCCGTTCCCCAAGTCGATCTACGACAACGTCGCCTACGGACCCCGCATCAACGGCATGCGCGGCAACATGGACGACCTGGTCGAGGAGACCCTCACCAAGGCCGCCCTGTGGGACGAGGTCAAGGACAAGCTCAAGGAGAGCGCCTTCGCCCTCTCCGGCGGCCAGCAGCAGCGCCTCTGCATCGCGCGGACCGTCGCGGTGAACCCCGAGGTCATCCTCATGGACGAGCCGTGCTCGGCACTGGACCCGATCGCCACGCTCAAGATCGAGGACCTGATGTACGAGCTGGCGGCCGAGTACACGATCGTCATCGTCACCCACAACATGCAGCAGGCCGCGCGCGTCTCCGACCGCACCGCGTTCTTCACCGCGGGCGTCGACGAGAAGGGCGAGCGCTACGGCAGCCTGGTGGAGTTCGACGAGACCGCCACCATCTTCAGCAAGCCGGCCGACCAGCGCACCGAGGACTACATCTCCGGCCGCTTCGGCTGATCGGAAAGCCCCGCAGACCTCTTCGACACGCCCTCCCCGACGAAGTGGAACCATGACCATGACCGCGCTCCCCGCCTCCACGTCCGTCCCCCGTCCCGCGGGCGCCCCGGACGACGCGGTGGAGCGCGCGGAAGGCCCGCTGCGGGTCCTGCTGGTGGAGCCTGAGTCGGAGCAGTCGCACCAGCTGGTGCTCTCGCTCAGCGGCCACGACGTGGACATCACCGTGTGCGTCGACGGGGCCGAGGCCCTGCTGCGGGTGGGGCTGCTGCGCCCGGACACGATCGTCACCAGCGCCACCCCGCCCGAGGTCGACCTGGAGACGCTGGTGCGGGTGACCCGGCGCGCGACCGACATCCCGATCCTCATCGGAGTGGGCCCCGGCGACTCCCAGCGCGCGCTGCGCGCGCTGGCCGCCGGGGCCACCGCCTGCGTCAACCGGCCCTACCGCATCCCGGAGCTGGCCGCGCTGCTGCGCGGCTCGCTGCCGGGGGTGGACGGCCACCACTCCCTGGAGCACGTCTCCGGCCCCGGCACGTCGCTGCGCTCGGGCGCCCTGGAGCTGGACGCCCTGGGGCACCGGCTGTTCGTGGACGGCCATCCGGTGGACCTGGCGCTTCGGGAGTTCGGGATCATGGACTTCCTGCTGCGCCACCACGGCCGGGTGGTCAGCCGCGAGGAGCTGTGGACCGAGGTCTGGCACAAGCCGCTGCCCCCGGTGAACAACACCATCGCCGTGCACATCCGCCGGCTGCGTCACAAGCTGGGTGACTCCGAGGCCCGTCCGAGGTTCATCCACACCGTGCGCGGAATCGGCTACCGATTGGACACTGCGAACGGCGGATAAGCATGCTCTGAACTTTCTCCAAGGGTCCCCCGGCACGTCCGGGGCGACCCCTTGTTCATGTTCGCGTCACTTCTCTCGAAGACGCACGCGAAAGTGAATGATCGAAAAATCCCCAATATCGGCGCGATGACCCCGCACTCCCCGCTCTACTTGGCATACCCGCAGGTCATCACAGTGGGATTCGCCACGGCGACACCCCGGACACAGAACCATCACACGCCGCTCGTTACCGGAATGTGACCACCATTCACCCTCCATTCACCCGACTTCCACCGAAGGTCTGCCATTTCGATGGCGACACGACTTTCTCCGCGTTTAACGTCGTTTCACGTCAGCCCCGACAGCGGTGATTCAACGAGGAGAACTTCGACATGCGCAACGGGCGTTCCAAGCTCGCCGTCCTGGCGGCCATCCCCCTGCTCGCCACTGCGTGCGGCGGCGGAGGCGACACCGGTGGTGACACCGGCGGTGACGCTGCCGCCGAGCAGCTCAGCGCTTCGCTGACCGGCGCGGGCGCCAGCTTCCCCGACCCGCTCTTCCAGGACCTGATCTACACCTACAACCAGGACGTCCAGCCCGGCGTCCAGATCAACTACCAGAGCGTCGGCTCCGGTGCCGGTGTGGAGCAGTTCCTGGAGCAGACCGTCGACTTCGGCTCCTCCGAGGAGCCCCTGGACGACGAGGACCTGGCCGCCGCCCAGGAGGCCCGCAGCTGCGAGGCCGTCCAGTTCCCGGTGGTCTTCGGCGCCGTGGTCATCGCGTTCAGCAACGAGGCCCTGGACGGCCTGGTCCTGGACGCCGAGACGATCGCCGGGATCTACTCCCGCGAGATCACCACCTTCGACGACCCGGCGATCGCCGAGCTCAACCCCGACATGGAACTGCCGAGCGACGAGATCATCCCGGTCCACCGCTCCGACAGCTCCGGCACCACCTACGTGTTCAGCCACTACCTGTCCACCGAGGTCGAGTCCTGGGCCGACGAGTACGGCGAGGGCAAGGAGCTCGACTGGGCCGACGGCCTGGTCGGCGGCCAGCAGAACGACGGCGTCACCCAGGGCATCACCCAGAACCCCGGCGGTATCGGCTACGTCAACCAGTCCTACGCCCAGGAGGCCGGACTGGCCGTCGCCCACATCGTGAACGAGGACGGCACCCCGATCGAGCCCACCCTGGAGGCCACCATGGCCGCCTCCGAGGAGGTCGAGGTCCCGGACAACTTCCAGTTCGCGATCGACAACGTCGGCGGTGACGGCTACCCGATCGCCGGCTCCAACTGGATCTTCACCTACACCTGCGGCTACGAGCAGGCCAACGCCGACGCGATCATCGACTTCTGGACCTGGGCGCTGACCGACCAGAGCGCCCGCGACCTCGCCGGCGAGCTGGGCTACGCCCCCCTGGGCGAGGCCCTGACCGACCGCGTCGTCGCCGAGCTGGAGAAGACCAACTCCGCCAACTAGCGCGGCCCCCTCCCCGAGGCGCGAGGTTCCCCTCCCCCTCCCGGAGACCCTCCGCGGCGGCCGGGCCGACCGGCCCGGCCGCCGCCCTTCCACCCCTCTTCCGCCCCGTGGTGCCGGGGCGGGGACGCTCTCCACTCCCCACGAAAGCCACAGAGGAGAAGCACATGTCCACCGAGGCCCCCGAGGCCCCGCAGGCCCCCGAGGACTCCCCACGGAGGACCTTGTCGGCCGGCAGAGGGCGCCTGGCCGACCCGATCTTCAAGTGGACGGTCGCCGCCTGCGGGACCGTCGTGCTGGTCATCCTGGCGCTGATGGTCGTCCGGACGACCACCGAGGCCTGGCCGGTGTTCGCCAAGGAGGGCTTCTTCGGCTTCCTCCTCGGGGAGGACTGGACGGCGGGCGGCTCCCGGACCGAGATCACCGGTACCTACGGCGCCTGGCCGTTCATCTACGGCACCCTGGTCACCGCGACCATCGCGATCGTCATCGCGCTGCCGCTGTCCATCATGGTCGCCGTCTACCTCACCCACATGGCCCCGCGCCGCATCGCCAAGCCGCTCTCCTACACGGTGGAGCTGCTGGCCGCGGTGCCCAGCGTCATCTTCGGCCTCTGGGGCCTGCACTGGTTCCTGCCGAACGTGATGCGGCCCTTCTTCGACCTGGTCGAGTCGACCCTGGGCTGGTTCTTCCTCTTCGAGGGCCCGGTGCGCGGCGTCGGCTACTTCCCCGCCGGGATCGTGCTGGCCATCATGATCCTGCCGATCATGACCGCCATCATCCGCGAGGTCATCGTGGTGCAGCCGCTGGAGCAGCAGATGGCCGGCTACGCGCTGGGCTCCACCCGGTGGGAGGTCATCACCAAGGTGGTGCTGCCCGCCAGCTTCTCCGGCATCGTCGCCGCGACCATGCTGGGCCTGGGCCGCGCCCTCGGCGAGACCATCGCCGTCCTGATGCTGATCGGCGGCTCCCAGTCCTGGGGCGCCAGCCTCTTCGGCGCCGGCAGCAGCATGGCCTCGCACATCGCCGCGACCTTCGGCGAGTCCTCGCCGGAGACCCGGACGGCGCTGATGGCGATCGGTGTCGCCCTCTTCCTCGTCACGATGATCATCAACGTCCTGGCCCGCGTCGTCGTGTGGCGCCTGGGGCAGTTCACGGGAGACGCCGCCGTATGAGCACCGCGACCACCACACCCCCGACCCCGGCGCAGCACGTCCCGCTGAGCGTGCGTCCGCCCGGCACCGGCTACCGGCGGTTCAAGAACCGCGCGGCCACGGTCGTCCTGACCGGCGCGATGATCCTCGCGATGATCCCGCTGTTCCTCATCATCTTCGAGGTCACCCGGCGCGGCATCGGCGTGGTGAACCTGGAGTTCTTCACCGCCACCGAGCCCCCGCCCCGGCGCGAGGGCGGCGGCTACGCCGCCGGGTTCTTCGGCACGCTGTACATCATGGCGCTGGCCGTCGCGATGTCGATCCCGTTCGGCATCGCCACCGCCGTGTACATCGTGGAGTTCGGCCCCAACCGCCTGACCGGCGCGATCCGGTTCTTCACCGACGTCATGACCGGCATCCCCTCGATCTTCGTGGGTCTGTTCGTCTACGGCCTGCTGGTGATCGGCTGGGGGGCGATGGGCTTCGGCACGTTCGTGGGCGCCGTCGCGATCGCGGTGATGATGCTGCCGATCGTCACACGCTCGGCGGAGGAGATGCTGCGGCTGGTCCCGGACGAGATCCGCAACGCCAGCTACGGCCTGGGCGCCCGCAAGTGGCAGACCATCGTCCACACGGTGCTGCCCGCCGCCGCCCCGGGCCTGACCACCGGCTCGATGCTGGCGATCGCCCGCGGTATCGGCGAGACCGCGCCGCTGCTGCTGACGGCGTTCGGCACCGGCATCATCGTCACCGCGTTCCAGGGCTCCCCCCAGGGCGCCGTGCCGATGCAGCTGTACCGCGGTGCGGCCCAGCCGTTCGAGGCGGGCATCGACCGCGCGTGGGGCGCGGCGCTGTGCCTGTTCGTGCTGGTGCTGCTGTTCACGGTCATCGCCCGCTGGATCGGCTCCCGGGCCTCGGTCGGCAAGTGACCTGAACACGCCCCCCGAACGAAGGGCCGCCCCGGTGCGAGAACCGCCCGGTGCGGCCCTTCGTCCTACCGGTAGCCTTTCCGCACCAACGGACCCCCGACTGGGAGAGACAATGCCCGAAACCTCCGAGTACGCCGCCACGTTCGCCCTCGTGGACGCCGACGGCGACGGCCGCATCACCGCCTCCGAGCTGGTCGCCCTCATGCGCAACCTCGGCGACGAGTGCACCGACGAGCAGGCCGCCGAAACGGTGAGCGCCATGGACTCCGACGGCGACTCCCGCATCTCCCTGGAGGAGTTCGCCCGCTTCATGTCCTCCCGCGGCTGAGGCCCCCGCCGTGCCCGCCCCCTGACCGCGGTCCCGGCGGCGGGCACGGCGTCCCGCGGCCGGAACCGCTCCGCGGTCAGGCCTCCCGGGCGAGGTAGACGGTGTCGGGGATGCTGTGGGCCACCGTCACCTCGATCGCCTCCACGTGGGTGAAGCGCTCGCGCAGCAGGGCCTCGAAGGACTCCACCGGGTTGGCGCTCCAGAACGCCAGCACCCCGCCCGGGGCCAACAGCCCCTTGAGCAGGTCCAGCCCCGCCGCCCGGTACAGCCGGCCGTTGGCCTCGGTCACGGTCCAGTCCGGGCCGTTGTCGGTGTCCAGGCAGATCGCGTCGTAGCGCTGCGGCCGCCCGGCCGCCGCCTCCGTCCAGGCGACGATGTCGGCGTTGTGCACCCGGCAGCGGGGGTCGCGGTGCACGTAGCCCGCGGCCTCGCCCAGTTCGCCGTCGTGCCAGGCGATGACCTGCGGCTCCAGCTCGACGACCTCCACCAGGGAGACCCGGGGGTCGTCCAGCGCCTCCCGCGCCGAGAAGCCCACCCCCAGGCCGCCGATGAGGACCCGCGCCCGGCCGCGCCCCCGCGGCAGCGCCGCCAGGCTCGCGCGCACCATCTCGCGCTCCGAGGTGCCGTCCCGGGTGTCCATGAGGAACACCCCGTTGCTGTAGATCTCGTAGTGCGCGCCCACCCGGCGCAGCACCAGGTCTCCGCCCGTCTCACCCGTGACGCGGGCGAGCGTCTCCTTCTCCTCCGCCACCTGTGGTGTCTCCATTCCGCCATTGTGCCCGCCCGCGCACCCACCGTGTCGGCCGGACCGGAAAGCCGTACGGGCAGGGCACGCGCGGTTCCCCCCACTTACCAGATGGTTTCGGGAAAGTTCCCAAAGTATTGAATCTGCAATGCAACCGATTCCTTTGTGACGCCCGCAACACGGGTAGGTCCTGCACGATTGTCGCGATATGGCTCCCGGATTCCTCCCCGGGTTCCCGACAGGTTAGAGAGAAGGATCAGATGTCCTCTGTTCCGGTCAATGGCAAGGCGGGGCCCCCGCCGGCGCCGGACAAGCCGAAGTGGACACCACAGAGCATCGCCATCTGGGCCGGCGTCGCCCTCGTGGGAGCGGTCGCGTGGGGCGTGATCGCCATCGGCCGAGGCGAGGAGATCTCGGCCGCCTGGCTGATCTTCGCCGCGCTCGCCTCCTACGCCATCGCCTACCGCTTCTACGCACGGTTCATCCAGTACAAGGTGCTGATGGCCGACCCGACCCGGGCCACCCCGGCCGAGCGCCTCAACAACGGCGCCGACTACCACCCGACCGACCGCCGGGTGCTCTACGGCCACCACTTCGCCGCCATCGCCGGCGCCGGACCCCTCGTCGGCCCGGTCCTCGCGGCGCAGATGGGCTTCATGCCCGGCACCATCTGGATCATCCTGGGTGTGATCTTCGCGGGTGCCGTGCAGGACATGGTCGTGCTGTTCTTCTCCACCCGCCGCAACGGCCGCTCGCTCGGCCAGATGGCGCGCGAGGAGATCGGCCCGGTCGGCGGCATCGCCGCGCTCATCGCGGTGCTGTCCATCATGATCATCCTGCTGGCCGTGCTGGCCATGGTCGTCGTGAACGCCCTGGCCGAGTCGCCGTGGGGCGCGTTCTCGCTGATCATGACCATCCCCATCGCCCTGTTCATGGGCGTGTACCTGCGGTTCGTCAGGCCCGGCAAGGTCATGGAGACCTCCGCCATCGGCGTCGTCCTGCTGCTGCTGTCCATCGTCGGCGGCGGCTGGGTGGCCGAGCACGCCGTGCTGAGCGAGGTCTTCCTCTTCAGCAAGAACGAACTGACCATCGGCCTGATCGTCTACGGCTTCGTCGCCTCGGTGCTGCCCGTGTGGCTGCTGCTGGCGCCGCGCGACTACCTGTCGACCTTCATGAAGGTCGGCGTGGTCGTCCTGCTCGCGGTTTCCATCCTCATCGCGATGCCGTCGCTGCAGCTGCCGCGGTTCACCGAGTTCGCGTTCAACGGCCAGGGCCCCGTGGTGGCCGGGCCGCTGTTCCCGTTCGTGTTCATCACGATCGCCTGCGGCGCGCTGTCGGGGTTCCACGCGCTGATCTCCTCGGGCACCACGCCCAAGCTCATCGAGAAGGAGACCCAGGTCCGCATGATCGGGTACGGCTCGATGCTCACCGAGTCGTTCGTGGCGGTCATGGCGCTGATCACCGCGTGCATCATCGACCCCGGCGTGTACTTCGCGATGAACATGCCGATGAACGCCCTGGGCGGCAGTGTGGAGTCCGCCGCGCAGACCGTCAGCCAGCTCGGCTTCACGGTGGACGCCGCGACACTGCAGCAGATCGCGACGAACATCGGCGAGAGCGAGATCATCGCCCGGACCGGCGGCGCGCCGACGTTCGCGCTGGGTGCCGCGACGATCTTCTCCAACGTGTTCGGCGGCCAGGCCATGATGGCGTTCTGGTACCACTTCGCCGTCATGTTCGAGGCGCTGTTCATCCTCACCACCGTCGACGCCGGAACCCGCGTCGGCCGGTTCATGCTCCAGGACACCCTGGGCAACGTGTACAAGCCGATGCGCGACACGAGCTGGCGGCCCGGCGCGTGGATCTGTAGCGCTCTGATCGTCGGCGGCTGGGGCTACTTCCTGTGGGCGGGCGTGAACGACCCGCTGGGCGGTATCAACCAGCTGTTCCCGCTGTTCGGCATCGCGAACCAGCTGCTGGCGGCGATCGCCCTGGCGGTGTGCACCACGCTGATCATCAAGTCCGGCAGGGCCAAGTACGCCTGGGTCACCCTGGTGCCGCTGGCCTGGGACGCGGTGGTCACCCTGACCGCGAGCTACCAGAAGGTGTTCTCCGACGACCCGAAGATCGGGTTCTTCGCCCAGCGCAGCCAGTTCTCCGAGGCGCTCGCCAACGGCGAGCCCGGGGTGGGCGCGGTGCAGGGCGAGGAGGCCATGCGCCAGGTGGTCGTGAACACGACGGTCCAGGGCACGCTGTCGGTGCTGTTCGCGCTGCTGGTGGTCATCATCCTGGCCGACTCGGTCCGGGTGTGGATCAAGGCGCTGCGCGCCCCGGAGGGCACGCTGCCCATCACCGAGATCCCGTACGAGAGGTCCAAGACCTGGGCCCCGGACGGGCTCATCCCGAGCCGTGAGGAGCGCGAGTACGCTCGGCAGCTGGAGAGCGTGGGCGGTTCCTCCGAGGAGAAGAAGGAGTAGCGGACGATGACGACGGGCTCGGCACTCGGTCCGAGGCTGCTGCACGGACTGCGCGAGGCGTGGCAGATCGCCCGCGGGGTCGTGGGCGAGCGGGCCTACGAGATCTACCTGGAGCACCACAACCGGGAGCACCCGGGCGAGGAGCCCATGAGCGAGCGCGTCTTCTGGCGCCACCACACGGACAAGGGCGACACGAATCCCGGGTCGCGCTGCTGCTAGGTGACGGGGGTCCCGGAGTCCGCTCCGGGGCCCTTCCGCGTTTTATGACCCGCGGGTAACTTAGGGGTCGTGACGAAGAACCCGCGCACGGCCGCCCCGTACGCCCTCGGCGGCCTGTTCCTGGCCTCGGCCGTACTGCACTTCATCGCCCCGAAGCCGTTCGAGGCGATCATGCCGCGCTCCCTGCCCGCGCCGCGCGCCTGGGTGTACGGCAGCGGCGTCGCCGAGGCCGCGTGCGGCCTGGGCCTGCTGACCCGCCGCCGCTGGGCGGGGCCGGCCAGCGCCGCCCTCCTCCTCGCCGTGTGGCCCGCCAACATCCGGATGGCCATGGACTCGGGCACGGGGCGCCTGCCCGGCCCGGCCGACAACCGCATCGTGGCCTGGGGGCGCGTCCCGCTCCAGATCCCGCTCATCTGGGCCGCGCTCCAGTCCCGCCCCGAGCCCCCGGCCTCCTAGGAGGCCGGCGGTACGGCGGTCAGGACTTCCAGGACGGGCCCCACCCGCTGCTGTCGGAGACCCCCTCCGGCATGGGCTCTAGCAGCCCGGCGCCGGGCGGCTCGCGGTCCGCCTCGGGTCCCGGAGCGATCGACGGCTCCGCCTCGACCTCCCAGCGGTCCGCGGGAGGCGGCGGCACCAACGAGGCTCCCGGAGGCGCGCTCGCCCCACCGCTCCCGAAGGCGTCCCACGTCCCCTGCGCCCCGGTGGCCCCGGCCGACCCGCCGTGCTCGGAGGCCCCGCCGCCCACCTCGGCGGCCGGGCGGCCACCCGAGCCGTCACCCGCCCCGGCGACATCGCCGTACCCGGACGCATCCGCGTACCCGGGAGCACCGGCCCCAGCCGTGTCTCCGTACGCACCAGAGGCCCCAGCGGCACCACCGTGTCCAGGGGCACCGTGCCCGGAAACACCATGCGCACCCGGGGCCCCGGTCACATCTGCATAGCCAGAGGCCCCAGCCGCACCGCCGTGCCCGGGGGCACCGACCGCATCTGCGTAGCCAGGGGCACCGTGCCCACCAGAAACACCAGCCGTGTCTCCGAACCCGGAAGCACCGGGCGCACCCGCACCGCCCGCACCACCATGGCCAGAGCCACCGTACGCACCAGAGGTATCAGCGACACCCGAGGCACCAGAGCCACCGCTATGTCCGGGCGCACCATGGCCACCAGAAGCACCGGCCGCATCCGCGTAGCCGGAGGCACCGTGTGCCCCGGGCGCATCCGCGTAGCCGGAGGCACCGTGTGCCCCGGGCGCATCCGCGTAGCCAGAGGTCCCAGGCGCACCGGCCGCACCCCCGTGCCCAGGAGCACCGTGCCCACCAGAAACACCGGGTGCATCTGCGTACCCGGAGGCCCCAGGCGCACCGCCATGTCCAGGGGCACCATGCCCACTCGGGGCACCGGCCGTGTCTCCGTACCCGGAGGCGCCATGCGCCCCGGGCACACCACCGTGTCCAGAGGCACCATGCCCACTCGGAGCACCAGCCGTGTCTCCGTACCCGGAAACACCGGGCGCACCCGCACCTACAGCACCGCCATGACCGGAGTCACCGTACGTACCAGAGGTCCCAGCTGCGCCCGGGGCACCGGCGACACCACCGTGCCCGTGGGCACCCGGGGCACCGGCCGCAGGCGTCCAGCCACCCGGGACATCACCGGCCCCCGGCACACCGGGGGCACCGCCGTGTCCAGGGGCACCGTGCCCACCAGGGACCCCGGCCGCATCCGTGTACCCGGGGGCGCTGTAGGCGCCCGAAGGCCCGGACGCGTCGGCGCCGGCGGGGCCGCCGTGACCGTGGGAGCCGGAGTCGCCCTCGTACGCCGCGGCGGTGTGCGCACCGGAGGCGCCCGAGGCGCCGACCGCGTTCCAGGAGTCGTCGGCGTCCCGGGGGCCGGGACGGCCCGGAGCCGGCGCCGCGTCGGCGGGGCTCCAGTCCTCCGGCGGCACGTCCACCACCGGGGACGTCTCCTCCTGGCTCTGCACCAGGGGGTGCACGACGGTGCCCGCCGGGTGCACCCGCCCCCACCAGGCGGCGGCCTCGTCGCGCCCCAGCTCCTCCTCGACCCGCAGCCACCCCGGGATGTGCGGGTGGCGGCGGCCGGTCCGCCAGGTGTGCTTGAGGGAGATCGGCTCCAGCACCAGCACCCGCTCGCCGTCGACGACCGGCACCGATCCCGGCGTCGCCTCGTTGCCCACCCACATGCCGTCGCCGCCGACCAGGTCCCACTCGCCCTCGACGATCGACAGCCGCGGGTCGTCGCGCAGGTCGGTGGCGGACGCCACCCAGTCCGGCATCGGCCGCTGCCCCGGCACGCCCCGGCCCTCCGGGCCGATGAGCGCGTCGGCCAGCAGCGTGTGCAGCTGGAAGTTGTCCCCCACACCGTCGAAGCGCACCCGGAAGGCGCGCCCCGACGCCCGGTCCAGGACGAGCATCCGGTCGGCCTCGGCCATCAGCAGCAGCTCGTACACCTCGCCGAACTCCTCGACGTGGCGGCGCATCCGGGAGGACAGCGCCTGCAGCTCGGCGAGCCCCCGCGGGTCATGGCGCAGCGCGGCGCGCACCTCGGCGTCGCCCAGCACGGCGCGGATCGCGATCCCGTACGGCTGCATGGTCGCCCACGAGGCGAGCGAGTACATGTCGGCGTCGCCCAGCACCGGGGTCACCCGCGCCCGGTGCGACTCGCCGGTCTCCCGCGGGTGCGGCGGGTCGTCCTCGCCCGTCGACTCCCAGGCGTCCGCGAACCGCAGCGCCTGCGCGCCGACCTCCCGCGCGCGTCGGGTGATCTCGACCCCGGCGGGCCCGGCCGGGGTCCCCACCTCGACGAGGGCGCCGCACAGCACCGCCAGGTCGGCGACGGCCCCCAGGGCGATCCGCTCCGGCGTGCGGAGACGTTCGGCGATGGCCGCGAGCGCGGCGGCCCGCTCCTCGACGGGAACGTGCCCGGCCAGCTGGAACAGCGTTCCGGCGAGCGGTAGAACCTCGTGGGGCCGCGACTGGGCGGCCTCGACGACGTCGGCGACGGCGCGGCGGAAGTCTTCGATCATTCGGGCATCGTGACACAGTCCTCCGTCAGTGCCGGAGTCCTCCCCCGGAAACGACCACCTTCGGCCACGGGGGATCACCGTGGGCGAACAGCGCGTGAACACCATCAAACCGACGGACGACGGGTTCAGGTGCGTCCGAAACCCCGTCCCACCCGGGTCTTCAGGCCGCCACCGCCGCCCGCGGCCGGGTCGCCAGCCGGGCGAATCCGCAGATCCAGCCCAGTGTCGAACCCCACAGCAGCCCCGTGACCAGCCCGCCCGCGAGCATCGCGTACCACCCGGCGGGGCCCAGCCCCATCTCCCAGGCGGGCAGCAGGGCGCGCGGCACACCGGCGGCCGCCGCCCCGAGGGCGAACGCGCCCCACCCCGCCAGGAAAGCCCGGACGGCGGAGGCGTCGGGGCGGCGCGCCACGGACCGCGCCGTCGCCCACCACACGACGGCGACGAGCACGGCCACCCCGGCCAGCTCGGCGGCGAGCGCCGACCAGGGCTGTTCGCCCAGCGGCGCGAACCGCAGCCCGGGCACGGCGAACGGCGCCCCCAGGGCGCTGGGCAGCAGCAGCCAGGCGCCCCGCGCGCCCAGCCAGGTGAGGAAGCCGGTGGTGCCGAACAGCAGACACGGCAGCAGCGCGGCGGCGGAGGCGGCCGCCGGGATATTGCGAATAAGATTCACGTTTTGCAGGATAGTGACGTACGTCTCTTTTCCCCACCCCCCGAAGGACGCGACTTGAAACGTCTCGCGGCGGTCCTCGCCGTCCTGGTCCTGCTGCCCGGCCTGCTCGCCGCGGCCACCCGGCACGACCCGGGACCCACCCGCTACATCACCGACGACCGGGGGCGCGCCCTGTTCCTGCACGGCTTCAACACCTCCGGCTCGGCCAAGTCCGACCCCGAGCGCCTCCCCTGGATCACCGAGGACGCCGTCCAGGCCGAGTACGACCTCATGGGGACCAACTTCGTCCGCTTCCTCATCCAGTGGCAGGCGCTGGAGCCCGAACGCGGCGTCTACGACGAGGACTACCTCGACGCCGTCGCCGAGCGCGTCGACTGGTACGCCGAACGCGGCTACCACGTCCTCCTCGACATGCACCAGGACCTCTACGGCCGCTACACCAGCCCGCAGGAGCACTCCGGCAACGGCGCCCCGCGGTGGGCCACCCACAACGACGGCCTGCCGGTGGAGTCCCAGGACATGTGGGAGCTGGTCTACCTGGAGCCGGGCGTCATGCGCTCCTTCGACCACTTCTGGAACACCACCGGCGAGCACCCGTACCTCATGGACGACTACGCCGCCGCCTGGAACCACGTGGCCGCCCGCTTCGCCGACGAGCCCGCCGTCCTGGGCTACGACCTCATGAACGAGCCGTTCGGCGGCAGCCTCCAGGGCCCGGACTTCGAGGCCGGCCCCCTGGCCGAGCTGTACCGGCGCTGCCTGGAGCGCATCCGCGAGGTCGACCAGGACGCCTGGATCTTCGTCGAGGGCCAGGCCGTGGGCGTCAACTGGGGCTTCCCCTCCGCGCTCCCCCGCTTGGAGGACCCGCGCGAGGGCGGGCCCCGCATCGCCTACGCCCCGCACGCCTACCCGCTGCCCATGGACCTCGGGCGGCCCTACGAGGGCGACTCCCGCGCGACCGTGGACCGCAGCATCGACCTGTGGTCCGACAGCGTCCGCGTCACCGCCGAACGCCTGGGGGCGCCGATCGTGCTGGGCGAGTTCGGCCTGGACATGTCGGGCCCGGGCGCGGACGCCTACGTGCGCCGCATGCTTGAGGAGACCGAGTCGATGGCCTCCGGCCGCGCCTACTGGTCCAACGACCACGACGGCTGGGGGCCGTGGGCGGACACCGACCTCACCCCGGGGCCGCTGGCGGAGGTCATGTCCCGCGCCTACCCCCGGGCGGTGGCGGGGCGGCCGGTGGAGGTCTCCTACGACGCCGGACCGGCCCGGTTCCGGCTCCGGTTCACCGAACGCGAGGGCGTGTCGGGCCCCACCGAGATCCACCTCCCGGCGCACGCCTTCCCCGACCACGAGCTCACCGTGGACGCCCCGGACGGCTGGACCTCCGACTGGGACGCGGAGCGCCGCGTGCTGTCCGTCGAGATCCCGGACCACGGGGAGGGCACGGAGTACACCATCACCGTCGTCCCCGCCTGAGCGTCCCGCCCGGCCCGCACCGGTACCCCCGTCGGAGGGCGGCGGCCGCCCGCACCCTCCGGGACGCACGCCCCGGACGCGCGGAGGGGCCCGCGGTCGCCCGCGGGCCCCTCCTCCACCCGCCGCCTACAGGCGGCAGGCGTAGATGTCCGTCACCAGGATCGCCCGGGCGCCCAGCTGCCACAGGTCGTCCATGATCCGCTGGGCGTCCCGGCGCGGCACCATCGACCGCACCGCCACCCAGCCCTCCCGGTGCAGGGGGGACACCGTCGGGCCCTCCATGCCGGGGGTCAGCGCCACCGCCGCCTCCAGGCGCTCGGCGTGCACGTCGTAGTCCATCATCACGTAGTCGCGGGCGACCAGGACGCCGCGCAGCCGCCGCAGCAGGGTGTCGAACTTGGCGTCGGGTCCGGCGTCCACGGGGCGGATCAGCACCGCCTCCGACACCAGGATCGGCTCCCCGAACGTCTCCAGCCCCGCCTGGCGCAGCGTGGTGCCGGTCGACACCACGTCGGCGACGGCGTCGGCCACCCCCAGCTGGACGGAGCTCTCCACCGCGCCGTCCAGGTGGATGACGCGCGCGTCGACCCCCTCCTTCTCCAGGTAGGAGCGGAGCAGCCCGTCGAACGACGTGGCGACGCGCTTGCCGTCGAGGTCGGCGACCGTCATGTTCGCGCCGTTGGGCGCGGCGAACCGGAACGTGGACCCCCCGAACCCCAGCGGCAGCACCTCGTCCACGGGGGCGCCGGAGTCCAGCAGCATGTCGCGGCCGGTGATCCCGGCCTGCAGGATGCCCTCGCCGACGTACACGGCGATGTCCTTGGGGCGCAGGAAGAAGAACTCGGTCTCGTTGTCCGGGTCGACCATCACCAGGTCGCGGCTGCTCTTGCGCTGCCGGTAGCCGGCCTCGCGCAGCATCTCGACGGCGGGCTCGGACAGCTGGCCCTTGTTGGGCACGGCGATTCTCAGCATGTCGGGCATGTGTTCTGGCTTTCGTGTTGGCTCTGCGTGTTCGAAGACGTCGAGCGGCCGTACGCGCCGTGGTCGGGGCGCGCCGACCTACAGATGCTTGTAGACGTCTTCCAGCCGCAGGCCACGGGCCAGCATCAGGACCTGGAGGTGGTAGAGGAGCTGCGAGATCTCTTCGGCGGCCTGCTCGTCGGATTCGTACTCCGCGGCCATCCAGACCTCGGCCGCCTCCTCGACGACCTTCTTGCCGATGGCATGGACGCCGGCGTCGAGCTGGGCGACGGTCCCGGACCCCTCGGGTCGGGTGCGCGCCTTCTCGGACAGCTCGGCGAACAGCTCTTCGAAGGTCTTCATGGTGTCTTTCCTCGACCGACAGTGCACTGACAAGCCTAGGCGTTGCGGCCACCATCCGCTGCACGCGGGGGCGGGAGTCTCACCATGCGGTCGGGGAACACGTCACATCCGCCGCCGCGCCCGCCCCGGCACCGGCCCGTCACACCATGCGGCGGGCCACCAGCCGCACCAGGGAGCGCGGCAGGACCTTGAGCAGGCCGTCGGCGGTCTTGTACTGGGCTCCGGGGACCACGTGGGAGCGCCCGGCAGCCCAGGCCCGCAGCGAGTCGCGGACGATGTGCTCCTTGGGCACGAACGCGAACTCGGGCAGCCCCTTCTCCTGGACGCCCCGGGTCATGTCGGTGCGCACGAACCCGGGCAGCACCACGGTGACGGACACACCCCTGCCCCGCACCTCCGCGGACACGCTCTCGCTCCACAGGGTGAGGAACTTCTTGCCCGCCCCGTACACCGAACCGCCGGGGTTCACGGCGGGCTCCCCGGCCAGCGAGGAGACGGTGATGACACCGAGCCTGGCCTGCTCCCCGGCCTCACGGCGGGCGATCTGCACCGGCAGCACGGCCCGGGTCAGCTGGAGGACGGCCCGCACGTTGAGTTCGAGCATGGCGTCGATGTCGGCGGGGTCCTGTTCGGTGAACGCTCCGCCGTCGCCGCGCCCGGCGTTGTTGACGAGCAGGTCGACGGCGGGGCGCTCCCCCGTGCCGTCGGCGGTGAGGCGCCCGGCGACCGCGTCCACCCCGCCGCGCGAGCCGAGGTCGGCGGGCAGGACCTCGACGGGGGTGCCGTAGATGTCGCGGATCTCCTCGGCCAGCGACTCCAGGAGCTCCTTGCGCCGGGCCACCAGCACCAGGCCGTAGCCGCGCTGGGCCAGGCGGCGCGCGTACTCCTCGCCGATGCCGGAGGAGGCGCCTGTCACCAGCGCCGTCCGGGGGTGCTCGGTACGGGTGCCCTCGTCCGCTTCGCTCATGGGGCCAGCCTAACCACCACGGTCGGCGCGGTGCCGCGGCCGGGGTTCCCGCCGGGGCGGTGGGATGGTCCACACCCGCAATTCACGGCGCGGGAACACCGGTGTCTCCCATCGGAGGCCGCCAGGGGTTAGCGTTCGGTTATGTCCGAGACAAAGAGCACCGCCGGACCCCTCGCCGCCCTCGACGAACGCCTGCGCGACACCAGGCTGTTCTTCACCCAGGCGCTGCGGACGTTCCATGCCACCGGTTCCATCCTGCCCAGCAGCCCAGCGCTGGCCCGGGCGATGGCCGAACACGTCCGTGTCCGTCCGGTACCCGACGAGCCGCTGCGGATCATGGAGGTGGGCGCGGGCACGGGGGCCATCACCCGCGGGATCGCCGCCGCCATGCGTCCGGGGGACACCGCCGACCTGGTGGAGGCCAACCCCGAGTTCGCCGCCCACCTCGAACACCTGCTGGAGACCGACCCCGCGCTGTCACCGATCGCCGCGCAGGCGCGGGTGCACGCCAAGCTGGTCGGCGACATGGGCACCGACCGCACCTACGACGTGATCCTGTCGGGGCTGCCGTTCGCGAACTTCACCGCCGACGCCGTCCGGGAGATCCTGGAGTACTACTTCGAGGTGCTGCGCCCCGGCGGCCACCTCTCCTTCTACGGCTACCTGTACACGAAGGAGGTGAAGGCGGTCATCGCCCGGCGCGAGGACTACCTGCGCCAGGCGCGCACCAGCTGGGTGGTGCAGGACTGGATCGACCGTTACGGCGTCCGGTCCGACCGGGTGATCGCCAACGTCCCGCCCGCGTTCGTGCACCACCTGCGCAAGCCCGAGAAGACCTCGTGACCGCCGGGGCCCGCCCGGTGCGGGCCCCTCAGCCCCTTCCTCCGATCCGGGCGACCGCGTCGCGCAGCAGGGCGGTCAGGTCCCGGTCCTGGGCGATACCGCGCCTGCTCAGAGCCCGCGGCGACACGTGGGCGGTGCGGTCGGAGCCGAGCAGCGCGCGCAGCCGCGGCAGCGCCCGCCCGGCGGGGGGACCGATCCCGCCGAGCAGGCGCACGGCGGCCGTGCCGGTGCCGGTGAGCACCCGCTCCCCCAGGTAGGGGTGGTCGGTGTCGAGCAGCGCGGCGAGCACCGCACGCGTGTCCCCGGTGACCCGCCACAGGGCGTGCAGGGCCCGGGCGTCGTGCGCCCCCCGCAGGTCCGTGTACTCCCGCAGGTCGGCCTCGTAGCGGGCGGCGGCGGAACCGGCCTCGGCGAGCAGCGCCCACTCCCGGTCGTGCCACCGGGCGCCGAAGGGGCCGAGCAGGTCCAGCGCCGCCCCCGTGTCACCGGTGAGCCGCAGGTACGCGTGGGCCCGTCCGGGGCCGGCCGCGGACTCCCGCACCCGGTCGGCGTGCCGCGCCGCGGCGGGGCCGATCGCGGCCAGCACCGCCACCAGGCCGGGGTCGCGGTCGCCGCCGCCGAGCAGGCCGGCGACCGTGTCGGCCAGCGGGGCCGCGCGGGGACCCCACGCCGCCAGGGCGGGAGCCGCCCACCGGGCCTCCCAGGGGTCGCCCCCCATCCGTTCGCGCAGGTGCGGCAGCAGCTCGTCGGCCCAGGGCGCGAACGCCTCCATGGCCTCCTCGAACGTCGGGTCCCAGCCCCACGGGTCCCGGGAGGGGACCGGGTCGAACCCGAACAGCGGCAGGCCGGAGCGGGCCAGGAGGAGCCCGGGCGCGCGGGGGTCGCCGAGCCGGGCCAGGGCGAGCAGCGCCTGCGCGGCGTCGTCGCCGGGTTCCGCTGCGATGCCGGCCAGCCGGTCCGACCACGGGCGTGCCCGATCCCCGACCGCGGACAGCGACCGCACCGCCCACCGCCGGACCTCCGGGTCGGGGTCGTCCAGCAGCGGCGCGACCCGCCCGGCCCACGGCCCGGCCGCCGAACGGAACTCCCCGACCAGGTCCAGCGCCGCCCGCACGGCGGCCGCGCGCACCCGTGCGTCGGCGTGCCCGAGCAGGTCCCGGGCGACCCGTTCCCGCCCGTCGCGGTCCAGCGCCCGGTGGATCCAGACCTGGGCGTAGCGGAAGCGCCGGTCGTCACGGCCGTCGGCGCCCAGCCCGGCGGCCCGGAACCACCGGGGACACGGCTCCCGGACCAGGTCGTCCATGGCGGCCCGGGCGGTCGGCACCGGGTCCCCGAAGGCCCCGGACCCGACCAGCACCCGCTCGTCGCGGTCCCCGTTCTCGAACCGGTCGCGCAGCCATCCCGGAACCGGGCCGCCACGCCCGGTGAGCCGGACGGCGGCGGCCAGGAGACGGAGCCGGACCCCGGGGTCGGTCTCGGCCCCGTGGCGTTCGCGCAGGGCCTCCACCACGGCCGCGTCCCCGCCCCGCCCCCGGGCCAGGGCCTCGGCGGCCTTGACGCGCACCTCGGGGCAGGGGTCGGCCAGCAGGGGGAGCAGCGCCTCCCGCACGGTGGCCGGTGCGGGCAGGTCCCAGCCGGAGCACACGTCCCCGACGAGGTCGAGGGCGTCCAGCCGGACCTGCCGCGGGCGCACGGCATCGGCGGCCGCCCGCGCCAGGAACGGCAGCGCCGCGGGCACCGCCGACGGGAGCCGGTACCCGTACCCCCGGTCGGCGAGGCTCACGCAGAGGTCCTCGACGGCCCCGGCGGCCTCCGCGGGGTCCCCGGCGAGCGCCGCCGCGAGGTCGTCGCGGACCCCGGTGCCGTCCTGTCCGTGGCAGTCCACGAGATCGCCCCAGGGCACCCCGTCCAGCCCGCGCAGGCGTTCGTCATCGGCCATGGGCACCACCGAACAGCTCCGCCCACCGCAACGCAAGCCCCCTTTCGGAGGCCGGGCCTCACCCTCCTCCGACACGCGCGATGGCCCTGTCGAGCAGCGCCAGCAGGTCCCGGTCGTCGGCCACGTCGCGCCAGCCGGAGCTCAGGTTCCCCGGCCGCCGGGGGGCCGCCCGCAGCTCCCGCAGCCTCGGCAGCGCGGGCGCGGCCGCCGCGCCCATCGCCTCCAGCGCACTCAGCGCCCTCGCCCGGCTCCCGCGGGCCGGCGCCGACGAAAAAATCCCGATCGGCCGGTGGCACACCGCACACCATCCTCTCGGCCAAGAAGGGGAAGAGTCCCGGTCAAGTCGGCTTTGCGTGCTTTCTCCGCATTCGCAACGCTCGACGCCCCGCCTCCATCTCGGACACACCCTCGCCATTCACCCGAAACACCTCTAGAGTGACCTGCATCACGCCCCCCACGGGCCTCAGGGGCAACAGACCGCAGGTAGTCTCGCGTTGACTTCCGGAGGACCGGATCTTGACGCTGCGCGCGATCCCTTTCATCCACATCCGCGTTAAAAGTTCCTGAGATCTGCTTCAAGTCCCCTGAGGCCCCACCCGTGCCACAAGCCCCGGGTTCTACGTTTTCCACACCAGTCTCGTGTGAACCCGGCGTATGCGTACGGAGTCCTACAGATCACCCATTTTTCCCAGGTCGTTGCGTGGACCAGCGGAGGAGGCACAGTGACGCTCACCCAAACGGTGAACGCGGCCCCGGGCATGCCGGAAGAGCCCACCGGCGTGACCCCCGACCCCTTGTCCACCGATGCGCGCCGACGGGTGTCGGCACTGGCCCGCACCTCCCGGCTGCTGGTGGCCTGCGACTACGACGGAGCCCTGGCCCCGCTGGACGCGGACGGCCGTCCCGACCGCCGCCCGTTGCCCGAAGCGGTGCGCGCCCTACGCGAGCTGGCCGAACTCCCCGGCACGGTGTGCGCGGTCATCTCCGCCCGCCCGCTGCGCGACCTGGCCGCCCTGTCCCGGCTGCCCGGCGAGGTGCGCCTGGTCGGCGCCCACGGCACCGAGTTCGACACCGACCTGACCGCCGACCCCTCCGCGCACGGCAAGGCCGAGGCCCTGGAGGTCCTGCGCGGGCAGGTCGAGGCCACCGCGGTGCTGTACATGGGCGGCGGCGACGGCGAGGAGCCCGTCTTCCTGCACCTGTCCGGCGCCGACGCCGGGATCCGGGTCGGCGACACCACCGAACCCTCCGTGGCCGCCCACCGGGTGGCCGACACCCCGGCCGCCGCCCAGCTGCTCTCCCTGCTGGCCGCCGAGCGCCGATCCTGGGTGTTCGGGGAGCGCCCCACCCCGATCGAGCGCATGTCGCTGCTGTCCAATCAGTCCTCGGTCGCCCTCGTGGGCCCGGACGCCCGCCTGCTGTGGCTGTGCCACCCCGAGCCCGACTCCCCGGCCCTGTTCGCCGAACTGCTGGGCGGCCGCTCCGCCGGGGTGTTCGCGATCGCCCCCGCCCACAAGGGCCTGCCCCTGGGCCAGCGGTACGAGCGCGACACCATGACGGTGCGCACGCGCTTCTCGCGGCTGGAGGTCATCGACTACCTGGCCACCGACACCGCACCGGGCCGCACCGACCTGGTGCGGGTGATCACCGGGACCACCCCGGCCGTGGTGGAGTTCGCCCCGCGCCCCGACTTCGGCCGCGCCCCGGTGCGCATCACCCCCAAGGACGACGGCCTCGTCGTCGAGGGCGCCGAGTTCCCCATCGCCCTGTACTCGCCCGGCGTGTCCTGGCGCATCGACCACGACGGCGTGGACGACATCGCCTACGCCACCGTCCAGCCCACCTCCGAGCGCCCCGTGGTGCTGGAGCTGCGCTGCGGCACCGACTCCCTGGCCCCCGGCGACCTCCCCGAGGCCGAGCGGCGCCGCACCGGCGAGGCCGAGTGGGCCGACTGGCTCGGCGGGCTGTCCCTGCCCGAGACCGAGAGGCGGCTGGTGGCGCGCTCCGCGCTGACCCTGCGCGGGCTGTGCACCCCCACCGGCGGCGTCATGGCCGCGGCCACCACCTCCCTGCCCGAGGAGATCGGCGGCATCCGCAACTGGGACTACCGGTACTGCTGGCTGCGCGACGGGGCCCTGACCGTCCAGGCCCTGGTCGACCTCGGCTCCACCGCCGAGGCCGAGGCGTTCCTGGACTGGGTGCACCGCGTCGTGGAGACCCTCCCCGGCCCCGAGCTGCTCAAGCCCCTGTACTCGCTGCGCGGCACCGACCTGGGCCCCGAGGAGGTCATCGACTCCCTGTCCGGCTACGCCGGGTCCCGCCCCGTCCGGGTCGGCAACCTCGCCGACCACCAGGTGCAGCTCGACGTGTTCGGCCCCGTCGTGGAGCTCATCGCCCACCTCGCCCGGGTGCGCGGCACCCTGGCCGACCGCGACTGGGAGCTGGTCCAGGAGATGGCCCACGCCGTCGCCCGGCGCTGGCAGGAGCCCGACCACGGCATCTGGGAGGAGCGCGACGAGCCCCGGCACCGCGTCTACTCCAAGGTCATGTGCTGGCTCACCCTGGACCGCGCGCTCACCCTGGCGGCCGCCTACGACCGCGCCCCCGACCCCGGCTGGGAGCCCCTACGGGCACAGATCGCCGCCGAGGTCGTGGACAAGGGGTGGAACGCGGACGCGCAGGCGTTCACCACCGCCTACGACGGCACCGACCTGGACGCGGCCTCGCTGCACATCGGGCTGTCCGGGCTCATCGACCCCTCCGACGAGCGGTTCCAGGCCACCGTGACCGCCATCGAGGCCGAGCTGCGCAGCGGCCCCACCGTGTACCGGTACCACCGAGACGACGGCCTGCCCGGCGGCGAGGGCGGCTTCCACCTGTGCACGACCTGGCTGATCGAGGCCTACCTGGCCACGGGGCGCCGCGCGGAGGCCGAGGAGCTGTTCGCTCACCTGGTGGACTGCGCCGGTCCGACCGGCCTGCTGCCGGAGGAGTTCGACCCGGTGACCGAACGCGCGCTGGGCAACCACCCGCAGGCGTACTCCCACCTGGGCCTGATCCGCTGCGCCCGCCTCCTGGACCAGGGCTGACCGGTCCCGGGCACAACGGAAGGGGCCGTGCCGCGGATGTTCCGCGGCACGGCCCCTTTCTCGCTCCCCGGGGTCAGAAGTGGGTGCCGCCGTCGACGCGGACCTCGGTCCCGGTGATGAACGCACCGTCGTCGGAGGCCAGCATCGCCACCACCGAGGCCACCGTCTCCGGCCCGGCGAACCCCTGCCCGAGGGCGGGGCCGAGCTTGGCGAACAGGGCCATGTCGGCGTCGTCGGGCAGTCCGGGCCCGCGGCTCTGGCCGCTGGCGCCGCTGCCGTCGGTCATCCCGCTGGAGATGGAGCCGGGCTGCACGGCGGTGAAGCGGATCCCGGCGCCGGCGAACTCCGACGCCAGCGCGTGGGTCATCGACTGGATCCCGCCCTTGCTGGCCGCGTACGCCGCCATGTAGGGGTGGGCGAACGCCGCCGAGGTGGAGCTGAAGTTCACCACGGCGGGGCCGTTCCCCCGCTTCAGCTCGGGCAGCGCCTCGCGGATCACCAGGAACGTGCCGACCAGGTTGACGCGCAGCACCCGCTCGAAGTCCGCCAGCGCCGTCCGCTCGGTGTGCGAGGAGCGCAGGATCCCGGCGGCGTTGACGAGCGCGTCGAGCCCGCCCAGGGCCTCGACGGCGATGCCGACGCCGGTGCGCACCGAATCCTCGTCGGAGACGTCCAGGAACACCGTGGTCAGCCGCTCGGCCAGGTCCCCCGCCCGGTCGATGGTGTCCTTGAGCCCGGCCTCGCTGACGTCGGCGGCGACGACATTGCCGCCCTCGGCCAGCATGCGCAGCACGGTGGCCTGGCCGATGCCCGACCCGCCGCCGGTGACCAGGACCCGTCGTCCCTCGTAACGGTTCACGGCCCTTACCTCCTCCGCCGCGTCCGGCCGGGCGCGGCTTCGTGCATGAAATGTCCAATTGGCACAACATGCCACTCCGACTTTTTATGCCGCCCTGGGTGGGACTTAGGATCGAGCGCGATGGTCACCGCAGAATCCGGGGGGTCCCGCCCCTCCCTCACCGCCCGCCGCAAGGCCGCGACGCAGGTGGAGATCGCCCGGGCCGCCGCCCGGCTCTTCGCCGAGCGCGGCGTCGACAACACCACCGCCGAGGACATCGCAGCCGCCGCCGGGGTGGCGCTGCGCACGTTCTACCGGTACTTCCGCACCAAGCAGGACGCCGTCGCCCCGCTGCTCAGCACCGGTGCACAGCACTGGCGGGACGCGCTGGCCGCACTGGAGGAGCCCGCCGGCGACGGCGGGCCGACCCCGGGGCTGCCCGAGGCCGTCGAGCGGTCCGTCGTGGACGCCCTGACGCCCGGTGGGCCGGAGGAGGAGCGCGCCCTGGAGTGGACGCGCGCGCTGCTGCGCGCCGCCCGCGAGGACGCCACCCTGCGGACCGTCTGGTACCGGGTCAACCAGGAGTCGGAGGAGCTCCTGGTACCGCTGCTGGCGGCGGCCGCCGGCCGCCCCGACGATGACCTGACGGTGCGCCTGGCGGCGGCCGCCGTCACCGACGCCATCCGCCTGTCCATGGAGACCTGGTCCGCCGGGGACGCACCGCCCGGAGGAGAGGACGGCCCCGCCGCCCTGGCCGCGCGCTGCCTGCACGCCCTCGCCGGAGGGCTGCCCGACCTCCTGCGCTGACCGGGGGCGGACACGGCGGAGGCCGCCGGCGGTGCCGGCGGCCTCGACGTCCGTGTTCCCTGCGCCCCGGCCGGGGTCAGCCGCGCACCCGCTCCGCGGCCAGCATCACCACGCGCTCCAGGTCCTCGCGCGGCACCTCCCCGCCGTAGGCGATCGCGGTCACGTACAGCTCGCCCGGCAGCGACAGGTACAGGTGGCGGGTGCCGCCGTCCACCGTGCCCACGTACTCCAGGTCGCCGCCCAGGGAGTCGGACTCGTCCGTGTGGTAGGTGTCGACGTCCACGTCGATGTCCACCTCCCAGTTCATCTCCTCCTCGGCACCCGGCACCGCCACCACGTCGGGGCTCAGGCTCGGGTCGACGTTGAGGGTGAACACCAGGGTGAACGTGGCCGCGCCCGGCGTCCCGGAGCCGTCGCTGAACGAGCAGGTCAGCTGCTCGGCGTCGGCGAACCCCTCGACCTCGCCGCGGTCCTCGGCCAGCACGGTCCCCGGCGCGAGGTCCCCGACGACCTCCGCGGCGCCGGCCTCCGCGCACGACTCCGGCAGCGCGTACTGCGCGGCCTCCTCCTGCCCCTCCCCGTCCTCCGGGCTCGGGCTCGCGCTCGCCTCCGGGCTCGGGGACGCCTCCCCGTCCCCGGAGAAGAGGCCGAAGTCCGTGTCGAACTCGTCGAACTCGACGACGTCGCAGCCGACCAGGACGAAACCACCGATCACTGCGGCGGCGACGGCCGTGCCCAGGCACGACAGGGGGGAGGACGGGATCAGTCGCATGGGTGGCTCTCGGTGTCGGGAGTGTGCCGGACGAAAGGGGACGGTTCCGGCGGGGGACACAGGGAAACTTAGCAAGTCCGCCGCGGTCCGGCACAACAGGACGACGGACGGCCGCCGGGGCCGCGACCGCGCCCGGCGCGCCCGGCACCGGACACGGGGAAGGGCGCCGGGGACCGGCCCCGGCGCCCTTCGTTCCGCACGCCGCGGGACGGACCCCCGCGGCGGACGGCCTAGAAGTTGATCATGTGCCCGGACAGCCCGTGCACGGCCTCCTTGACGGCCTCGCTCAGCGTCGGGTGGGCGTGGATGTTGCGCGACACCTCGTGGACGGTCAGGTCCCACTGCTGGGCCAGGGTCAGCTCCGGCAGCAGCTCGGTGACGTCGGGGCCGATCATGTGGGCGCCCAGGATCTCCCCGTACTTGGCGTCGGAGAGGACCTTGACGAAACCGCGGCTGTCGCCGATGCCGTGCGCCTTGCCGTTGGCCATGAACGGGAACTTCGCGACCTGCACGTCGAACCCGGCCTCGCGGGCCTCGTTCTCGGTGTAGCCGAAGCTCGCGATCTGCGGCTGGCAGTAGGTGGCGCGCGGGATGAACTTGTAGTCGATCTCCTGGGTCTCGGCCCCGGCGATGGTCTCCACCGCGACGATGCCCATGGCCTCGGCGGTGTGGGCCAGCATCAGCTTGGCGGTGACGTCGCCGATCGCGAAGATGTGCGGCACGTTGGTGCGGCCCCGGCCGTCGATGGCGATGGCGCCCCGCTCGGTCAGCTCCACGCCGGTCTTCTCCAGGCCGTAGCCCTCGACGTTGGGCGCGAACCCGATGGCCTGGAGCAGCTTGTCGGCCTCCAGGACCTGCTGGTCGCCCCCGGTGGTGGTGACGGTGACCTTGACGTTGCTCCCGGTGTCCTCGACGCCCTCCACACGGGTGGAGGTCAGGACCTTGACGCCGAGCTTCTTGTAGGCGCGGGAGAGCTCCTTGGAGACCTCCTCGTCCTCCAGGGGGACGATGCGGTCCAGGAACTCGACGATGGTGACGTCCACGCCGTAGTTGGCCAGGACGTAGGCGAACTCGACGCCGATGGCGCCCGCTCCGGCGATGATGATGCTGCCGGGCAGCTCGGATTCGAGGATCTGCTCCTCGTAGGTGACGACCCGCTCCGACAGCTGCGTGCCGGGCAGCAGCTTGGTGGAGGAGCCGGCGGCGATCACCGCGTGGTCGAAGGTGACGGTCTCGCTGGAGCCGTCGCCGCCCGCGACCTCGATGGTGTGGTCGTCGACGAAGGTGCCGCGGCCGTCGATCTCGGTGATCTTGTTCTTCTTCATGAGGAAGTGGACGCCCTTGACGCGGCCGTCCGCGACCTCGCGGCTGCGGCTGAACGCCTTGCCGTAGTCGAACTCGACCTTGCCGTCGACCTTGATGCCGAAGAGGTCGGCCTCGTTGGTGAAGAGGTGGGCCAGCTCCGCGTTGCGCAGCAGGGCCTTGGAGGGGATGCAGCCCACGTTGAGGCAGACGCCGCCCCAGTACTTCTCCTCGATGACGGCGGTGTTCAGGCCGAGCTGGGCGGCCCGGATCGCGGCGACGTAGCCGCCCGGGCCCGCGCCGAGAACGACCAGATCGAAGTGTCGCTGCCCCATGACGGGATCTCCTTGAGTGTGCTCGTGACTCACCCAGCGCGGTCGGCCTGCCGGGGTGTCGGATTGCCGAACGCCAGCCTAGTCGGGTCCGTGCTCCCTGTGGGCGACCGCGGCTGCCGCGCCGGTCGGACACCGGCTCCCGGGGCGTCCACCTGCGTATTCCCGTCCGGGCCCAGGCCCGCCGCCGACGCGGCGCCGTCCGCGCCCACGGCGCGCGGGCCCGCCGCCCCGTTCCCTGGTCAGGGGGTGGTGGGGAATTCGTAGTCCTCGGGGTGGAACTCGACGACCACGGGCTCGACGCCCTCCTCCTCGCGTGCCGTCTGGGCGTCGACGCAGGCCTGGTCGCAGTCGTTGACCAGGGGCGGGCGCTCCTGGGGCGTGTTGAGGATGTCGTCGAGGATCTGCGCGCGCGGGTCCTCCCCTCCGGAGGTACCGCCGCTCCCGTCGGCGGGCGCGGTGCCCTCCACCGGTGCGTCGACGGGGCCCTGGGCGGGGGCCGCCGCTTCACCGCCGGCCTCGGGGCCGGCACCGGTCCCCTGGGGGGCACCCTCGCCGGGGTCCGCGAGCAGTGGCGTGGTGCGGCGTTCGCCCGTGTCCCGGTCGGGCCCGGACTCGGCCGCCCCGGTCGTGGCGGCCGGCGCGAACGCGTCGGCGACCTCCACTCCCAGGTAGGCGGTGCCGCCCACCACCAGTCCGGCGGCCGCCACCAGCGCCACCCGGGCCGCCCACGACTTCGCAGGGCCGGAAGCACTCTCCACGCCGTCGGCGGTGTCCGGGGTCGCCGCGGTCCCGGTGCCCCCGTCCTCCCCGACGGGGCCGCCCGCCGTCTCGGGCTCCTCTGCCCCGGGGGTCCGGGGGGTCTCGATCACGGCGTCCTCAGCGGCCGCCGCGGCTCCGGCGGGCTCGACAGGCTCGGCGGGGCGGGTTCCGGGGCAGCGGTCCGGGCGGGCTCGGGCATGGGGGTCTCCGGGTTCGGTGTTCGGGGGATACCGGGTGCGCTACGGCGTGCCCGGGTGCCGCCTTCGGCGGCGGGGTCTCACGGGCTCGGCGCGGGGCCTGGCGGGGGCGGCCACTTCCAGTGCGGGGCCCACGCCCAGCTGTCCGACACCCCGGGCGGCAGCGGCGGCACCAGGTGCGCGCCCGGCGGGCGGCCGTCGTCGGGCGGGATGTACCCCCGGGGCCCGGGTTCGGGCTCGACGGCCGGCCACGGGTCGGGCGCCCGCTCGACGAGCGGCCACGCCTCGATCTGCGGCTCGACCCGGGGCTCGGGCCGCGGCGCGGGGTCGTCGGCCCACCCCACCGCCTCGCGCGGGTACGCCTCGGCCCACGGGCCGCCCGGCGACGCCTCCTGCGGGAGCCCGCCCGGCAGGCCGTCCGACAGGTCGTCCGGCTCCAGGGCCGGGAACGTCGACGACAGCGGACCCGCGTCGACCTCCTCGAAGTGCGCGGCCACGCCGAAGTGCCGGGGCGGCCGGTGCGCGCCGGTGTCCCCGTGTTCGATGGCGGGCGCCAGCGGGTGGCGCACCGATCCGGCCGGGTGCATCCGCGACCACCACCCGGTGGCCTCGTCCGGGTGCAGCTCCTCGACGATCGTCAGGCTGCCCGGGATGTGCGCGTGGCGCCGCCCCGCCCGCCACGAGTGGGCGAGCGTCTGCGGTTCCAACACCAGCACACGCTCCCCGTCGACGAAGGGGATGTCCGCCGGGCACGCCTCGTTGCCGACCCAGGTCCCGTCACCGCCGACCAGGTCCCACTCGCCGCGCACCACGTCCGCCAGCGGGTCCGGGGCGCCGTCCAGGCAGGCGGCGGTCCACCGCGGGTCCGGCCGGGTGCCGGGCAGCCGCTGCCCCTCCTTGCCGATGAGCGCGTCGGCCAGCAGCGTGTGCAGCTGGAAGTTGTCGCCGATGCCGTCGAACCGGACGCGGAAGGCCCGCCAGGAGGCCCGGTCCAGCACCAGCGCGCTGTCCGCCTCGGCCATCTTCAGGAGTTCGCCGACCTCGGTGAACTCGGGCAGCCGGGTGGAGAGGGCGTGCACGATCTGGCTCAGGCCCTCCAGGGCCCCGGAGTCGGCGCGCACGGCCGCCCGCACCCGGGAGTCGCCGAGCATGGCCTTGGCGGCGAGCCCGTAGCGCAGGCAGGTCCACCAGCCGACGGTGGCCAGGGGCGCGTTCTCGCCCAGGACCTCCTCGACCCGCTGCTCCTCGGCCTCGCCCACCTCGCCGGGGTGCGGCGGGGCGCCGCCGCCGGTCTTGTCCCAGGCGTGCATGAACGCGGCCGCGGCCTGTCCGTAACTGCCGAGCTGGCGCAGCACCTCCAGCCCCACCTGCCCCGCGGGCGCACCGGCCTCCACCAGCGCGCCGGCCAGGACCGCGAGGTCGGCGGCGATGCCGGCCACGGGTTCGCAGTCCGACAGCACGGGGGCCAGCGCCTCCATGGCGACGGCCAGCTCCTCCTGCGGGACCTGGGAGGAGAGCCGGAAGACGTCGTGCACGGCCGCGGGAAACCCGGGAGCCTGTTCGGCGGCGGTGTCGAGCACGCGTTGGAACGCGGCACGGAACTCTTCAGTCACCCGAGAATCCTTCCATATCACCCCGTATTGTCCGTGGTCCGGATGCATACGTCCACATCAGGGCACCCACGGGCGAAGCGGGCGGGCGATACGGTCCGGGGAACCGGTGCGGGATCAGGGCTCGACGAACCGGATCCCGTGTCCCCCGGGTTCCAGGAACGCCAGGGTGCGCTCGCCCTCGGCGGCGACCGCCTCGCGGTCCGCGGCGGTGATCGGCTCGAACAGGGAGACCTCCAGGTGGGGCTCGGCCCCCCGGGCGCGCACCACCTTCCAGGAGGCGCGGACGAACCCGTCCACCAGGACCGTCCCCGGGGGCATGCCGTTGCGGGAGACCAGCCGCGCCCGGTGCTCGTGCGGCAGCACGCGGCTGCGGTCGGCGTGGCCGCGCAGGACGTTGTCGAAGTCGTAGAGGAAGCGGACCGGGGCCTCGGTGCCCTCGTCGGGCCGGGGCGCGTCGGGGAGGTCGAACAGGACGGTGCCGTCCTCGGCCCGCAGCTCGACGAGGCGGTCCCGCAGGCCGTCGAAGACCGGCTTGAACCGGGTGAGCGAGGACCACGCCTGCATGTCCTTGACGCTCGCCGGGCCGAACGCCGCCAGGTAGCGCAGCACCAGGCCCTCCGGGTCGGGGTCGGCGTCCATGGCCAGCCCGGTCCAGGTGTCGGCGGGCGCGAACGCGGGCGCCCCGGTGGCGCCCCACACCCCGCGCGGGGGGATCTGCACGAGGGGGAGCCGGTCCTTGACCGCTTGGGCGAGGTGCTCGCCGCCCACCCGGGGCCACCGCTCGGCGAGGTGTCCGGCCAGGTCGTTCGGGGTCATGGGGCGGGCGATCAGGAGGTCGTACCCGGCGCGGGCGACGGCGTCGAGGTCCATGCCGCGGGTGGCCTGGCCGTGGCGGCTGCCCGAGAACCCGCGGTCGATGGCGGGCTGCACGGTGGGGCGCAGGAAGCGGCAGTCCCGCGGGGTGACGAGGTGGAGGGTGCCGCGCATGAGGGTGACGCGGACCAGTTCGCCGTCGGTGAGCATGCGGCCGACCCGGTGGGGGTCCAGGCCCTCGATGCGGTTCTCCAGTCCCAGGTACCAGGTGTGGGTGGTCTGGGCCTGGAGGCCGACCAGGTGGGTGACCACGTCCGCCACGGGCAGTTCGGTGCGGGAGAGGAGGAGCTGCCGGTCGAGTGTGGCCCGGTTCAGCGCGCGTGTGCGCAGGACGGTCCCGGCCATGGACGGCTCCCTCGACGGACTCGGCGGCGGGCGTTCCCCGCACTGTACCGTCCGCCCCCGACATTTCCGGGGCCGCGTCGCGGCCGCCTCCCCGCCCGCGACGGGCGGGGAGGCGGCCGCTCGCGTCGGCCGTCCGCTGACTCAGTCGCGGACGTCGTCGGGCGTCGGCGCACCCGCCCGGGCGGCCGTCCGGGCGGCGGCCAGGGCCTGGACGCCGCCCGCGGCGAGGGCGGCGAGCACCAGGGCCACCGCCACCAGCACCGGGCCGTGCGCCCCGGCCGCGGCGTAGGCGGTCCCGCCCAGCACGGGCCCGGCGACGGCGCCCAGGTTGAGGGCCGCCGTCGCGAACGAACCGCCCATGGTGGGCGCCTCCGCGGCGTTCGCCATGATGCGGGCGATGAGGGTGCCGCCCACCGCGAACGACAGCGCGCCCGCGAGGGGGACCAGCGCCACCACGGCGGCGGCGTGCGAAGCGGTGGCGGCGAGGAGGCCCCAGCACGCCGGCAGCCCGCATCCGCCCCAGAGGAGCAGCGTCCGCCAGTGCCGGTCGGCGAAGGCCCCCGCCGCCCGCACCCCGGCGAACGCCCCGGCCCCGAAGAGCGCCAGCACCACCGGGACCGCGCCCGGCGACAGCCCCGCCGCGTCCGTCACCAGCGGGGCGAGGTAGGTGAACACGCAGAACGTCGCACCGTTGACGAGCACGGCGAGCAGCAGGACGGCCTGGAGGCGGGCACGGCCGAGGACCGCGAGCTCGGCGCCCAGGCCGGGGGCGTCGGCAGCGGGCAGGTCGTCCCGGTCCGCGTCCGGCCGAGCGCCGCCGGCCCGGTTCGGGGTGGCGACGGCCACCGCGACGAGCGCGGGCAGCGAGACCGCGGCCACCGCCCACAGCGTCGACCGCCAGCCGAACCCGGCCCCCAGGACCGCCCCCAGCGGGGCCCCCGCGACCAGCGCCAGCGTGGTGCCGCCGAGCACCACCGCCAGCCCGCGGGCCCGCAGGCCCGCGGGCACCACGGCGGCGACCACGGCCAGGGCGACCGCCAGGAATCCGGCGTTGGCCAGGGCCGCGACCACCCGGGTGGCGAGCAGGACGGAGAAGTCGTCGGTGAGGGCGCCCACGGCGTGGGCGGCGGTGAACAGGCCGAGGAAGCCGGTCAGGGTCCACCGCGGTGACCACCGGCGGCCCAGCGCGGCCATCACGGGCGCGCCGATCACCATGCCGACGGCGAAGGACGAGGTCAGCAGCCCCGCCTGCGGAATGGAAACGTCCAGGTCGGCGGAGACGGCGGGCAGCAGCCCGGCGAGCATGAACTCCGACGTGCCCTGCGCGAAGACCGCGAGGGCGAGCATGTACAGCAGAAATGGCACGGGTGTCTCCCGAGAGCGTCGTGTGAAGGGAAGGCGGGCGCGCGGCACCGCCGGTGTTCACGAGCGCATGGGAGGCAGACCCCGCTGCGGGGGCCTGGGATCTCGGCCGACGGCTGAGGGCGTCGGCGGCGTCACGTGCCTACCGGCGGACCGGCGGCACGCGTCTGGACGCTTCGGGAGAGGACACGGAACAGAACCTATCCCCCGACCCCGGGCCGGTGTCCACACGTTTTCCGGTCCACGCGCTCCGTGCCGGCCTCTGTGGAATCCGCCCTGTGGACGAACCCTCCTCCCGCCCCGATCTCCGGCACCCTGGAGACCATGGACGTGAAAGAGATGTTCGAGTGGCGCGGGCACCGGATCGCCTGGGGGCGCCGGGGCGCGGGACCGCCCCTGGTCATGTGCCACGGCACACCGTGGTCCTCGCGGCTGTGGTCGCCGTTCGCCGACGCGCTGGCCCGCGACTTCACCGTGTACCTGTGGGACATGCCGGGTTACGGCGCCTCCTCGAAGGACCCGCGGAACCCGGTCGACCTGGGGGTGCAGGGCGAGGCGTTCGCGGCGCTCCTGGACCACTGGGGGCTGGAGCGCCCGCGCGTCATCGCCCACGACTACGGCGGCGCCGTCTCGCTGCGCGCGGCGCTGCTGCACGGCGCCGCGTACCTGGCGCTGTGCCTGGTGGACGTGGTGGCGCTGCGGCCGTGGGGGTCGCCGTTCTTCCGGCTGGTGCGGGAGAACGCGGCGGTGTTCGCCCGCCTGCCGGACGCGGTGCACGAGGGGGCCCTGCGCGCCTACATCGCCGGGGCGTCGCACCGGGGGCTGCGGCCCGAGGAGCTCGACGCGCTGGTCGGCCCGTGGCTGGGCGAGGAGGGCAAGGAGGCGTTCTACCGGCAGATCGCCCAGGCCGACGAGCGGTTCACGGAAGAGGTCGAACCGCACCTGGCGGAGCTGCCGTTCCCCGTGCACATCGTGTGGGGGACGGAGGACACCTGGATCCCGGTCGACCGCGCCCACCGGCTGCGGGAGGCGATCCCGGGCAGCACGCTGTCCCTCGTCCCGGAGGCCGGGCACCTGATCCAGCTGGACGCCCCGGTCGCCCTGGCCGACGAACTCCGCCGCTGGTCGGCCACCCGACCACCCGTGTCCTGAACCGGTCCCCGCGTCCCGCCGGAGCCCGGGGCGGGGCGCGGGGCCGGTGCCGGGCCGGGGTCAGCGATGAGCGGAGTGGAGGTGGTCGAGGACGGAGCGGTGTGCGGGGCCCGTGTGCAGGCCGCGCAGGGTGTGCACCAGGCGAAGGATCGCCTCGGCGTCCTCCGCGGTGCCCTCCGCCAGGTCGTACACCATCTCCAGGGAGGCGATGACCTCCTCCAGGGTCGGCTGCGGGATCGGCCACTCCCAACCGGTCGTCCGCGTCGCGGCCTCCCGGTGCGCGCCGCGGGTCGTGTCCTTCCGGTCCTGGAGCATGAGCAGCGCCTCGTGCACGGTCGCGGGCTCGGTTCTCACGGTGCCGAACCCCCGCGCGCGTGTCCCCCGGTCCCGAGGGGTCCCCACACCTGCGGCGGCGGGCCCTCTCCGGGGATCACCACCGTGCGGGTTCCGGTGCGCGGGCCGCGCAGCCGCGCGGTCACGGCGGCGCGGTCGTCGGCTCCGCCGAGCCGGGCGTGCCGGAGGCCCCTGGGGCCGGTGCGCGCGGGAACGTCCCCGGTGCGGGCGCCGCCGCGCGCGGACGCGCCCGGGTCCGTCCGCTCCTCCTCGGGGACGACGCGCTCGGGGAGGAACCCCGTGCCGTCGGGTGCGCCGAGGGTACGGGGAAGACGCCCCGCGGCACGCGTGCCGACGGCGGTACGGCCGTCGATGTCGGTGTCCCCTGCCGGGGACGGGCGGTCAACGGCCCTGACCGACCCGGCCGGGGTGGACAGGCCATCGATGGCGATGGCCCCCGCCCGAAGCATGCGGGCATCATCCCCGGCCGCCTCCGCCGAAGCGGTACGGCCGTCGGTCCCGGTGTCCCCTGCCGGGGAAGGGCGGCCGGGAGAAGTCATCAGCGGCACCGGCTCCGTCGCAGGCGCCCATATCGCTTGCGCCTCCGCCACGGTCGCCTCCGCCGTGGGCGGGGTCGGCGCGGGGACCGGTGTGGGCACGGGGCGCTGCTTCGGCGTCCCAGCCGGCGGCGGAAGCGGTGCGGTCGAAGGGCGGCGGTGCGCGCCGGCGGTTCGGGCCCCGGGGGCCCGCGAGCCGTCCCCGTCACGCCGGGGAGCCGGCGCCCACGCCCTCCCCGTGTCCGAGCCGAGAAGCCGTTCGGCTTCACGCAGCCGTTCCACCAGTCCCTCCGCCGTGGGCGCGCTCTGCCAGCGGACCACGGCCGCCCCCTGGTAGAACGCCACGTACGCGCGCAGGGCCGGGGCCCACATCACCGTCCACATCCGGCCCGCCTCGGCGTTGAGCCGCCGGGCCGCCTCGTACTGTTCACCGTCGTCGGCGCGGTTCCAGGACATGGCCGGGCTCACCCGCGATCCAGCTCGAACCAGACCGTGGTCCGCCCGCCCTCGGACAGGGTCCCCCACCTGTCCGCCTGCATGGCGACGAGCCTCAGCCCGAACCCGCCCTCCCGGTCCAGGTCCTGTTCGCGCACGTGCGGGGTCCCGACACCGCCGCCGCGCGGCCCCTGGTCGGTCACCCTGACCTGCACCCGCCCCCGGAGCCGGTGCAGGGTCACGACGACCCGGCCCCCGGGGAGCCCGCTGCGCGTGTGCCGGACGGCGTTGGTGAACAGCTCGCTGACCAGGCCCTGAAGGACGTCGGTCTGCGCCTCGGGCAGCAGCGCGAGCGCGGAGAGCTGCCGCCGCAGCACCCCCGTCTGCTCGGCGACGCCCGGGACCGTGATGGAGTGCCCCAGCTCCCCGCTCTCGACGTCCACGAGGATCGCGACCCGGTCGCGCGGGTCGGCGGTCCGGCGCTGGAGCGGAATCCTGCCCGGCGGCGCGGTACAGGGCGGTCGCGGCACCACCTCTTCGATGTCGTCGCTGGAGGCCGTGTTCCGCTCTCGACGGGGTTCCATGCGGGTCACCGATCCCATTCTGCGCTCATCCGCCTTCCGCACCGTTGTCCGACGACGCCGAGAACCACCCAGAAGAACCGAGAAGGGTACAAAGACCCTTTCGGTCACCGTGCGCCTTCGTGACAACACCTTGGGCCAGCGGTTCGGGGAAAGGCCAGCGAATCAACCACAGGGACAACATTTCGGTGAATCGGTTGCGGGCGGTTGAGAGGGCGTTGCATCGTGGTTATCCCCGGTTTCCCCCTCCTTTGAGCAGGTGACGAATGTCGGATCGCCGCAAGCCCGAATGGGCCAGGGTGGGCAAGGAACTCAAGGCCCTCCGCCGCAAGGCCAAGCTGACCCAGGCGGAGCTGGCGCCCTACGCCAGCGTGGTCGCCGCTCACGTATCCGCCTGGGAGAACGGCAAGCGGGGCATGAGCGAGGACCAGGTGACCCTCCTCGACCAGGCCCTCCAGGCCAACGGCCAACTGGTCCGCGCGTGGGAGAGGAGCCAGGAGACCGAAACCATCCCACCCTGGTACAAAAAGGTCCCGAAGCTGGAGCAGAAATCAACCGAGCTCCGCGAGTACCAGTCTCAGATCTTTCCCGGACTGATCCAGACGCCCGAGTACGCCCGCACCACGATTCGTGACTCCCTGCCGTGGGCCAGCACCTCAGTGGTGGAAGAGATGGTGCTGGCGAGGAAAAAGAGGCAAGAGATACTTATGAGGGACCACCCTCCGCTAGTGTCTATCGTGGTAGAGGCGTTCGTCCTAGACCTCATCATGGGGGACGAACGTACTCAAATCGCCCAATTGGACTGGGTCCTCCAGCTTGCCGAGGAAGGCAGGATCCGCTTCCAGGTCACACCCCCGCGGTCCCACTATCACCCCGGGACCGCAGGCCCGTTCCGGATCTACACCTTTCCCGACAATCCGCCGCTGGCCTCCGCCGAGTACGCGAGCGGTGAGGTGCTCATCGACGATCAAGAGACCGTGCAGAAGTGCATGACCATCTTTGGGCTCCTGCAAGCCGAGGCACTGTCCATGGGCGCCAGCGTCGAATTCGTCAGGAAGGTCAGGGAAAGCATTGAAGAGCAGGCACGAGTCCGGTCGGCCGCTGTGGCACAAGAGCAGCTACAGCTCGGGGCAGGGCAGCTGCGTTGAGGTGGCGGAGGGGCAGAGCGTCCTCGTCCGGGACACCCAGAACCGTCCTCTCGGACACCTCGACTACTCCGCCGAAGCGTGGGCATCCTTCCTCCAGGGCGTGAAGCTCCACGCCTGAGCCCGAGCGAGAGGATCGCCGTGGAGAAGTGGCACAAGAGCAGCCACAGCAGTGGAGAAGGCAGTTGCGTCGAGGTCGCCGAGGGGCCTCTCGTCCTTGTCCGTGACACCCAGAACCGCCCCCTGGGCCACCTCGACTACAACCCCGATGCCTGGACCGCGTTCCTCCACGGCGTGAAGAATCGGGCCTCCTAGGTTTCGACCGCGCTCAACGGCCGACCGGTACCCACCGGTCGGCCGATTTCTCTTGCCCGTCCCCCGAAAATCGCATCCCGGGCACGAGCCGACCGATACCCACTGACTTCGGGCACTTCGCGCCGCGCCGGCGCCCCGGCCACGTGTTCCGCCCCCGTCGCGGACCGGCGCCGGAAAGTCGTCCACAGCCTGTGGATATCTTCCGGCTCACCCGTCGGGAGATCCCCCACAGCCCGCCACCGCCAACCGAAGCCGGTCGCCACGGGGATAGGCGGCTTCCCCATGCCCGCCCCGCGCCCGACCCCGCCCAACGCGAAGCCCTCGTGCTCCGGTCGAAGCACGAGGGCTTTTCCGCGGTCGGCATCATCCCGGGACGGGATCCACCGACCTCATGGGGTCCGGGCCGCTACGCCCTCCACTGCTCCGCCGGGGACACCCCGGGCAGCGGCTTGCCGATGAGGGCCAGCGGCAGGAAGAAGCAGACCTGGCCGATCGCCATGATCAGCGTGGCGAGCGCCTTGTCGTCGTAGTGCTGCGAAGCCCTGGCGTACAGCTCGTCGGGGACCCGCTCGCCCGACGCGTTCGGGGTCAGGACGGATTCGACCAGCTCCAGCGCGACCCGTTCGGCGTCGGAGAAGTAGGGCGCGTCCCGCCAGGAGGCCACGGCGGTGATCTGCTCCTCGGTCGCCTCCGCCCGGCGGAGGTTGCCGGTGTGCAGGCTCGTCAGGTACGTGCTGCCGGCGATCTGTCCGGCGCGCAGCTGGACCAGGCCGATGGTGGTCCGCGGAACCGTGCCGTTCCCGGTCGCCTTGAACAGGGCGCCGGCGATGTCCTTGAGCTCGGGGACGAGCGCGACGGGGTCGGGGAGGCGGGACTGGCGGTTCTGCTGCTCGGTGGCGGTCATGGTGGTGTTTCCTTCCGTTCGGTGTTCTGCCTCTATGACGGATCGCTCGGGCCGAAGGTGACCGGTGGACGCGACCTCATCCGGCGGTTTTTTCGAGGAGTTCGGTGTCCCGCTCCGCGGAGCGTGGTCGCAGCAGCAGGACGGCGGTGAGGAGGGCGACCACGTAGAAGGCGCCCGCACCGAGCATGCCGACGGTGTATCCGCTGGTGAGCGCCTCGTTCAGGCCCGTCCCCGGCGGCTGGGCCGCAGTGGTGGCGACGGCGACGCCGGCCAGCACGGCCAAACCCAGGGCACCGCCGATCTGCTGGCTGGTGTTGACGAGGCCGGAGGCGATGCCCGAGTCCTGCGATGCGACGCCCCTGACGCCGCCGATGGTGGCGGCGACGAATCCGGTTCCCAGGCCGATTCCCCCCACCAGCTGCGCGGGCAGCAGCACCAGCAGCGGGTTCTGGTCCGGTGCCAGGAGGCCGAACCACGCCATCGCCGTGGCGGCCGTCGCCGTGCCGACCACCAGAACGGTCCGGGTGGAGGCGCGGGCCTGCAATGCAGGCCCGACGACACCGGAGCCGATACCGACGCCGATGGCGAACGGCAGGTAGGCCAGGCCGGTGGTCATGGGCGAGTACTGCTGGACCGTCTGCATGTACAGGGTGAGGAAGTAGAAGGTGGCCAGCTGTCCCGCGCCCATGAGCAGCATGACCAGGTTGGCGCCGAGCCTGCCGCGGTCGGCCGGCACACCCGGCGGCAGGATCGGGTTGCGCGCGCCGCGCTGGATGAACGGGAACACCGTGAACAGCGCGACGGCGCACGCGCCGAAGACCAGGGCGGTCCCGTCGCCCACCCCATGGGATCCGGCGCGGTTGATCGCGTAGACCAGCGAGCCGAGGGCCAGGGTCGCGGTGACGGCGCCGGGCAGGTCCAGGCCGCCGGGGCGGCGGGTTCCGGGCACCAGGACGACGGTGCCGACCAGGACCAGCAGGGCTATGGGGATGTTGACGAACATGATCCACCGCCACCCCAGGTACTCGGTGAGCGCGCCTCCCAGGAGCAGGCCGACCACGGAGCCGAGACCGCCCATGGCTCCGTACACGCCGAGTGCCCTGTTGCGCCGGGGCCCGGCGGGGAAGGTCTCGGCGAGCAGGGACAGCGCCGCCGGGGCGACGATGGCCGCGCCTACGCCCTGGAGCACGCGTGCGGTGATCAGCACGGCGCCGCTACCGGCCGCACCGCCCAGCAGGGAGGCGAGCAGGAAGACGACCAGCCCGACACGGAACAGCCTGCGTCGACCCCACAGGTCGCCGGCGCGGCCCCCGACCAGCAGCAGGCCGCCGAAGGCCAGGGCATAGGAGGTGAGGACCCGGTCCAGCTCGCCCTCGGGGATCCGGAGATCGGCTCCGATGACGGGCAGGCCGACGGTCACGATGGTGCCGTCCATCACCATCAGCAGCTGCGCGGCCGCCATCACCAGCAGTGCGAGTCCGCTTCTGTCCGAACGGGCGGGGGTGTGGTCGCTCATGCGCGTTCTCCTCGGGAGGCGACGGCGGCGTGCACCGCGGCGGCGAGTCGGTCGTGTTCGGGATAGGACCAGCCGAAGCCGAAACGGCGCCGGGTATAGCCGAAGGCGATGCCGCCGACCGGATCGGCGAAGGCCTCCGAACCGGCCGAGCCGTCATGGCCGAAGGCGTTCGCGCTCAGGAACGGGTACCGCAGCCCCTTGGCCTGGAAGCCGAGCGCATAGTTCCCCTGATCGCCGCGGACCAGGTCCGCGCCGACGGAGTGCAGCTGGGCGAACTCGCCGACGGTGTCCGGCTCCAGCAGCGGGGGCCGCCCGTCGACGCCCCAGACGGCCGCCGCGTACAGGCCGGCCAGGCCGCGAGCGCTGCCCACTCCCCCGGCCGAGGCCGGGCCGTTCGCGCGGACGCCGCGCGTGTTGGCGAAGCCCACCTGGTCCAGCGGGGGCGTGCCGTCGAGCCCGTAGCCGATGCCGACGAGGCTCCGGGGGCCCGGGACGTTCGCCCAGAACGCGGCCTCCCGCTCCGGGTCCGCCTCCCACCACAGGATCGGCCGGAACCGCTCCTCCTCGGACTCGGGCAGCCCCAGGTAGAGGTCCAGTCCGTACGGTTCCCGGATGCGCTCCTCGTAGATCCGTTGCAGCGACCGGCCGGTCACCCGCCGGATCACCTCGCCCACCATGGCGAACGAGACGAAGCCCCCGTAGCCGTAGGCCGCCCCGGGACGCCAGTAGGGCCGCTGTCCGGCCAGGCGGCGCGCGATCACCGCGTCGTCGGCCAGCTCGGCCGCCGACAGGCCGCCGTCGACGCCGATGACGCCGGAGCGGTGGGTCAGGACGTCCCGCAGCGTGATCGTGTCCTTGCCGGCGGCGGCGAACTCCGGCCAGTGCCGGGCCACCGGCTCGTCCAGGCCGAGGACCCCCTCCTGCACCAACAGTGCCACCACCAGCGTCGCGGCACCCTTGGTCGAGGAGTAGACCCCGGTCACCGTGTCGCCGTCCACCCCGTCCCCGGCCCACAGGTCCACCACCCGCCGGCCGTGCGCGTAGGCGGTGAGCTGCGAGCCCGCCAGGCCGTCCTGCTCGGCCACGACCTCGGCGAACACCTCCTCCACCGGTTCGAAGCCGTCCTCCACCGTTCCGTGGACCCGGATCCTGTTCATCCTCGGCAACCCTTCCCTCGTGTCGGTCGCCGCATTGACGGGCCGAACGGGGCGAAGGTGACGCCCGTTCGCGGTCACCTTTCCGGGGTCCCGCGCGTCATCAGTACTGAAACCGCTGAAGAAGAGAGGCCCCCCGGCATGACATCCCATGACTTCCTGGCCGAACGGTTCGAGGGCCACCGCCCCCACCTGCGGGCGGTCGCCTACCGCATGCTCGGCTCACTCACCGAGGCCGAGGACGCGGTCCAGGAGGCATGGCTGCGCCTGGCGCGCTCGGACTCCGACGACATCGACAACCTCGGCGGCTGGCTGACCACCGTGGTCGGCCGGGTCTGCCTGGACGTACTGCGCGCCCGCAAGGTGCGGCGCGAGGAGTCACTGGAGGAGCGCCTGCCGGATCCGGTGGTCGGCAGGGAGGAGCACACCGATCCGGAGCAGCAGGTGCTGCTGGCCGACTCGGTGGGACTGGCGCTGCTGGTGGTGCTGGAGTCGCTCTCCCCGGCCGAACGCCTGGCCTTCGTGCTGCACGACATGTTCGGCCTGCCGTTCGAGCAGATCGCGCCCATCGTCGACCGCACCCCCGCCACGGCCAAGAAGCTCGCCAGCCGGGCCCGTCAGCGGGTCCGCGGCGCGGCCCCGAGCCCGGACCCGGACCCGGCCGAGCAACGAAAGGTGGTGGACGCCTTCCTGGCCGCCGCGCGCGGCGGCGACTTCGAGGCGCTGGTGTCCGTCCTGGACCCCGACGTGGTGCTGCGCGCCGACGGCGGCGCGCTCACGAACGGCCTGAAGGTCGTCCGCGGCGTCGAGGCCGTGGCCGGGCGGCTCTCCACCTTCCAGCGCATGGCCACCGGCACCGACACCCGCCCGGCGCTCGTCAACGGCCTGGCCGGACTGGTCAACACCGTTGACGGCCGACCGTTCTCCGTCATGAGCTTCACCGTCTCCGGGGGCAGGATCGCCGCGATCGACATCCTGTCCGACCCCGACCGGCTGGCCCGGCTCGACCTGGCCGACCACTGAGGCGCCCCGGGGGCGCCGTACCCGTGCCGCGGCGCCCCCGGCCCCCTTCTCCGCCCTCTCGCCCCGTCCGCGGGTCCCGCACGGCTAGGGTCGGGGGCATGAGCGGCATCCGGGTGATCCTCATCGGCGGCACGTCCCACACCGGCAAGTCCACCGCCGCGCGGGCGCTCGCGGAGCGGCTCGGCTTCTCCCACGCCACCACCGACCACCTGGCCCGGCACCCGGGCCGCCCCTGGCGGACGCCCGGCCGGGAGGTGCCGCCGCACGTCGCCGAGCACTACGGCACCCTGCCCCTGGACGAGCTGATCGACTCCGTCCTCGCCCACTACGAGCGCCAGTGGCCGCGCGTCGAGGAGATCGTCGCCGAGCACGCCGTCGGCGGGGGCCCCGGCCTGGTGCTGGAGGGGTCGGCGCTGTGGCCGGCCCGCGTCGCGGACCTGACCGCCCCGCGCACGGGCGCCGTGTGGCTCACCGCCCCGGACGCCCTCCTGCGCGAGCGCATGTACAGGGACTCCGGCCACGCCGCCGCCTCCGCACCGGAGCGGCGCCTCATCGACGTGTTCCTGGCCCGCACCCTGCGCTTCCAGGAGCTCGTGCGCGCCGAGGTCGAGCGGCTCCACCTCGCCGAACTGCCCGTCGACGGCTCCCGCACCGCCGGGGAGACCGCCGACGCCGTGCTCGCCGCCGTCTCCGCCCAGGAGTCCGTGGGCCGCCCCCGCACACCGCGCCCCTGATCCGGTCGCACGCCCCCTTCTTTAGAGTTGAGTTAGAGAAGCTCAACTTAGGGAACACCCACCGACGCAAGGCCGTTGTTCACAAGTACAGGACCTCGCAGGCCGCCGCGCACGCAGGGAGGAGGCACAGGCCATGGCACCGCCCGCCGCCCGTTCTTCCCCGGTCCCGGACCAACGCGCCGCCACCCGGCGCTGATCGCCCCGGGTGTCCCGCTGCACCGGGACCCCCGGCCCCCCGACCCGGGGTCCGCCCGTCCTGCGGGCCCCGGGCCACCCGACCGCCGGACCCCTGCGGGGGCGGTCCGGCGACCAAGGAACCCGCACCCGGAGGTGCACATGTTCTCCCCTGACCCTCGGACCCTGCCCACCCCGCCCACGGGATGGTCGATCGGGTCCTACACCGCCTACGCCGAGGCGCAGCGCGCCGTCGACCACCTGGCCGCCAACGGCTTCCCGGTCGAGGACCTCACCATCGTCGGCACCGGGCCCCGCGTGGTGGAGCGGGTCACCGGTCGGCTGACCTGGGGCCGGGTGCTGGGTTCGGCGGCCCTGTCGGGCGTGTGGTTCGGTCTGCTCATCGGTGTCGTGCTGGGGATGTTCACCCCGGGCGGCCTCCTCGGGTCGATCCTCGCGGGGCTGCTCGCGGGCGTGGGCGCCGGCATCGCGTTCGCGGCGATGGGCTACGCCTCCCTGGGCGGGAAGCGGACGTTCGCGTCGCGGACGGAGATCGTCGCCGAGCGGTACGAGGTGCTGTCCGAGCCCCGCAGCGCCGAACGGGGCCGCGACCTGCTCGCCCGCCTCGCCCTCACCTCGCCCGCCCACTGACCGGCGGGGCGGCCCCGGCGGCCCACGGCGCCGGGGCCGCCCCGTTCACGGGCGCCCGTCCCCGCAGTCGACGTAGTCGGCGACACTCGCCTCGTACTCCCCGGTCGTGTCGAAGGCGCCCTCGAACTCCTCCGTGTAGGCGTCCACGAACGCCTCGCCGTCCACCGGATCCCCGCACCAGGTCACCTCGTTCGGCCACATCGCCGCGCCGAGGGCCCCGTCCAGACGGCGCAGGCCGCCGGCGGCGTCATCGGTGTTCCACTGTTCCTTGTCCAGGACGACCTCGTACCCCCCGCCGTCCTCCGCCGGCCGGACCACCCCCGACTCCAGCAGGACGTCCAGCGACCGTTCGTCGGTGTTGCCCAGCACCTCCTCCGAGCCGTGCTCGGCGAACATCCGGTCCAGTGTCCGGACGCTCACCTCACGCTCCATCCACGAGAAGGAGACACCGGCCCGCTCGACCGGCTCCGACGGCTGATCCTCTGGAGCTGCGCCGGATGCGCACCCCGCCAGCAGCGGCAGTGCCAGGAGGGCGGATACGCCCTGCACGAGTCCGCGCGCGCCGCCTCCGCCCCGCCGGTCCTCACTCTCCATCGCCGCCACTCCCCTCAGCAGGCTTGAAGTACTCCCGCACGTCGCCGTATCCGATACCGAACTCTCCCGTGAACTGGTCGACCCGCGAGTCGCCCGGGTAGGTTCGCCCGTCACTGGTCGTGAAGGGCATATCCCCGATGACGTTGCCCATGGAGGCGTCCATGGACCACCTGCCACCGTCCTGCCGGAAGTCCTCGTTCCAGTTGTTCGAGTCCTTCTCCACGGTGACCGTGACATCGGCGCCGAACACGAAGTCCTCCCCGATGTCTTCGGCGTCGAGCACCGCCCCGTTCTGGCGGACAGTGATCACCCCGCCCTCGACCAGGTCCTGGAGATCCCCGTTGTACTGGACTTCGTTGAACTTCGAGGGGTCGTGGTGCGCCACGTACTCCAGGGCCTCCACCTCGAAGTTGCGTATCCGGTTGATCTCGCTGCTGTAGGTGGAGCCCCGGGGGACCACCTCGTAATCGCCATCGATGATCGCGTTGACGATGCTGTCCTGGCCCAACTCCATGCCCTTGGACACCGCCGTGCCGATGAGCGGGATCTTCTCCGACAGCGAGGCCGCCTCACCGACGAAGAACTCGGCGATCGCCGTGTTCCGTTCGACCTGGTGGCCCAGATCGTCCTCCCGGTCCCGGGCGTCGCGCTCGGTGGCCTCCTCCAGGAGTGCCTGCAGCGTTCCCAGCCCTCGGGCGTTCTCCTCGGGGCGCCCGTTCTCCAAGAACGCCGCCGTCTCGACCTGCTGGTAGACGTCGACCGACTGGATCAGCCGCGCCGCGGACTCGTCGCCACCCATCAGATAGTGCATGAACCGGGCACGTTCCTCAGCCCCCAAGCGCACGGTCCCGCTGTCCGGGTCGAACTCGCCGACGCCTGCGACGGGAACGTCCTCCGACTCCCACACATCGCTCGTGGAGAAGCTGTAGATGTTCGCGTCGAACACGTCCACGAGCCCGAGCCCGAGTTCCGTGTTGAACTGGGTGAACACCGCGTCCTCGTACTTGTTGTCCCCCTCGGTGATATGCACGCCCGTGTTGACGAGCTGCTCGTACATCGCCTCGTCGGTGAGGGTCTCCATGAGCCCCTCGAACGCCGTCCCCGCGCGGTCGCGGACCTCGTCGTCCTCGCTCAGCGCGTCCTCGGCGATCCAGTCGATGAGCCCGCGCGCGGTCGCGCCGTCGTCGTGCCAGTCGTAGGTGAGCAGGCCCTCGACCGCGTTGGTCCGCTCGTGCGGGGCGAAGTCCGGCAGGCCCGGGACGGTCTCCCGGCCGTCCGGGTACTCGCCGGTGAGCACGTAGTGGTTGGCGTCCTCGTTGCGGGTGCCGACCTCCACCAGCGGGGCCAGGTCCTCCGACACCACCCAGCCGTTCTCGCCCTCCACGCCCCAGTAGTGCATGTACGCGCCCGCGCCCAGGGTGAGGTTGGTGGAGAACGCGTCGCCGCCCTGGAGCTCGTCGTCGGTGTACCGGAGCAGCTGCGACAGGGCCCGCGCGTCGTCCTGGTAGGTGGCCAGAAGGTACGGCGGCTCGTCGGCGCCCGTCTCGTAGAGGAAGGGCCCCTCGGTCGCCCGGCGCACGCTCTCCGGCAGCAGGTCGTACCCGCCGCCCAGGTCCTCGTCGGAGAGCGTGAGCAGCCCGTCGCCGAGCACCCCCAGGGCGTGCTCGCGCTCCTCCCCGCTCATGTGGTCGCCGTCCATCAGCGCCGGGACGGCCAGGACGCCCGTGTAGGGCCCGCCGCCCTCCAGCTCCAGGTTGGTGTAGAAGGCCTCCAGGAAGTCGATCTCCTCGGAGCGGAACCCGCTTCCCGTGTTCTGCGCCTGTTTGGCGTTGGTGCCGATCATCGCCATCATGAGCATCAGCTCGTGGTAGCGGTCGTCCAGCGGCCTGTCCCCGGACCAGTAGGCGGCCAGCTCGGTGGACCACTCCCGGGCGTTCTCCTCGGTCAGCTCCCGGCCGTCCACCAGCATCGTGTACCGGTTCGGGTCCAGGTTGTAGAACGCCCAGTTCGCGTACCCGCCGTCGATGAGCTTCTGCACGTTGACCTTGGTGGCGCCCTCCTCCAGCATGTCGCCGATCTCCTCGGCGTGCTCCTGGTAGGCGGTCCACAGGGTGTCGAACCGGCCGCTGACGCTCGTGCGCTTCTCGACCAGCTCCTCGTACAGGTCCCGGCAGGTGTTCTCCGCGCTCCAGAACCCCCTGCGCTCGGGGAACGTCGAGGTGATGCGGCTGGCGGAGTACTCGCCCGGCACCCGCCCCTCGCAGTCGGCGACGGCGGTGTTCCACTCCTCCAGCAGCTCCTCGCGGCCCTCGCGGAACTCCTCCACGTGGTCGGCCCACATGTCGCTGACCATCGCCGCGTAGGTCAGCGCCACCGCGGCGTCCGTCCACAGCTGCCGGTCCTCGGCCGACAGGGTGCTGATATCCCAGGCCAGGATGCTCGTGAACTGCCCGGCCGCGCCGTCCAGGGCGGCCTGGAGGTCCCCCGCGTCGCCCAGGACGCGCCCGTTGAGGTCCTCGAAGTCGGCGGTCCGGGCGCGGATCAGGGCGGGTATCGCGTCGGTGGTGCGCAGGGTGAGGGAGAGGTCGAAAGAAGCCACGGGGGTTCCTCAAAGGGGGTTCGGGGGAGACGGGGGAAGGGGGTGTCAGTAGAAGTTGACGTTGCCCAGGCCGGGCGGCACGTGGTGGGCGGCGCCGGACAGCTCCTGGGAGCTCTCCAGGTCGTTGAGGGCGATCTCGCTCGCCCCGGCCTGGATGTTGTCGGCCAGCTGGAGCCCGTGGCCCTGTACGTCCACGAACCCCTGGAGGTGGCGCTCGCGGAAGGACCTCCACCCGGCCTCGACGTCCTCCTCGCCCGCCACCCGGATCGCGTCGTCGACCGTCAGGTCGAACGCGTCGGCCAGGCCGGCCATCGCCGTGGCCAGCGCCTCGGCGTCCTCACCGCCCTGCCGCGCCTCGTTCGGATTCGCACCCGTTCCACCGCTCATCGCGGGACACCACCTTCGTCACACGGAGACCACCATTACCTGTAGATCGCGAGGAAAAAGTAACAGTTGAGGTTTTCACGCATGGTTACGGCTTCGTGATCACCGGGCGTCCCGTGCCCCCCGTGCCCCGGGCGGCGGGCCCGGACACGGGAACGGGGGCCGCCGGCGCGACGCCGACGACCCCCGTGGTGCCGCCTAGAGCCCGTTCTTCGAACGCCCTCCTGTACCGCCTGGGGTTCGTGAGGCGCCCGGCGGGGTTCCGGAGGTCCCGGAGGAGCGGCCCTCGAGGAAAGCCTGTGGCCGTAGGCCGTCCGTTGAGGACCTTCCGCCGCTCGACGGGCGGGCGAGGACCGCGACGCAGGGCCGGAGGTTCCCGCCCTCGGGGGGCGCCGAGCAAGGTGGCCGAGCTGCGGCCATAGGCCGTCCGTTGAGGGCGGTGGCGGGCGACGGGCGGGCCGCAGCGCAGCGGAGGTTCAGAAGAACACCCCCTAGTACTCGACCGGGACCTCCTCGAACTCGCCGAACGGCCCGGCGCGCAGGGTCAGCTCCTCCACGCTCGTGGCCGGGGCCGGGAACACCGCCACCAGGTTGTAGGTGTTGCCCGGCTGGAGGACGTGCACCTCCTCCGCGAAGCTGCTGTAGCGGCCCTCGCCGAAGTCCATCTGCGCCACGTACCGCACCAGGCCGCTCTCCGGCTCGAACAGCTGGAAGCCGCCCAGGGTGCCCTTGCTGAACTGCTCCGGGCCGCCGGCCACCACGTCGGAGCCGCCCATCTCCGGTATCAGCGGCGCGTCGGTGGTGTTGGTGAGGGCGACCGTGCCGATCACGTAGGCGCCGTCGCGCCGCAGCGGGTAGACCTCCAGGCGGATGCCGTCCTGCTCCCTCTCGGCCACCACCGAACCCGGGTCGTCGTCGTAGGGGGCGGGCCAGGTGACGTTGCGCTGGGCGGTGTTCAGGCCGTCGTCGTCGTACTCCTCTTCCTCCGTCGCCTCGGTGGTGTCGTTGAAGATGTACGAGAACTCCACCCGCCGGTTGCGGGCGCGGGCCTGCTCGTCGTCCGGGCCGCCCTCGCGGGCGATGGGCTCCTTCTTGCCGCGGCCCTCCACCTCCAGGGTGAAGCCCGGGCCGATCTCCTCCGCGAGCAGGTCGCGGACGCTCTCGGCGCGCTGCACCGACAGGCGGTCGTTGTAGGCGTCGTCGCCGATGCCGTCGGTGTGGCCGATGATCGTGATGGTGGGCTCGTCGGGGTCGACGTTGGCCGCCAGGGAGGTGGCCGCCCGGCGGACGACCTCCTCCGCCTCCTCGGTCAGGTCGGAGCGGTCGAACTCGAACATGACGTCGGAGTGCAGCGAGATGATCTCGCGGTCGCCGTCGCGGGTGGTGGAGGCGATCTCGGAGTCGACGAAGCTCTGCACCCAGCCCTCGTCGGCGACGGCGTCCCCGTCGGGGCGCCGGTTGGCGAAGGTGAGGTTCTCGCCGCTCGGCGGCGGGTCGTCGAGGGAGAGGTGGTCGGGGCCGTTGGGGCTCTCCGGGTCGGGGCGCTCCTCCTCGACGTCCTGGATGGGGATGCCGGTCATGGCGCCCAGGCCGCTGCCGACGAAGGTGACCTGCCGCACCTCGTCGGGGATGCGCGGGAAGTAGCGGACGTACTCGTTGGTGACCCCGTCGTGGACGGGGTAGAGGCCGTCCTGGTTGGGGCTCTCGGAGCCGTACTTGAGGCCGTTCTCGTCGAGGAACTGCCGGTAGACGCGCCCGGTGAGGGGGTCGACGAGGGTGTGGGCCATGCTGAGGTTCCGGTTGGGGCCGGAGAAGTCGTCGAGATAGGTGATCTCGTAGTACATGACGGTGTACTCGTCGGTGCGCTCCAGCCCCGTGACGGAGAAGCGCATCTCGGTGTCCTGCCCGGTGTCCTGGAAGATGCGTCCCTCCCGGACGTAGGGGAACTCCTCCCGGACCTCGGGCGGCCCGGACGCGTCCCCGAACGTCTCGGACCACCAGTCCGATATGTCCGCGGTGACCGTGCAGCCGCTGAGCAGAAGGCTGCCCGAGACCATGAGCGCGGCCGCGGCGAGGGGCGTCTTCCGCACCATGTGGGGGAACTCCGATCGTTGGGGAGACGACGTACGGGAAACATCCTCCAGCACTCCGGGAGTCGAACCGACCGTGGTGCCCCACAACGGGCGGAAAGTCCGCCGGGCCTGGCGCCGGGGCGGGGGATGGGCGATTCTTGCTGGTATGTCAGCACCTGCCCCGCCCCGTTTCGCGGGGCCGCTCATCGGCCTGGCGACGGCGGCCGCCGCACTGGGAGCCGCACAGCCCGCCGCCGCACTGCTGCGGGTTTCGCCGCCGGTGACGGTGGTGGCCGACGCGGTGGTGGACCACAGCCCCTTCGGGCTGGTGGCGTGGGCGATCTCGGTGTTCGGCGCGGCCGACAAGGCGGTGCTGGTCGCGGGGGTCCTGCTGGTGCTGGTCGCGGTGGCCTGCGCCGCGGGCGGACCCGCCCTGCGCCGACCGGCCGCGGGGTACGCGGTCCTGGGCGCGGTCGCACTGGCGGGTCTGGCCGCCGCCTGGCTGCGCCGCACCGACGACCCGTGGGCCGCGGTCCCCGTCCTGGTGGCCGCGCTGGCCGGCGCCCTGGCCCTGGCCCTCCTGCGCCGCACCCTGCCCGCCGCGTCCCCGGCCGCCCCTGCGCCCGCCGACGCCGCGCCCGTGGACGCGGAGCCCGGGAACGCCGAGCCCGGCACCGGTGCGGACACCGCGCCGGGCGGCCCGGGGAGGCGCACGGTGGTGGCGTCCGCGGGGGTGATCGCCGCGGGAGCGGTGGCGGGCGGGGCCGGACTGTGGCTGCCGTCCCTGTCGGGCCGGACCGGCGGACCCGGGGCGCTGCGGCTGCCGGCGGCCGCCGAACCGCTCCCGGCGCTCGCGCCCGGCACGGACCTCGGGATCCCCGGGCTGTCCCCCTTCTTCACTCCCAACGACGACTTCTACCGGATCGACACCGCCCTGACCGTCCCCCGCCCGGACGCCTCCCGGTGGCGGCTGCGGGTGCACGGCATGGTCGACCGCCCCTTCGAGATCACCATGGCCGAACTCCTCGACCTGCCCCTGGTCGAGGCCGACATCACCCTGACCTGCGTCTCCAACCGGGTCGGCGGCGACCTCGTCGGCAACGCCCGCTGGCTCGGACACCCCCTGGCCGACCTGCTGCGCCGCGCCGGCGTCCACGCCGACGCCGACCAGATCCTGGCCACCTCCCACGACGGCTGGACCTGCGGCACCCCCACCGAGGTCGTCATGGACGGCCGCGACGCCCTCCTCGCCGTGGGCATGAACGGCGCTCCCCTCCCCCACGAACACGGCTTCCCCGCCCGCACCGTCGTCCCCGGCCTGTACGGCTACGTCAGCGCCACCAAGTGGGTCACCGACCTGAAGCTCACCCGCTTCTCCGACGAACAGGCCTACTGGGCCGACCGCGGCTGGGCGGAGCGCGGGCCGGTCAAGACCATGTCGCGGATCGACGTCCCCGGCGACTTCACCCGGGTCCCCGCCGGGGACGTGGCCGTCGCCGGGGTGGCCTGGGCCCAGCACACCGGCATCGACGCGGTGGAGGTCCGGCTGGACCGGGGCGAGTGGTCCACCGCCGAACTCGCGCGGGTCCCCGGCATCGACACCTGGGTCCAGTGGGTCACCGAGGTCTCCGTCGAGCCCGGCATGCACGCGCTGGAGGTCCGCGCCACCGACGCCACCGGGTTCACCCAGTCCCACGTCGAGGTGGAGACCATCCCCGACGGCGCCGAGGGCCACCACTACCTGAGGTTCACCGCCGAGTAGCCCCCGGAAAAAAATCCGGTCCGGGACCCATCCGCCCCCCGTCCGGCTCCGAATACCCCATGTGACCACGAGAACGCAGGACACCGGGGACCGGATCCGCAGGAGAGGGCGGCTCCTCCCCGGCGCGTGCGTGGGCGCGGTGACCGTGGCGGCCTGCGCGGCCGCCGGAGAACTGGCCGCCGCGCTCCTGGGAACACCTTCCCCCGTGGTCGCCGTCGGTGACGCCGTCGTCGACAACACCCCCCAGGCCCTGACCGAGTGGGCGATCGCGCTGTTCGGGACCGCCGACAAGGTCGTGCTGCTCTCGGGCATCGTCGTCACCCTCCTGGGAGCGGGAGTCGTGCTCGGGGTGGTCGCGCTGCGGCGGCCGTCCCTGGGCTACGCGGGCCTGGCGGTGTTCGGCGCGGCGGGCGTCACGGCGGTGTTCGTCGGCCGCGGCGGCGATGTGAGGACCGTGATCCCCGTCCTCGCCGCCGTGGCCGTCGGCGCCCTGTGCCTGGCGGTACTGCTGCGCGCCGCCCGGCGCGCGCGACCGGCCGGACAGGACCCCGGCGACGGGGCCGCGCCCGCCGGCCCGGTCGAGCACCGGCCGGGACGCCGCGCGTTCGTGCTGACCTCCCTGGGGATCGCCGCCGGGGCGGGGGCCGCCGGAGCCCTGTCCCGCCTGGTACCGGGGTGGATCGGCGGCTCCGGAGGGCCGGAGTCCGTGGTCCTGCCCGCCGCGGCGCGACCGCTCCCGCCCCTGCCCGCGGCGACCGAACTGGGCGTTCCGGGACTGACCCCGTTCGTCACCCCCGACCGCGTCTTCTACCGCATCGACACGGCGCTGACCGTTCCCCGCCCGGACGCCTCCCGGTGGCGGCTGCGGGTGCACGGCATGGTCGACCGCCCCTTCGAGATCGCCATGGACGAGCTCCTGGACCTGCCCCTGGTCGAGGCGGACATCACCCTGACCTGTGTCTCCAACCAGGTGGGCGGCGACCTGGCCGGCAACGCCCGCTGGCTGGGGTACCCCCTGGCCGACCTGCTGCGCCGCGCGGGGGTGCACGCCGGCGCCGACCAGATCCTGGCCACCTCCCACGACGGCTGGACGTGTGGAACCCCCACCGAGGTCGTCATGGACGGCCGCGACGCGCTGCTCGCGGTGGGCATGAACGGCACCCCGCTCCCCCACGAACACGGCTTCCCCGTCCGCACCGTCGTTCCGGGCCTGTACGGGTTCGTGAGCGCCACCAAGTGGGTCACCGACCTGAAGCTCACCCGCTTCTCCGACGAACAGGCCTACTGGGCGCAGCGCGGCTGGGCCGTCAGGGCCCCGATCCGCACCATGTCGCGGATCGACGTGCCCGCGCCGCTGGCCCGGGTCCCGTCCGGGGAGGTCGTCCTGGCCGGGGTGGCCTGGGCCCAGCACCGGGGTGTGGACGCCGTCGAGGTGCGCGTCGACGGCGGGCCCTGGGCCGACGCCGAACTCGCCAAGGTCCCCGGCATCGACACCTGGGTCCAGTGGGTCGCCGAGGTCTCCGTCGGACCCGGCCGCCACGACGTCGAGGTCCGCGCCACCGACGCCACCGGCGCCGTGCAGACCTCCGAACGCGCCGAACCCATACCGAGCGGGGCCACCGGATGGCACCGGATCGCGTTCACCGCGACCTGAGGCCCGGCGCACCGCACGATTTCCCACCGATCCCACGGTTCTCGAGAAAAGAAGAGTCAAAGGAGATAGAGATGATCCGCAAGAGCATGCTCGCCGGTGCCGCCGCCGTTCTGGCCCTGGGTCTGACCGCGTGCAGCGGTATGGGCGAGGAGGAGGCCCCCGCCGAGGGCGCCGCCACCGAGGAGAGCACCGACCAGGGCACGGACAACGGCGGCGGGGAGATGACCGAGACCGCGGGCGAGAACTTCGGACCCGGCTGCGAGGCCGTCCCGGCCGACGGCGCGGGCAGCTTCGAGGGCATGGCCCAGGACCCGGTGGCCACCGCGGCCTCCAACAACCCGGTGCTGTCCACACTGGTCACGGCGGTCACCGAGGCCGACCTGGTGGACACGCTGAACTCGGCGGAGGACATCACCGTGTTCGCGCCCACCAACGACGCCTTCGAGAAGATCCCGCAGGAGGACCTGGACGCGCTGCTCGCCGACCAGGAGCAGCTCACCGAGGTGCTCACCTACCACGTGGTCGAGGGCCGCCACGCGCCCGCCGACCTGGAGGACGGGACGTTCACCTCGCTCCAGGGCGGGGACGTCACCACCGAGGGCGCCGGCGAGGACTTCACCGTCAACGGGGACTCCAAGGTGGTCTGCGGCAACGTCCAGACCGCCAACGCCACCGTGTACATCGTCGACACCGTGCTGATGCCGGAGTAGTTGGCACGACTCCCGGACGGCCCGCGAGCGTAGGCCGGGTCGTCCGGGCTCTTCAGGGCCGCGCCGGACGGCGCGGCCCGCCATCGCGGCAGGGAGGACCGGATGGATCACGACGCGGCGCACCCGCACGGCCCCCGGGCCGTGGAACCGGAAGCGGTGCCCGGGCCCGAACACACCCTCGCCGACCTCCTGGGGCGGGTGGCGCGCGGCGACGAGGCCGCGTTCGGGGAGGTGTACGACCGGGTCGCCCCGTCGGTGTACGGACTGGTGCGGCGGGTGCTGCGCGACCCGGCCCAGTCCGAGGAGGTGGCCCAGGAGGTCATGGTGGAGGTGTGGCGCACCGCCTGCCGCTACGATCCCCGGCGCGGAACCCCGCGGGCGTGGCTGATGACCCTCGCCCACCGGCGCGCGGTGGACCGGGTGCGCTCGGAGGAGGTCGGCGCGGCCCGGGAGGCGCGGGCGGCCGCCGCCGAGGCGGACCGCCCCTACGACGAGGTCGCCGAGGAGGTCACCGACCGCCTGGAGCGCGAACGCGTGCGGCGCTGCCTGGACACGCTCACCGAACTCCAGAGGCAGTCGGTACGGCTGGCCTACTACGGCGGCTACACCTACCGTGAAGTGGCGAGGCTTCTGTCCACTCCGCTGGGCACGATCAAGACGCGGATGCGCGACGGCCTGATCCGGTTGCGCGACTGCCTGGGGGTGGAGTGGTGAACCGGAGACTGCGGCAGGACCCGCACACCCTGTCGGGGGCCTACGCCCTGAACGCCCTGCCCCCGGAGGAGACGGTCCGGTTCGAGGACCACCTGGCCCGGTGCGACTCGTGTGTGCAGGAGGTGCGCGGGTTCACCGAGACGGCCGCACTGCTGGGCGAGGCGGCGCGGACCCGGCCCCCGGAGGGGCTGCGCGCCCGGGTGATGGCGGAAGTGGCCCGCACCCGCCAGCTGGCCCCGCCGCCCGACCGGCTGGCCGAGCCCGTCCGCCGGTGGTGGACACGCGGGTCGACATGGGTGGTGGCCGCCTGCCTGGCCGTGGCGGTCGCGCTGGGCGCGGTGGCCTGGGAGCAGGCGCAGCGCATCCGGGACCTCCAGGAGAACGAGCGGCTGGTGGCCGCGGTGCTGTCGGACCCGGGCGCGGAGTACACCACCGCCGAGCCCATGGAGGGCGTCTTCGTCGCGGCGGTGTACTCCGAGGCGCACGGCAGCCTGGTGTTCAGCGGCCACGGCCTGGAGCCGCTGGAGGACGAGGACTACCAGCTGTGGTTCACGCGGGCCGACGGCTCCGTGTACTCGGCCGGGGTGCTGCCGGTGGACGACCAGGGCGTGGTCGCCCCGGTCCCGGCCGCCCCCCGGGGCGCCGACACCGAGGGGGTCGCGGTGACCGTCGAACCGCTCGGCGGTTCCGAGCAGCCCACCTCCGAGCCCATCATGGCGATGCCCATCCGGGGCTGAGGGGCCCGGCGGCCCGGGGACGGTTCACTCGACGGTGACGTCCTCGGGCCGGGGCAGGTCCCGCATGACCGGGGAGAGGCTGAACAGCGCGGCCAGCCCCGACACCACGGCCATGGACAGGAACACCCAGTTCGGCCCCGCGGCGTCGAACACCAGGCCCACGCCGAGGATCCCCACCGGCTGGGACACCAGGCACATGAACGTGACCGCGCCCAGCACCCGGCCCTGGTACTCGTCGGTGACCGACGCCGCGATGTAGCCGTAGAACACGGCGTTCACGCACGGGACGATCGCGAACACGCAGCCGACCAGCAGGCCCAGGGACAGCACGTTGGGCGCGACCACCAGCGCGAGCGCGCACACCGGGGCCGACCAGGCGGCGGCCAGGAACGTCGCCGAGGGCCGCACCAGCTTGATGACCGGCCCGGCCGCCAGTGCTCCGACCAGGCCGCCGGCGCCGGCCAGGGACACGGTGAGGCCGATCTGGAAGTGCCCCGCCCCCTGGCTCTCGGCGGTGGCGATGAGCGCCAGGAAGGCGCCGGTCTGGGTGAAGGCGACGTTGAAGCCGACGATCCACATCAGCATCGGCCGCAGGATGGGGTGCCGGGCCAGGAACACGAAACCGCCCACCATCCCGCGCAGCGTCCACGGTTCACGGGCGCGGTACCCGGACGCCTGCATGGGGCGCCGGATGAACAGCACCAGCGCCGCCGACACCAGGTAGGCCAGCGCCTCGGCCAGGAACGGGAAGGCCCGGCCCAGGTTGAACAGGAACCCGGCGGCGGGCGCGCCCAGCGCGCTGGTGCTGAAGAAGCGGATCTGGTTCTGGGCGGAGGCGTCCGCCACCTGCGGCGGAGGCACCAACTGCTTGATGGCGGCCATGGCCACCGGGTTGGAGACGCCCATGAGCGCGGAGGAGCACACGGCGACGGTGATGATGACCGGGAAGGTGGTGTTCCCGCCGAGCAGCACGATCCCGAACACCCCGAGCAGGACGAGCCGCCCCAGGTCGCAGCAGAGCAGGACGGCGCGCCGGTTGGAGCGGTCGGCGAGCGAGCCTCCGACGACGGCGGCGACCATGGTCGTGACCACCTGGGCGGCACCGATGATCCCGGCCTGGGACGCGGACCCGGCGAGCATGAGGCACAGCAGCGGGTAGGCGACCTCTCCGCTCTCCTTGCCCAGCCCGGCGAAGAACCGGCTGGTCCACAGGGCCTGGAAGTCCCGGTTGCGGATGAGCGGGGGCGGGTCGGCCGCGATCGGGGGCGGGGCCTCCGCGGCGGCCGGGCGGGGTCCGCGCACCGCGGGGGCCGGGAGCGCGGGGACCGGCCCGGCGGGCGGCGGTGCGTCCGCGCCGGGGAGCGGAGGGCGGTCGGCCGTGCCGGGCACGGGGGAACGCCGGACGGTGAGAGCGGGGTGAAAACGGAGTTGGTCCGCCGCCATGGTGATCGACTCCCCTGAGGGTCCCTCCGGTACCGGGGATGACGCGATGCCGGCCTGTTCTGCTCGATGGGCGCGTGCGGGGCCGCCTACGGGGCGGCCGGCACACACCGTCTCCGGGGTCAGGGAAGCCTCCCCGGGGGCTGCCCGGGGGGTGAGGTCGTCATACCGCCATTATGCTTGCGTTCCCAACATTAAACGTCTTTCCGGTGTCGGTTCGCGCACATCGGTGATTCCCGCCGGAAACCTTCTCTCCGCAGGTCGGAAAAGGTCTTCCCGGCGGCGGACGCGCCTCCTGGAGCCCCCATAACACAGGGCTTCCCGACGTGGCCACGTCCGGCCACGGACCTCCGGGAAATCGGCCCGGAATCCTCTTGACCGGAGAGTGGGAACTCCGTTCATGTGTGCCGCGAAGAAACCCGTGAGAATGCAGGTGCACGTGAAATACGTGCTCTACATGGGAAAAAAGAGAAAAGAGAACCGCGTGGGGCTCCTGGGTGAGAACCCCACGCGGTGGCCGTGCCGGGGCGGTAGCCCCGGGTGCGGTCAGTCCCGCCGCTCCCCGGAGCGGCGTCCGCCGGCGGAGCGCCGCCCGCGGCGCGCGGGCCGCTGCCCGGCCGCGGCCGCCTCGACCGTCCACGGGGTGCGTTCGAGGTAGGCCACCACGGCCGCCCCGGCCAGCGATCCGCCCGCGACGAGCAGGTACGACAGGGTCCACCCGCCGGTCAGCTCCGAGAGCAGGCCGAACAGCAGCGGGCCGCCCAGGGCGACGCCGCTGCCCACCCCCTGGACGAACCCGGACAGCGAGGCCGAGCCCCGGGCCGTGGTGGCGCGGGTGTTGACCATGGTCATGACGACCACGAACAGGCTCGTGCCCAGGCCCAGGAAGCACGTCCACAGCGGGGCCAGCCAGGCCGGGCCCGCGGCCAGGCCCAGGTATCCGACGGCGTACCCGGCCACGCCCAGCGCGACGATCGGGAACGTGTCGGCGGCCCGGGCGGTGGCCGTCGGTGCGACCAGTCCGAACAGCAGGCTCACCCCGACCATGAGGGACACCATCGTCCCGGCGTAGGCGGAGGTGTGCCCGGCGTCGGTGAGCAGCGTCGGCAGCCAGGTGAACAGGGTGAAGACGTTCCAGGTGACCAGGCCGAACAGCAGTGCCATCCGCCATGCCATGCCCACCCGGTACAGCGGGCGGGCCAACTCGGGCCCCTGATCGGCGCGGGCGGTACGGCCGGTGCCGCGCCCGTCCGGGAAGGCCCACCGGGCGATCCAGAGAAGGCCCGCGACCAGGGCGATGACGGCCCAGGAGCCCAGCGCGACCCGCCAGCCGAAGGCCTCGGCCAGGGGCACCGCCACCAGCGGCGGGAACAGGGCGCCGAGGTGGATGGCGACCATCTGGACCGTGCTCAGCGCGGCCAGCCGGTCGGGGAAGTACTGCTTGATCAGCGGGGGCAGCACGACGTTGCCCAGGGCGGCACCGGTGAGCGCCACTGCGGTGAGCAGCAGCAGGGTGCCGGTGCCGGGGGCGAAGGCGCGCAGCGCCTGCCCGGCGGCGGTGAGGAGCATGCTGAGCACGACCGTGGCCTCGGAGCCGATCCGCCGCATGATCAGCGGCGTGACCAGTCCGAACACGGCGAAGGCGATCAGCGGCAGTGTTCCGAAGACACCGACGACCGTGGCGGTGAACCCGAACTCCGCGGAGATCGTGGTCAGGAGGGGTGACAGAGAGGTGACCACCAGGCGCAGGTTGAGCGCCGCGCAGGCGATGGCCACGAGGGCGAGGATGCGGCCCCGGCGGGCTGTGGTGGGCGCCGGGGCGGGCCGTACCGACGGTCGGTCGGCGACGGCCGTCATCGACGAGGGTGACATAACGGCGACGGACGTCCCTTTGTTCAGCGGTGGTGCGGCGTTGCACCAGAGCCAGGCCGACCGGCGAGCGTCATCGCCTGCCTCCGAAGGGTCTCTTCTCGGGCGAGCCAAATACGACCTTGTCGCCTAAATGTTAGGCATAGCTCGGCTGTATACACAACTTTCCGTACTTAATACGGGTAAGATGCACATATGGCTGATCTCGACGAACTTGATACGGCGATCCTGGCCGAACTCCAGGCGGACGCACGGAAGACCAACCGCGATGTGGCCGCCGCGGTGGGCGCCTCGCCCACGACGACCCTGGACCGGACCCGCGCGCTGCGGGAGAGGGGTGTGATCCGCGGCTCACTGCTGGACGTGGACCTGGAGCTCATCGGCCGCCCGGTGCAGGCGCTCATCACCGTGAGCGTGGACAAGCCCTCGCGGCACAACATCGAGGCGTTCCGCGACTGGGTGCGCTCGCTGCCGGACACGCTGTCGGTGTTCGTGACCTCCGGCAGCGAGGACTTCCTCATCCATGTGGCGCTGCCGGACAACAACAGCCTCTACGCGTTCGTCATCGACAAGCTCACCGAACGCCCCGAGGTGGCCGACGTGCGCGCGTCGATCGTGTTCGAGCACCTGCGCAACGACCGCATCGCCCCCACCAACGCCCGCGCCCGCCGCCGGGCCTGAGCCCGGCCCCGCACGGCCGCGCCACCGGCGGGCGGCGGGCGGAAGGGGCCGGCGGGCGGGCGCGAGCCCGGGAGGGGCCGGGAGTAGGGTGGGCGGCCTTGCCCGCCACCGAGACGAAACCTCCATGACTCCTGTGATCGTGGCCGCGGTGCTCCTCGCCGCGCTGCTGCACGCCGCCTGGAACGCCATCGCCCACGGCATCACCGACCGGCTCCTGGGCTTCGCGCTCATCGGCCTGGGCGGCATGGTCCCCACCCTGCCGCTGCTGTTCGTGGTCGGCCCGCCGCCCCGGGAGGCCTGGCCGTTCCTGGCCGCCTCCGTGCTCACCCACCTGGTCTACTTCGGCCTGCTGATGGTCTCCTACCGGAGCGGCGAGTTCGGGCAGGTGTACCCGCTGGCCCGCGGCACCGCCCCGTGGGTGGTGGCGCTGGTCGGGGTGACCCTGCTGGGGGAGGCCGTGTCCGCGCCCCACCTGCTGGGGGTGCTGGCCGTCTCCGCCGGGCTGATGACCCTCGTGTTCGCCGGCGGGCGCCCCTCCCGAGCGCAGCTGACGGCCCTGCCCGCCGCGTTCGCCACCGGCCTGGCCATCGCCGCGTACACCGTGGTGGACGCCTACGGGGTGCGCTTCACCCAGGACCCGCTGGGCTACATCACGTGGATCATGGTCCTCCAGGGACCGGTGTTCTTCCTGGTGGCGGCGGCCACCCGGCGGGGCAGGCTGCTCCGGCAGCTCCGGCCGGTGTGGAAGGTCGGGCTGGCGGGCGGCGCCATCAGCGCGGCCGCCTACGGGATCGTGCTGTGGGCGCAGCTGAGCGGCGCCCTCGCGGGGATCGCCGCGCTGCGCGAGACCAGCATCGTGTTCGCGGCGCTGCTGGGCAGCCTGCTGTTCAAGGAGCGCTTCGGGGCGGTGCGCGTCGCCGCCTCCGCGATCGTCGTCTGCGGGGTCCTGCTCCTGGCGTCCTGAACGGGATTCGGCCGTCCGCCTCCCCGGGCTGGTCCGCGGCCGGTCGCCCTCGTATCGTGTCCGTGTGACCGACGTCTCAACGGAGTCAGACGCCGTCCGCCACCACTGGCAGGGCCTGGGCCTGCCCGGGCTCGTGGACGTGCACACCCATTTCATGCCCGACAACGTCCTGCGCAAGGTGTGGTCCTACTTCGACGCCCTGGGCGGGTACTGGCCCATCACCTACCGGGACGACGAGGAGGCCAGGGTCGCCCGGCTGCGGGGGTTCGGCGTGCGGCGGTACACCTCGCTGTTCTACGCCCACCGCCCCGGCATGGCCGCCTGGCTCAACGACTGGGCCGCCGGGTTCGCCGCCGGCCACCCCGACTGCCTGCACAGCGCCACCTTCTACCCCGAGCCCGAAGCGCGCGACTACGTCCCCGCCGCCATCGCCGCGGGCGCCCGCGTGTTCAAGGCCCACGTGCAGGTCGGCGGCTACGACCCGCGCGACCCCCTGCTCGACGGCGCCTGGGGCGCGCTCGCCGACGCCGGGGTCCCCGTCGTGGTGCACTGCGGGTCCGGACCGCAGCCCGGCGAGCACACCGGGCCGGGCCCGTTCGGGGAGGTGCTGCGCCGCCATCCCGGGCTGACCGCGATCATCGCCCACGCCGGCTCCCCCGAGTACACGGCCTTCCTCGACCTGGCCGAGCGGTACCCCGGCGTGCACCTGGACACCACCATGGTGTTCACCCGCTTCACCGAGCGGAAGGCCCCCTTCCCCGCGGACGGGTACCCCCGGCTCAAGGACCTGGCCGACCGCGTCCTGCTCGGCACGGACTACCCGAACATCCCCTACCCCTACGTGGAGCAGCTCGACGCCCTGGCCGGCCTCGGCCTGGGCGACGACTGGATGCGCGGCGTCCTGCACGACAACGCCGCCCGACTGTTCGACCTCTGACGCGCCCGCACGGCGCGGAGCCCGCACGACGCAGAGAAAGGCCGCCATGGAACTCGCGCTCACGCCTTTGGAGTTCGCCCGCCGGACCCGCAGGCTGCACCCCGACCGGCTCGCGGTGGTCGACCGCGGCCTGCGGCTGACCTACGAGGAGTTCTTCGACCGCTGCGACCGGTGGTCGTCGGCCCTCCAGGGGATGGGGGTGTCCCCGGGCGACCGGGTCGCCTACATCGCGCCCAACACGCACGCCCAGCTGGAGTCGTTCTACGCGGTGCCGCAGCTGGGGGCGGTGCTGGTGCCGGTGAACTTCCGGCTGACCGCCGAGGACTTCGTCTACATCGTGAACCACTCCGGCGCGAAGGTGCTGTGCGCGCACGCCGACCAGCTGGACGCGGTCGACGGCGTGCGCGACCGGATGCCGGGGGTGGAGCGGTTCGTCGCGCTGGAGGGCGCCCGGGAGGGGTGGGAGGACTACGAGGCGCTGGTCGCGGGGGCGGACCCGGCGTTCGACCGGCCCGGGATCGACGAGCACCGGCTGCTGACCATCAACTACACCTCGGGGACCACGGCCCGGCCCAAGGGCGTGATGATCACCCACCGCAACGCGTACATGAACTCGGTGGGCACCCTGCTGTACGGACGGATCGGCATCGGCGAGTCCTACCTGTGGACGCTGCCGATGTTCCACGCCAACGGGTGGACGTTCACGTGGACGGTGACGGCGGCGGCCGGGGTGCACGTGTGCCTGCCGGCGATGGACCCGGCGACGGTGTTCGAGCTCATCCGCACCGAGGACGTCCGGTGGCTGTGCGCCGCCCCGACCGTGCTCATCATGCTCGCCAACACCCCCGACGGCGTGCGCGGCGAGGTGCCGGCCGGGGTCCACGTGTTCACGGCGGGGGCCTCCCCGGCGGCGGCCACCATCGAGCGCCTGGAGGACGGGTTCGGCTGGACCGTCACCCACGTGTACGGCCTGACCGAGACGGCGCCGTTCATCACCGTCTGCGAGCCCCGCGCCGAGCACGCGGGGCTGCCGCCGCGGGAGCGGGCCGCGGTCAAGGCCCGGCAGGGCGTCGAACTGATCACCTCCGGCGAACTGCGGGTGGTCGGCGAGGACGGGAACGAGGTGCCCTGGGACGGCAGGACGGTCGGCGAGATCACCGTGCGCGGCAACGTGGTGATGAAGGGGTACTACAACGACCCCGAGGCCACCGAACGCGCCATGGGCGACGGGTGGTTCCACAGCGGCGACGCCGCCCTGGTGCACCCGGACGGGTACGTGGAGATCCAGGACCGGCTCAAGGACGTCATCATCTCCGGCGGGGAGAACATCTCCTCCGTCGAGGTCGAGGGCGTGCTGCTGCGCCACCCGGCCGTCCTGGAGGTGGCGGTGTTCGGCGTCGCGCACGAGAAGTGGGGGGAGTCGCCGCGCGCCGCGGTGGTGCTGCGCGAGGGAGCGCGGGCGACCGAACAGGAGATCATCGACTTCGCCCGGGACAACCTGGCGCACTTCAAGGCGCCGACCAGCGTGGAGTTCGTGGAGGCGCTGCCCAAGACGGCCACCGGCAAGATCCAGAAGTTCGTCCTGCGCGGCGGGGCCTCGGCGGTCTCGCGCCAGTGAGGCGGCCCGGTGTCCCCCGCCCCCGCTCTTCGGAGGCGGAGGACACCCCGGGGATTCAGCCCTGCGGAGGCTCCGACAGGACGAACCCGGCACCGAAGGGGTCCGCGCAGACCGCGATGCGGCCCGCGCCGAGAGTGTCCTCGGGGCCCGTGTAGACCTGTCCGCCTCCGGCGCGGACGGCCTCCAGGGCCCTGTCGGCGTCGGCCACCCGGAAGACCGGGTTCCATTCGGCCGAGCCCTCGGTGTCGTCCACCCGCTCGGGGGGCAGGGCCACGATGCCGCCCTGGTCGCGGTCGCGACCGGCCCCGGCGGGTGTGATGGCGCGGTAGCGGCCGTTCCAGGCCGACCGGGGCGAGTCGGCGTAGCTCCAGCGGAACAGCTCCCGGTAGAAGTCCTCCGAGCCGTTCCCGTCGGGGGTCCACAGCTCCACCCGGCAGAGGGACCCGTGGGTGTCGGCGCGCTGCACGCCGGGGAACCCGATGGGGTTCCAGACCGCGAACCGGCCGCCCTGCGGGTCGAAGAACTGGGCGGTGCGGCCCAGCCGCAGCACGTCGAACGGCTCGAACAGGACGGTGCCGCCCAGGCGTTCGACGGCGGGGACCGTGGAGTCCACGTCGGGGTCGTGGAAGAAGACCGTCCACGCGGGGTGCTCGCCCTCGCCGAGGAGGGGGCTGAGCCCGGCGACCTTGTCCTCGTCGAGCTGGAAGCACAGGTAGCCGGCGGCCTCGGGGCTGTCCTCGATCGCCTTCCAGCCGAAGACCCGCCGGTAGAAGGCGGCCGAGGCGTCGGTGTCGGGCGAGGACACCTCGACCCAGCAGGGCGACCCGGGCAGGAAGTCGGTCGTGATCATCTGGTCCCCCCTCGTGGACACGTCATTCCCGAGTGTGGACCGTCCTCCCGGCGCCCCGGGGATGGCGGCGGCAAAGTCTCGCACAACTCACCGCAATCACCCGAACACGGTTTCGATCCCCGGGGCGGTGGTCCCGGGCGGCGTCAGTGCTTGAAGTGGACGAACAGGCGGCCGAAGTTCTTGGAGTCCTTCTCGACGCGGTGGTAGCGGGCCTTGACGTCCTTGCGGTCGAGGAAGCGCAGCACCCGCTTCTTGAGCTGGCCCGACCCCTTGCCCGGGATGATCTCCACGGTCTTGGCGCCCGTGCGCTCGGCCTCGTCCATGATGTCCGCGAGGGCGCGGTCGATGTCGCGCCCGCGGTTGAAGATGTCGTGCAGGTCGAGCTTGAGCCGCATGGCCGCCTCCGTCCGGTCACCCGGGATCATACGTGTTCGCGCTCGCGCCGGCCCAGGGCCCACCAGGCGCCCGCGGCGGTGGCGGCGGCCAGCGCGGCGGCGGCGCCCAGGGTGAGGGCGTCCGGGGCGACCACCGACTGCCCGCGCAGGGCCTGCCAGGTGAGCAGGGCGAGCAGGCCCGTGTAGGCGCCGGAGGCGACAAGGACCAGCCGGGTGCGCAGGGCGTCGTCGGCCAGGCGGGGGTAGCGGTCGGCGAGGGCGATCAGCCCGAACGCGAACAGGACGATCACCTGGAGGCCGTGCAGGCCCACGAAGTGGGCGACGCGCAGGTCGCCGGCCACCGTGCTCCAGCCGACGAGCGGCAGGCCGGGCCCGCCGTCGGGCATCCCGACGGTGTGCGCGCCGATCACGTCCGCCGACCCGCCCTGCTGGAGGGTGACCATCTGTTCGGCGGTCGGCGAGGTCATGAAGAAGGCGACGGCCATCCCCGCGAGGGCGATCGCGAGGGAGGCGCGGACGGCGGCGGTGACGGAGCGCTCGCCCAGGCGCTGGACCAGCAGGATGGCCCCGATGGCGAAGGTGGCGACCCAGACCGTGACGATCATGGACGCCATCAGCGAGTAGACGGCGCTGTCGAACTCCGTGGCGTTGTTGAAGTGGCTGGTCCGGCCGCGCACCGCCTGGAGGGTGATGGCGACGAGCTCGCCGGTGACCATCACGGCGACGACCGTCCCCAGCCACCAGCCGGTGCGGCGCCACACGGTGAGCAGGGACAGCAGCCAGGCGAGGGTCACGTTGTAGACCGCGATGGAGACCGCGAACTTGGCGGGCTTGAGCCAGACGGGGTCGCCCGTGACGGTCCTCCCGTCGAGGAGGAGGCCGGGGACGGCCACCAGCAGTACGGCCGCGCACAGGAGCGCGGTCAGGGTGAGCGGTCGGTGCAGGTCGATGACGGTGCGGAGGGTGGTCTTCGGGGGGTTCATGGGATACTCCTCATGGATACCAGTGCTATCCAGTGCAGATACCAACACTATCCACTATCCATATGGATCGCACAAGAGCCCCCGGGAGACGGGAGACAGGAGAAGATGGCCGCATGCGCATCGCCGAACTCAGTGAACGGTCCGGAGTCCCCATCCCGACCATCAAGTACTACCTGCGGGAGGGCCTGCTCCCCCGCGGTGAGGCCACCGGCCGCAACCAGGCCCGCTACGGCGACGAGCACCTGAGCAGGCTGCGCCTGGTGCGGGCGCTCACCACCGTCGGCGGCCTGTCCGTCGCCACCGTCCGGGAGGTCCTCGCCGAGGTCGGCGAGCCCGACGTCGGACTGCACTCCAAGCTCGGCCTCGTGATGCGCCGGCTGCCCCTGGTCGGCGACGACATCGAACCGCGGGAGGAGGACCGCGAACGCGCCCTGGCCCTCGTCACCCGGCGCGGCTGGCACTTCTACCCGGACCACCCCGCGCTGCACGCGCTGGCCGTGGTCCTGGCCGGGCACCGCGAGGTCGGCCACTCCGTCGGCGACGCCGACCTGGACCGTTACGCCGAGGCGGCGGAGGGCATCGCCGCCGTCGACCTGGACCGCATCAGCGGACTGCCCGCGACGGAGGAGGTACTGGAGGGCGCCGTCGTCAAGACGGTGCTCGGCGACACCCTGCTGACGGTCCTGCGGCGCCTGGCCCAGGTGGACGAGTCCGCCGCGCGCAACCTCGACGGCGCCGGGCGCCGGGCCGCGCGGGGGGGCTGAGGGCGCCCGTCACACGCCGACCGACTCCGGGAAGCGGTCGCCGAACGCCCGGTGCACCGCGCCGTCGCGGTCCAGGATCGCGAACACCACCCGCGCGAACACCCCGGCGTAGTCCCCGTGCAGGTGCTCGGCGAAGGCCGCCGCGACCTCCTCCGGGCGGTTGCCGAACACACCGCACCCCCAGGCGCCGAGCACGAGCACGTCCACCCCGTGGTGGGCGGCCACGGCCAGCACGCCCCCGGCCCGGCGTGCGAGCACCCGGGGGATCGGCCCGGCGCTCTCGACCCCGTTGCGCTCGACCATCCGCCGGTTGGGCGCGGCGCAGGTGAGGAACCCGACCGCCGGCGGCTCCGCCAGCCGGTCGCCCCGGTCGTCGCACAGCACCGGCACCCGCGGCGACCAGATCACCCTGTCGCTGTACAGCAGCGACCGCTCCGCCCTGTGGTGCTCGTAGAACTCCGGGCACCGGATCAGCGAGGCGTACAGCGCCGTGGACCTGGCCAGGCTCTCCTCCTGGGCCCGTGCGCCGTTGGCCACGCCTCCGCCCGGGTTGCGCGCCGAGGCGAAGTTGAGCGCCGCCACCCCGCCCTCCCCCGCCAGGCGCAGCAGCGCGGCCAGCGTGCTCTCCCCGGTCACCTCGAACCGGGTGTCGTGGCGCGCGGCGGGCACGGGCAGCGCCGCGATGTCCTCGGGCAGGTGGTGGCGGGTGCCCTCCCGCATCGCCGCCAGGTCGGCCGACAGGTCGACCTCCCGGTCGCCGACGCGGTACCGCTCCGCCTCGAACGCCCGCTTCGTCTCCGCCCAGATCCCCCGCAACCGCTGTGACACGGGCCCTTCCCTCCTCGTCGATGGACAGGGACGTTAGTGCGCGGCGGCCCGGCGGGTCCACCGGATAAACGGCCGGTCCGTAAACCCCTGGACCGGCGCACCCAGCCCGGCCAGGATGCGGTCATGAGCACGGAACAACAGAGGGGGATGGACCCCCGGAGGCTGGTACGGGCCTCCAAGTACATCGCGCGCGTGCTGCGCCACGACCCCGGCCGGGCCGGGGTACGGCTGGACCCCCAGGGGTGGACCTCCGTGGACGCCCTGCTCGCGGGGCTGGGCCGGGCGAACGTCCGGCTCTCCCGGGCGGAGCTGGACGAGGTGGTGGCCGGCAACGACAAGAAGCGGTTCGAGTTCAGCGCCGACCGCACCCGGATCCGCGCCCGCCAGGGCCACTCGGTACCCGTGGACCTGGGGCTGGCGCCGGCCGTGCCGCCGGAGGTCCTCTACCACGGGACGGTCGGCCGCTTCCTGCCCGCGATCACCGCCGAGGGCCTGCGCCCGATGAACCGGCACGACGTGCACCTGTCCCCGGACCAGGAGACCGCGGCCAGGGTGGGCGCGCGGCGGGGCAGGCCGGTGGTGCTCTCCGTCGCCGCCGGGCGCATGCACCGGGACGGCCACGGGTTCCGGGTGACGGGCAACGGGGTGTGGCTGGTCCCGGCGGTGCCGCCCGAGTACCTGTCCGCACCGCCGGCGGCGGCCCCCCGCTAGGGCTTGTCGGCGCTGAAGATCGCCGTCCCCGGGATCATGCGTCCGCGCACCGGGCCCCAGCCGCCCCACACCCGGTCGTTGCCCGGGGGCCATTCGGGCTCCACCAGGTCGCCCAGCACCAGGCCGGCCCCGGCGATCCCGCGCACCCAGTCGCCCACCGTGTGGTGGTGCTCCACGTAGACCGCGTTGCCGTGGTCGTCCTCCTCCACGTACGCGCGGCGGTCGAAGTACGACTGCCGGACCGTGAACCCGTGCTCGGTGGGGTCGTCCGGGAAGCTCCACCGGACCGGGTGCGTCACCGAGAACACCAGCCGCCCGCCGGGGCGCAGTACCCGGGCCGCCTCCGCCAGGGCGTCGTCGGCAGAGGGGACGAAGGGGAACGCCCCGAACGAGGAGAACACGGTGTCGAAGGCGGCGTCGGCGAACGGCAGCCGCTGGGCGTCGGCCTGCACCACGGGCAGGCGCAGCCCCAGCTGCTCGTCGATGCGCCGGGAGTGCTGGAGCTGGCGGAACGACAGGTCGAAGGAGACGACCTCGCCGACCCCCTGGGCCCGCAGCCACCGGCCGCACTGGCCGGCTCCCCCGCCGATCTCCAGGACACGGCGCCCGCGCAGGCCGTCCAGGCCGCCCAGGAGTCCGGCCTCGGCCTCGGTCAGGCCCTCCGGGCACCAGACGAAGTCGGCGTCGCCGAGGAACCCGCCGTGGTCGGCCTGGTAGGCGTCGGCGGCCCCGTCCCACCACGAGCGCCCGGCGCGGGCGCTCTCGTCGGCGTCGACGGGGCGGCGCTCCACGCGTCCGGGCGCCGGGTAGTCGTCGTGTTCCTGCACGTGTCCCCCTGTGGTCGGCGGCCGTCGGCCGGCGTCAGCCCACATCCTCTCGCGGGCGGTCCCCGGAGGCCGCCGCCGCGGAGGCCGAGGCCGGGCCTTCGGGGCCGTCCGAAGCGTCCGGGTCCCCCGCCGCCCCGGCCTCGCGGGCCTCGCTCAGCTCGCGGCGCATCAGGAAGACCCACCCGCCGATGGCGACGAGCGTGAACACCCACCACTGGACGGCGTAGGACAGGCTCATCCCGGAGTCCAGTTCGCGCACCTCGACGCGTTCGGGGGCGGGGTCGGGCACCGGGTCCTGCGCGGTCAGGTCGGCGTACCCGCCGTAGACCGGGTAGGGCAGCCCCTCGGCGATCGCCGGGACGTCCGCCACGAGCAGCTGCCCCTCGGGCAGGTCGTCGCGGTTGCGCAGCCCCGTGTTCTCCTCGGTCTCGGAGAAGTGCAGGCGCCCGGTCACCTCGACGGTGCCGGAGGGGGCGGGCGGGATCTCCGGGGTGTCCAGGGCGGTCTCGCCGCGCGGGATCCAGCCCCGGTTGACCAGCAGCGCCGGGCCCTCCTCGGTGACCAGCGGGGTCAGCACGTGGAAGCCGACACCGCCGGAGCCGTCGCGGTTGCGCAGGAGGATCTCGTGCTCGGTGTCCCAGGTGCCGGAGGCCTCGACGGCACGCCACCGGTCGGCGGGGTCCACGTCGCCGCCGACCTCGGTGAGCTCGGCGACCGGGACGGGGTCGGCGGCCAGGTTGCCCTGCTGGAGCTCGACGGACGCGCTGCGCTGTTCCCAGCGGTCCAGCTGCCAGAAGCCCAGCCAGATGAAGGAGGGCACGATGACGAGGACCAGCGCGTGGAACGCCAGCATGCGTTGGGAGAACAGGACTCTGCGCACGTCTTCGAGGGTATGAGACGGTTCCGGGCGCCCCGCACCGCCCCGCCCGCACCGGGCCCGGCCGGACCTTGGCGTCCGGCCGGGCCCGTGTCCCGCCGTTCTCGTCCCCCGTTCGCGCTACTCCGTGTCGGTGGTGGCGGCGGCCTTGCGCTTGCGGGCGAAGTACAGGCCCGCACCGCCGGCGCCGACGGCGGCGATGCCCGCCGCGACCAGGCCGGTCAGGGCGCCACCGGTGAGGGGAAGCTCACCGCCCGCCTGCTGGACGGGGGCGGGCCGGTCGTCGGAGGAGGGCTCCTCCTCGTTCTTGTCCTCCTCGCGGGGCTTCTCGGGCTTGGGCTCCTGCGGGGTCTCCTCGCCCGGCTCCTCCGGCTCGGCGGGCTCCTCGGGGGTCTCCTCGCCCGGCTCCTCGGGCTGCTCGGGCGCGGGCTCCTCGGAGATGATCTCCATGCAGGAGGCCTCGGCCAGGCCCAGCACGCCGATGGCGTTGCCGCAGATGTCGACGGCGGCGTCGACCGGGACGACGACCTGGTTGCCGGAGGCCACGCCCCCGGAGCCGTCGGTGGTCGCCTCGGGGGCGCCCTCGTTCTCGGGGGCGGCCTGGATGATGTTGATGATGGTGGTGCACTTGGAGCTGGCGCCGCCCAGGATCGCCACCGAGTTGCCGCAGATGTTGATGGCGGCGTCGACGGGGACCACGATCTGGTTGCCGGAGGCCACGCCCCCGGAGCCGTCCGTGGAGTAGGTGCCGTTGCCGGACTCCTCCTCCAGGACCTCGACGACCTCGACGCACTCCGCCTTGGAGATCCCGCCGACGGCGACGGCGTTGCCGCAGGCGTCCACGGCCGCCTCGACCGGGATGACGATCTGGTTGCCGGAGGCCACGCCCCCGGAGCCGTCGGTGGAGGCGCCGCCGCCCTGGCCGCTGGCCTCGTAGAGGACCTCGGAGACCTGGGTGCACTTGGCCGCGGAGATGCCCAGGACGGCGAGCGAGTTGCCGCACAGCCCCGCCTCGATGTCGACGGGCACGACGACCTGGTTGCCGGAGGCGATGCCCCCGGAGCCGTCGGTGGTGGTGTCCGCGAAGGCCGCGGCGGCCGGGACGAAGGCGAGGCCGGCGGCGACGGCGGTGGCGAAGGAGTAACGGAGTGTGTTGCGCATCTGGTGCGGCCTTTCGACGCAGGAAACCTGGGGATGCACGCCGTCGTGGCGTTGGGCCGTGGGGGCGGGTCCGGTCCGCGGTGTGCGCGGGGCGCCCGGGTGGCGCACGGTCCCGCCGGTCGGCGGCGCGGGCCCGTCACCGGCACTGGGGCGGTGGAACGGCGGGGTGGCCCGCGTGGCGTCGCGGTTGCGTTCTTCGCGAACCGGCAACGGACCGAAACGTTAGCAAGCCCGGGAAGGAACACAAGCACTTTCCGGAAATGTTTATCCACACCCCCGGCACCCTGAGTGATCACGATAACACTATATGAAATCAGTGCAGATCAGAGGCTCTTGAGTGCACACACAGAGAGAAAGAACGGACACGTTGGGTGATTCTCCAGGCGAAAAAAGTTCTCCGTGAACCCGCTCAACCAAACCACTAAGCAACTTAGTCGATTGGCCTCAGAGGCGCCTCAACCCGTGCGCGGTGAATTCAGAAGAATGGGATTGATATCCCTTTTGAGAGAAAAGACGGGGAACGGCGCCGAAGACCGACCCCGCCACCCCCTCCGCCCGTTCACACCCCCACGAAAACCCCTTGAGCCCCATCGGGCAACCCTCGCCACAGAAGCCGCAGAACATGACAAAACTCCTGGTCACGGGCGCGTACCCTGAACCCGGAGGGCCGCCCCCGAGCGCGGGCCCGACATGTCGAACCCGGCACGCGAACACGCTTGGCAATAATCTGAACACGAACAGTATTCGCCGGTGACGGGCGGCATGGGGTCTCCGATTCGCGCGCACCGGCCAACCGGAGACGCATGACGCGCGTCCTGACCCTCAGGACACGCCCCCCGTTTCCCCCGCCCCTTCTGGAGCACGCATGCAACCCGCACACATCCGCCCCCGCGCGCGCACGACCCTGCCGCTCGGGGCCGCAACGCTCGTCCTCCTGCTCGTCGCCGCCTGTTCCTCCGCCGACGAAGAACCGGAACAGCTCCAAGGGGCGGCCGGCGGCGAGCCCTCGTCCTCGCCCAGCGCCAGCCCCGAGCCGCAGGCCGCCGCCGAACCGTTCACCATCGCCTTCGGCGGCGACGTGATGTTCGAGGGCATGCTCCGCCCCCGCCTGGACGACCCGGCGACCGCGCTCGACCCCATCTCCGAGCACCTGTCCGCGGCCGACCTGACCATGGTCAACCTGGAGACCGCCATCACCGAGGGCGGCACCCCGGCCCCCGGCAAGGAGTTCCTCTTCCGGGCGCCCGCGTCCGCCCTGGACGCCCTGTCCGAGGCGGGCGTGGACGTGGCCACCGTCGCCAACAACCACGGCATGGACTACGGCCTCGACGGCCTGGCCGACACCCTCTCCAACGGCGAGGCCTCCGACGTCGCCCTGGTCGGCGCCGGCAACGACATCGAGGAGGCGTACGCCCCGCACGTCGCCGAGGTCAACGGGCAGACCGTCGCCATGTTCGGCGCCACCGACGTGCTCGACGACCACCTCATGGCCGAGTGGACCGCGGGCGAGGGCAAGCCCGGCATGGCCTCCACCAAGGGCGAGATGAAGCAGCACATGCTCGACGCCGTCGCCGAGGCCGCCGGGCAGTACGACAACGTCGTGGTGTTCCTGCACTGGGGCCTGGAGGGGTCGCACTGCCCGCTGCCGCACGCGCCCACCCTCGCCCAGGAGCTGGTGGACGCCGGCGCGACCGCGGTCGTCGGCGGACACGCGCACGTGCTGTCCCCGGGCGGGTTCCTCGGTGACTCCTACGTCCACTACGGGCTGAGCAACTTCGTGTTCTACAACTTCAGCGGCCCGACCGCGGAGACCGGGGTGCTCACCCTCACCTTCGACCAGGGTTCGGTCACCGGGGCCGACTGGCTGCCCGCGCAGATCCAGGGCGGCGTGCCCGTCCCCTACGAGGGCGCCGCGGCCGACACCGCCGCGCAGACCTGGATTGACATGCGCAACGAGTGCGGCCTGCCGCTGACCGACTCCCCCGCCTGATCCGCGGCCCCCGGGCGTCCGCGCCGACCGGCGCGGACGCCCGGCCCGTGCCCGGGGTCAGACCACGGCGGAGGCCGGCACCCCGTGCCGGGCGGCGACCTCGGCGATCTCCGCCAGCAGCGCGTGCCGGTGGGCCGTGCCCAGGTAGGAGGCCCGGACTCCGTTGGCGGCCAGCCTCACCAGGTCGGCCGGCGCCAGGCCCATCCGGTGGACGGTGCGGTACTCCTCGGTGAGGTCGGTGCCGAACATGGTGGGGTCGTCGGTGTTGAGCGTGACCAGCAGCCCGGCGTCGAGCATGGCGGGCAGCGGGTGGTCGGCGATCCGCTCCACCGCCCGCGTGCACACGTTGGACGTGGGGCTGACGTCGACCGGGACCTGCTCGTCGACCAGGCGCGCCACCAGGTCGCCGTCGAGCATGGAGTCGATGCCGTGCCCGATGCGTTCGGCCCCGAGCAGGTCCAGGGCCTCGACCACCCGCTCCGGACCGCCGTGCTCCCCGGCGTGCGGCAGGCTGGCCAGCCCCGCCGCCCGGGCCCGGCCGAACACGTCGGCGTAGGGGACCAGGGTGCTGCCCGTACCGCCCACCCCGAACCCGACCGTGCTGGGCGGCGCGTCGGCCAGCACCGCTTCGAGGGTCCGCTCGGCGCTCTGCGGCCCGAAGTCGGTGGGGAAGTCGGGGATCCAGCGCAGCCGGATGCCGTGGTCGAGCTCGGCCTGCCGGCGGGCGGACTCCACGCCGTCGAACACCACCCGGGCCGGCACCCCGCGCATGAGGTGGGTGTACAGGCTGATGTGGAGTTCGGCGTAGCGGACGTTCTGCGCGGCCAGGCGCCCGGCGACCGCCGCGGTGAGCCGGGCGAAGTCCTCCTCCTCGCGCAGGGCCTCGACGGAGGCCAGGTACACGTCGAGGAAGTGCGGGAAGTCGGTGAACTCGTACCACGCCTCCAACGCGTCGAACGTGTCGGGGACGGACTCCAGCCCGTGGCGGCGGGCCAGGTCGAAGAGGGTCTCGGCGGGCATGGACCCCTCCAGGTGGACGTGGAGTTCCACCTTGGGCAGGTCGCGGATCAGCGCCTCGACGGCGTCGGGGACGGGGTTCGGGTGGCTGCTCATGGCGGGAGACTACGGCCGACCGACTCCGGCCACCAAGGTCTTCGGGCGAACCTCACACCTACCCGTCAGGAGGGTGTCCGGATACGGTCGGGGGTATGGCTCCCCCCACCATCCCCCATGCTCCCGCCACGGCCCCCGGCACTCCCGCCCGCACCGCGCTCGTGGGTGGTGCGAGCCGCCGCGGCGAAGATCCGCCATCAGAACGACCCGCGCGCAAACGCCCTCGTGGCCGCACTGGCGATCGGTGTCATCTTCGCGTTGCTCCTGGCCGCCGGAGGCTTCTATCTCGGTGTCGGCGACGCGGTGACCGCTCTCCTGCCGTACGCGGCCCTCTCCCTGGCGGGGTGCGCGCTGCTCTGCACGGCCGTGTACCGGCTCACCCTGCGGTACGACATGGAGCTGACCGCCGAGGGCGCGCTGCCGCCCTTGGCGGACCCGTACCACGTGGCCATGGCCGAGGGCCTGGTGGACCGGGGCTCCCTTGGATGGCACCCGTGGGTGAACCGGCACGGGTACGTCCTCGCCGGACAGCGCCTGCGGGAGTTCGGGGTCCGGCGCCCGGGCGGAACGATCTTCCTGCAATGGACCTGTGCCCTGTCCTGCGCGGCGCTCATCATCATCTCCCAGGTCTGGGATGAGGCCGCGCTGCACCCGGTGAACCTCATCCTGCCCGTCCTCGGCTGCGCCGGGTACGTCGTGGGAGCGCTCACCCACCGATCGGCATCACAGAGTCGGCGGGAGCACGCCGAGGCCTTCCGGGAGAAGTACGAGGCGTGGGGCGCCACCGGGGACCCGTACTTCCCCGGATTCCCCGAGCGGGGACCGGGGCGGGCGGGGCCCGCCCCGGCCCGGCGGGTCACACCGCCGGGGGCGCGCCGTTGAGGCGGCGCGGGACGCCCAACGGGTTGGCGTCGCGCAGAGCTTCCGGAAGAAGGCCGTCCGGCACCGACTGGTAGGTGACCGGGCGCAGGAAGCGGCGGATCGCGGTGCCGCCCACCGAGGTGTGCAGCGGCGCGGTCGTCGCCGGGTACGGCCCGCCGTGGGTCATGGCGTGGGTGACCGCCACCCCCGTGGGCCAGCCGTTCCAGACGACCCGGCCCGCCACGGACGCGCCCAGCGCCAGCAGCGCGGGCGCGATCGCGTCGTCCTCCTCGCCGTGCACGGTGACGGTGAGCTGGCCCTGGAGGACGCCCGCGGCCTCCAGCAGCCTCCGCTCGTCGGCGTAGGTCACCACCAGCGTCGCCGGGCCGAAGCACTCCTCCAGCAGGGCCTCGGAGTGCTCCAGCAGCGCGTCCAGGTCGGTGCGCAGCAGCGACGGCGACCAGCCGCCGTCCCCGTCCGCCGCCCCCTGGACCAGGACCTCGGTGGCCGGGTGCCCGGCCAGGGTGTCCAGCCCGCGGGCGAACCCGTCGGCGACCCGGTCGTTGAGCAGCGGTGCCGCGGCCCGCCCCGCGAAGTCGGCGACGAGCGCGTCGAGCTTGGTGTCCTCCGGCACGAACACCACGCCCGGCTTGGTGCAGAACTGGCCCGAGCCCAGGTTCGCCGACTCGGCGTACCCGGCGAGGATCTCCTCGCCGCGGGCGGAGGCGGCGGCCCGGGTGACGAACACCGGGTTCACGCTGCCCAGCTCCCCGTAGAACGGGATCGGGTCCGGGCGCGACACCGCCAGGTCGAACAGCGCCCGCCCGCCCGGGATGGAGCCGGTGAACCCGACGGCCCGGGTCAGCGGGTGCAGGACCGCCTGCCGCCCGGCCTCGACCCCCTCCACGAGGGCGAACGCCCCCTCCGGGGCGCCCGCGGCGGCCAGCGCCGCCACGACGACCTCGGTGGTGCGCCGGGCCAGGCGCGGGTGGCCGGGGTGGGCCTTGACGACCACCGGGCAGCCGGCGGCCAGCGCCGAGGCGCTGTCCCCGCCCGCGGTGGAGAACGCGAACGGGAAGTTGCTGGCCCCGAAGACCACGACCGGCCCCAGCGGCACCAGGATCCGCCGCACGTCCGGGCGCGGGGTGCCCCAGTCGGGGTCGGCGGGGTCGACCATGGCCTCCAGGTAGGTGCCGTCCTCCAGCACGTCGGCGAACAGCCTCAGCTGGAAGGTGGTGCGGCCCAGCTCGCCGCGGCAGCGGGCCTCGGGGTAGTGCGCCTCGGCCTGCGCCAGGGGGACCAGGTCGTCGGCGGCGGCGTCCAGGGCGTCGGCGACGGCCCGCAGCAGCCGGGCCCGCTCGGCCGGGGTGAGCGAGGCCAGCAGCGGGGCGGCGGCCGCGGCGCGCTCCATGACGGCGTCGAGTTGCTCGGGTGTGGTGTCCCGCGAGTCCTCGGTCGTCGGCGGGGTGTTCATGACTCAACCTCCAAAAGCGATGGCTGTGAGGCCTCGGGCACGCCACTACCCTGCCCTGACGGTGGCGCGGAAGGAAGAGTCCGCAGAACGAAACTGGAATTTCCCCGGAACCAGGTGATTCCGGAACGGCATCATAGGTGCTGTGACGACTAATTCCCGAAGCTCAACGCCCCCGCGGTCGCGGAGGACCCCCGCAGGCAAGAACGGGTCGGGTCACGCACGTGTCTCCACTGACGAGCTCGCCTTCGCGCAGGCCCCCCTCCGGAGGCTGCCGGCCCAGCAGCGCAGCATGCTCCGCGTCCAGCGGATGCTCGACTGCTGCGCCGAGATCCTGGACGAGGTCGGCTACGACAACCTGTCCACCACCCGGATCGCGGAGCGCGCCGGGGTCGCGATCGGTTCGGTCTACCAGTTCTTCCCCGACAAGAAGGCGATCACCCAGGCCCTGGGGCTGCGCTTCCTCGACCAGTTCGGCGCCCGGATCACCGAACGCCTCGCCGGGACGTCGTTCTCCCACTGGACCACCGCCGTCGACGCCATCGTCGACGAGTACATCGACATGCACCGCAACGTGCCGGGCTTCCGCAGCCTGCACTTCGGCGACATCGTCGACACCCGGCTGCTCAACGGCGGCACCGACAACAACCGGGTCATCTCGATCCGGCTGCGCAAGATCGTGGTGTCCGCCTCCGGCATCCCCGACAGCGACGAGCTCGACCGGGCCGTCAACGTGGCCGTCGAGGCGGCCGACGCCGTGCTCAAGCTGGCGTTCCGGAACGACCCCGAGGGCGACCCCGACCTCATCAACGAGGCGAAGAGGCTGGTGAGCAGCTACCTCACCGACTTCTCCCGGCGCAACGAAGGCGAGGCGCGGTGGTAGACGGCACCATGTTGGACGGCAGGTCCGCCCCGGTCGCCGGGACCGCCGCGGGCATCCCCTTCCTGGCCCTGCCCCCGGCGACGGGGGCGCACCCGGCACCGCTCGTCCTGGGCCTGCACGCGTTCGAGCCGCCGCGCAGCGAGGCCGCCCTGGCGGGGACCGCGCCCCTGGCCTCCCTGCCCGCCTGGCGCGTCTACCCGGGGCTGCCGCTGTTCGGCGCCCGGCTGCCCGAGGGCGGGGTGCCCGAGATCGGCCGCCGCGGGGAGAGCGACTACCTGATGGAGCTGTTCGGCCCCGTGGTCGAGGGGGCCGCGGCCGAGCTGCCGCGGCTGGTCGCCGAGCTGCGCTCCCTGTTCCCGATCACCGACGACCCGGTCGGCCTGCTCGGGGTGGGCGCGGGCGCCTCCGCGGTCCTGCTGTCCCTGGCCGAGGGCGACCTGCCGGTCGGCGCTGCGGCCCTGGTCAACCCGGTCACCGACCCGGCGCCCGTCCTGGCCGCCCGGGAGCGCAACCGCGGCGCCCCCTACGGCTGGACCGAGGACGCGCTGGCGGTCCGCGAGCGGTTCGACTTCACCTCCCGGGCCCCCGAGGTCGCCAGGCGCCGCGTCCCGGTACTGGTCGTCAGCGGCGGCCGGGACGACGTGCTGCCCCCCGAGCACGGCCTGGGCCTGCACGAGGCGCTGCGCGCCGAGTTCTCGGGCACCGCGGAGCCCGAGGAGCGCGGTTCGGGCTGGCTCCGGCGGCGCGGCCGCCGCCTGAAACAGGAGGCCGCCGCACCCGTGTCGCCCGAGGGCACCGACCATGTGCTCCGTCACATCGTGATCCCCGACCTGGCGCACGCCATCGGCCCCGAACCCGGGCTGGAACCGGGCCCGCTCACCCCCGGCGGCGTGCTCGCCGACCGCGCCCTGACAGAGTGGTTCCACCGGCACGTCACGGCTTCCGCGCAGGTCCGGGGCGGTGCGTGAGGGGTCCGGTACCCCGGTGGCGGTCCGCGCGCGACCGCAACCTCCCCGTGAGACCGCGTTCACCGTGTGCACTCCGCCGCATCTCCGGCCGTCCCCTTAACGGACGCCGCCGCGACAGTCGGTCCGCGTTCCATGGGATCATCCAGGGGCGACCGCTCGAGGGCGGTCCACCTGACCGTTTCGACTCATCCTTCAGGAGGGCGAACCACGTGACGGAACCGGCACCGGTCTTTGCCAGCGGGGTCGACAACGAGCGGTTGAACGCGCAGCTCCGCTTCCTTCTGGAGGTGGACAAACTCAAGCGCATCCTGCGGCAGAACCTGCTGGTGGACGGGTCCCGCAGGGAGAACTCGGCCGAGCACTCCTGGCATCTGGCGCTGACCGCGCGCACCTTCGCCGAGTACGCCCCCGAGGGCACCGACATCGACAGGGTCGTCGAGATGCTGGTGCTGCACGACATCGTGGAGATCGACGCGGGCGACACCTTCCTGTTCGACCAGGTCAACTCGCAGACCCAGGCCGAGCGCGAGCGCGCCGCCGCCGACCGCATCTTCCCGCTGCTCCCCGAGGACCAGGCCGAGGCCGCCCGCGCCCTCTGGGAGGAGTTCGAGGCCAGGGTCACCCCCGAGGCGCGGTTCGCACGGGCCGTGGACCGGCTGTCGCCGATGCTCGCGAACTGGCACAACGAGGGCGGCACCTGGGTGCGGTTCGGGATCACCCGGGCCCAGGTCATGGAGAAGGTCAAGCTGATCGCCGAGGGGTCCGAGGCGCTGGGGGCGTACGCGACGGCGCTCATCGACGACGCCGACCGGCGCGGGTACTTCCGCACCTGACCCCCCGCCCGGGCGCGAGCGCCGGGCGCGCCCCGGAGCCGGAGGCGGGCACCTGCGCGGTGGGACGGGTCAGACCCGGCCCATGAGCAGCTGGATCGCCGCGGACAGGCCCACGACCACCAGGACGACGCGCAGGGCCGCGGCGCTCAGCCGGCGGCCGAACCGGCCGCCCAGGTAGCCGCCGAGGATCGAGCCCACCGCGATGAGGCCGACCACCGGCCACGACGGCGAGGCCAGCACGATGTAGAACACGGCGGCGACGCCGTTGACGATCCCCGCGAGCAGGTTCTTCAGGCCGTTGAGCCGCTGGAGGTCGTCGTCCAGGGCGGCACCCAGGATGCTCATGAGGATGATGCCCTGGGCCGCGGCGAAGTAGCCGCCGTAGCTGCCTGTCAGGTAGGCGCCCAGCGGGAGCAGCGGACCGCCGTCCCTGCGCGCGGGCTTGCGGGCCCGGGCCCAGCGGGTGATGCGCGGCTGGAGGATGATCAGCACACAGGCCGCGCCGATCATGAACGGGACGACCTTCTCGAAGACCCCGGCGGGCAGGTAGATGAGCAGCAGCGCGCCGGTGATCGCCCCCATCAGGGACATGCCGCCCAGCCGGATGACCCGGGAGCGCTGCCCGGCCAGCTCCCTGCGGTAGGCGATGGCGCTGCTGATGCTGCCGGGCGCCAGGCCGATGCTGTTGGAGATGGTGGCGGTGATCGGCGGGTACCCCAGGGCCAGGAGCACGGGGAAGGTGAACAGGGTCCCCGACCCCGCGATGGAGTTGATCCCCCCGGCGGCGATCCCCGCCAGGAGGACGGCCGCAGCCTCCCAGAGTTCCATAGTCCGGCTTTCGTGGCTTCTCCGCTCCCCGACCGTCGAGGGCTCCCACAGCCTACGAGAGCGGCCCCGGTGAGCCGGTCATCGGGTCATCCACTGGCCGCCGTAACGGGCCCTGCGGCCCGTGGGGCAGGTCTTCCGTGAAGCCGTGCGGCCCCGGGGCGCTCGGGCGCACCGGGGCCGCACGGCGGGTCGCGGCGGGGGCGTCAGGGCACCCGCACGACCTCGTCGCGCAGGCGCTGGAACGCGGCGCCCACCCCCTGGATGGCCTGGCCCATCTCGGACGGCACGATCCACACCTTGTTGGCGTCGCCCTTGGCGATCTCCGGGAGCTTCTGGAGGTACTGGTAGGCCAGCACGTCGGGGTCGACCTTGCTGGTGTGCAGGGCCTTGAACACCATGTGGATGGCGTCGGCCTCACCGCGCGCCCGCAGGGTCTGGGCCTCGGCGTCGGCCTTGGCGGTGAGCATCTGCGCCTCCGCCTGCCCCTTGGCCCGCAGCACCGCCGCCGACCGCTCACCCTCGGCCCGCAGCACCGCGGACTGCTTCTCGCCCTCCGCGCTGAGCAGCTGCGCGCGCTTCTCGCGGTCGGCGCGCATCTGCATCTCCATGGCCTCCTGCACCGAGCCCGGGGGCTCGATGCCCTTCAGCTCGATGCGGCTGATCTCGATGCCCCAGTCGCTGGTGGCCTCGTCCAGCACCGCCTTCAGTTCGCGGTTGATCTGGTCGCGGGAGGTGAGGGTCCCCTCCAGGTTCATGCCGCCGATGACGTTGCGCAGCGTGGCGAGGGTGAGCTGCTCGACCGCCTGGATGAAGTTGGCGACCTCGTAGGTGGCGCGGTAGGCGTCCACGACCCGGATGTAGACCGCGGAGTCGACCTCCACGGCCAGGTTGTCCTCGGTGATGGCGGACTGCGGCGGGAAGCTCACCACCTGGACGCGGCGGTCGATGCGCTCGCGGACCTGGTCGACGCCCGGAATGACGACGTTGAACCCCGAGTCCAGGGTGCGGTGGTACTTGCCGAAGCGCTCCACCACGTCCTGCATGGAGTGGGGGATGATGCGCACGCTCCGCCAGAAGATGAGAAGGAGAACGGCGACGAAAAGGGCGACGATGATGACCATGGTCATGCGATCACCCCTTTGTCGCGCTCCGGGGCGGTATGCGCCGCGGCGGTATTCGACATCGACATCTGGGCAGCTCCGGTTCTCCTGACGGGGGTGCAGGCAACGCGGGCACGGACCGCGCATCGCCCGGCCCCGCCCACCCGATGATCATAAAGCGCGCCGAATTGGAGCGTTCCGCTCACCGCCGAAGACGGTACCCGAAGTCACATCAAGGAGCTATATCCGGACAGGAACAGTATTTAAGGTCAATATGATGGCGCTGTTTCCGTACCCCTTATCCGTGTTTTGGGACAGCGTCCACTCTGGGCCCCGGTATCGGCAACGGCCCGCCGTCGGTCCCGGACCCTGTCCTCGGCCCCGGTCCCGGCGCCGAGGACAGGGAGGTCACCGGGGATCCGGGAAAAGGGGACGGCCGGCGGAGGACCGCCGGCCGTGCACGGGAGGAGAGCGGGGAAGGGTTCTCGGGGGTCGGGAGCGGGTCCGGGGTCAGACCGCCCGGGCGTTCCAGCGGTCGCCGTCGCGCTCCACCTTCAGGGGCAGGCCGAACGTCTCCGACAGGTTGTCGGCCGTCATCACCTCGTCCAGCGGACCCGCCGCGACCACACCGCCCCCGCGCAGCAGCAGCCCGTGCGTGAACCCGGCCGGGATCTCCTCGACGTGGTGCGACACCACCACCAGCGCCGGGGCCGCCTCGTTGCGGGCCAGCGCGCCCAGGCGGCGCAGCAGGTCCTCGCGGCCGCCCAGGTCCAGGCCCGCCGCGGGCTCGTCCAGCAGCAGCAGCTCGGGGTCCGACATCAGCGCCCGGGCGATCAGCACGCGTTTGCGCTCGCCCTCCGACAGCGTGTGGAACTCCCGGTCGGCCAGGTCGCCGACGCCCCAGTGGCCCAGCAGCGCCCGCGCCCGGCCCAGGTCCGGGACGCCGTACTCCTCCCGGAACCGGCCCAGGTACCCGTAGGCCGCGCTCAGCACCAGGTCGAGGACCGGCGTGCCCTGCTCGATGCGGTTGGCGATCGCCGCCCCCGCGTACCCGATGAGCGGCCGCAGCTCGAACACGTCCACCCGCCCCAGGTGCTCGCCCAGGATCTCCACCTCGCCCGAAGTGGGGTACAGCTGGCTGAAGGCCACGCTCAACAGGGTGGTCTTGCCCGCGCCGTTGGGGCCCAGGACCACCCAGCGCTCACCCTCCAGCACCGACCAGTCCACGCCGTCCAGCAGGAGCGCGTCACCCCGCCGCACGGTGACACCGCTCAGCCCCAGAACCCGACCGTCCATCGTTCTCCCTCACGTCACTCGCGTCCCGCGCCGGTGCAGTGCCGACCCGGCCGGCGCAGCACCGACCTACCCTGGAGCCATGAACTCCACGTCCGCAACACTCGTCGCCTGGGGCAACGCCTGGCTGTCCGGGCACGTCGGCCTGGACGAGGCCGTGGACGCCGTCGAACGCCACAGCGGGCCCCAGCTCATCGGGACCGTACCGCCGGGGGACCTGCCCTTCGAGGAGGGCGTACCGCTGCGGGCCGCACTGGTACGACTTCGTGGCCTGCCGGGTACGAGACCCTCGGCGTTCCGGCTGGCACTGCCCGTACAAGGGGACCCGCTCGGTCTGGTCGGCCCCGGGGAGTTCAACCAGGCCGCGCTGGAGGCGCGGGAGGGGGTACTGCTCCGACTCGCCGACCGCCAGGTGGGGCTGGTCCCCACGACCGACCGGCGGGGTTCATCCTACGTGGGGGTCTCCTGGGCCCCGTATCGGGCCAACGACACGATCCCCCAGGTACCCGGCCTGGCCGAGGCCGAGCAGGCGCTCAAGCTCACCCTCATCGAGGTCGCCCGCGACCTGGAGGGCGTCGACGACCTCACCGGCTTCTCCCCCGATGTCCGCCGGCGGGTGAACGCGCTGGGCTCCGCCGACGGGGGCGGCGGAGGGCTCCCGCCCGCCTACCCGCAGCGCGCCCGCGGTGTCGCCGAGCAGGCGGCGCGCCTGGCGGCGGTCGTGGAGCTGGCCGACGCCCGCTCCGGCCGCGGCATGAGCGCCCACCAGGCGGAGCTGAGGGCGCGGTCCCTGCGCCGGCTGGACTCGGCCGTGCGCCGGGCCCTGGTGGCCGCGCACTCCTCGATCCCCCTCTGAGCCCGCGTCCCGGGGCACGTGCCGTGCCGTGACCGGCGGGCCCTCCCCGTACGGCGCCCGGCCCCCGCGGCATGCGCCGGGCGCGCGGCCGAGGAGAGGCGGAGGGGAGAGCCGCGGCGCCGCGTCCGCCGGCCGGCGAACGCGGCCCGCCCCGGCCGGCCTCGCCGGCCGTCCGTCCGGGGCCGCGGGCTCAGGCGAGGGCGGTGACCAGCAGGGCGAAGGCCGCGGTGATGACGGCCACCCGGACGTAGTGGTAGCGGTCCCAGCGCTTCATCTGCCGCTTCCAGTCGGCGGGCCGGTTCTCGGGGGTCCACGTCTTGCCCCTGTTGTTGATCGGGACGAGCAGCAGGACCGACATGAGCACGCTGACGACCAGCAGCGCGGCGGCGGTGACGACGAGGCCGACACCCTCCTGGTGCCACCCGGCGACGGCCCAGATCCCGACGAGCACGAGCGAGCCGATGTACCAGACCGGCATCGCGGCCCCGAGCATCCGGCCCCCGTGGCTCCGGCCGAGCTGGCCGCTGTCCTCGGGGAGGGCGTCGAGGATCCGGTTGAAGACGAGGGCGACGGCGAGCTCCACCCCCACCATCAGGCCCACGATCACGGTGGTGACGATCTCCAGTGCGACGAGCACGGCTGTGCCTCCAAGTTTCTAGCGCCGCTAGATTTTGATGCGATGCTAATACTGCCGCCGCTCGATTGTCTAGCAGTGCTAGAATCAAGCCATGTCGGTACAGGAACGCAAGCAGCGCGAACGGGCCGAGCGCGAACGCCTCATCGTGGCCACGGCCCGCGAACTCGCCGAGCGGCAGGGCTGGGACGCCGTCACCACCCGCCGGCTCGCCGAGCGCATCGAGTACAGCCAGCCCGTCCTCTACAGCCACTTCCGCGGCAAACGCGAGATCATCGGCGCCGTCGCCCTCCAGGGCGCCGCCGAGATGGCCGTGGCGCTGCGGGCCGCGACCGCCGCCGCGGACGGCCCCCGGTCGCGGGTCGCCGCCCTCGCCCGCGCCTACCTCGACTTCGCCGTGCGCAACCCGGCGGTCTACGACGCCATGTTCCGGCTCGACGGCGGCCTGGCCTTCGCGCACGAGGACACCCCCGAGCCCCTGAAGGACGCCTTCGCCGCCCTGCTGGAGACACTCGGCGAGGTCTCCGGGGACGGCGTCCACCCGGGGCTGTTCACCGAGGTGTTCTGGGCCGCCCTGCACGGGCTGGCCACCCTGACCCGGGAGGAGCGGCTGCCGCCGCAGTACGCCGAACAGAGGCTGGAGCTGCTGGTGGACCGGTTCATCGCGGCCTGACACGCCGTCCGGGCGGGGCACCCGCACCGCGAACCGCCCCGCCCGACGGTCACGACCCGGTACCGGCCCTGGCCGGTACGGCCCGGAAGGGGCATCCTTGGTCCTGGGGGCCTGAGGGGGAGTCTCAGGGTAGGGCCAGGGAAGATACCTGATCCGCCCGCGACGGGCCCGAACCCATACTTGGAGTGCGGCCGACACCCGGCCCACGATCGAGGAGGAGACCCGACACCATGCAGCCCGAGCACATCCGAGCTTCCGACGCGGACCGTGACAAGGTTGCCGAACGCCTGCGCGAAGCGCTGGCGGAGGGTCGCCTCACCCCCGTGGAGCACGAGGAACGACTCGACACCCTCTACAAGGCCAAGACCATGGGCGAGCTCGCGCCCATCGTCTCCGACCTGCCCGCCGCCGGGCACAGCCCGTTCCCCACCGCCGTCGACGGCGCGCACGCGGCCGACGGCATGGAGATCCTGGGCCAGGAGGCCCGCGACCTGGCCGGGCAGAGCAAGGGCTCGGAGAACATGGTCGCCGTGTTCGGCGGCTGCGAGCGCAAGGGCCGCTGGCTGGTCGAGCCCCGCACCAACGTGTCCGTCCTGTGCGGCGGCGTCGACCTGGACCTGCGCGAGGCCGTCCTGAGCCGCCGCGAGGTCACCATCCAGGTCGCCGTCATCCTCGGCGGGGTCGACATCACCGTCCCCCACGGGGTCAGGGTGATCAACAACACGTCCGGGATCCTCGGCGGCACCGAGCTGCACGGAACGGACCAGGTGACCGACCCGAACGCCCCCGTCATCCGGCTCACCGGCACCTGCATGCTGGGCGGAGTCTCCGTGAAGGCGAAGAAACCGCGCAAGTCGAAGAAGCAGAAGTGACACCAGGGCCCGGGAAGACCCCGGCCCGGGTGTCCACATAGTGAACTAGCTGGGAAAAGAAGCGACCTGCGCGACGGCGCCGGCGAGCGGCCGAGTACCGTGGACAGCGCCATGAATGATGAAACCACGTTGTCGGTGACGGTGACCGGTCGCGACCGTCCGGGGATCAGCGCGCGCCTGCTGAGCACCCTTTCCGTCTTCCCCGTGACCATCGTCGACCTCGAGCAGGTCGTCCTGGCCGGACGCCTCGTCCTGGGCGCCGTCCTGGAGGTGGACGAGCGCGTCGCCCCCGGGGTGAGCCGCCACCGCGTCTTCGAAGAGGTCCGCAACGCGCTCGACAAGACCGCGATCGACCTCGACATGGAGGCCGACTACGCCTCCGGGGACGCGCACAACCGGGTCAACGAGTCCTCCTCCGCCGCACGGCTGCACGTCACCGTGCTCGCCGACCCGCTGCGCCCCGGCGCGCTGGGCGCCATCACCTCCTGTGTGGCCCGGGCCGGCGCCAACATCGACCGGATCGAGCGGCTGTCCAGCTACCCGGTCACCTCCGTGGAGATGGAGATCTCCGGCGCCGCGGGCGACCCCGCCCGCCTGGCGCAGCTGCGCGCCGAGCTCGCCATGGAGGCCTCCACCCAGGGCGTGGACGTCGCCGTCCAGCCCAGCGGCCTGCACCGCCGCGCCAAGCACCTCATCGTCATGGACGTCGACTCCACCCTGATCCAGGGCGAGGTCATCGAACTGCTGGCGGCCCACGCTGGCTGCGAAGAGGAGGTCGCCCGCGTCACCGAGCAGGCGATGCGCGGCGAACTGGACTTCGAGGAGTCCCTGCGCCGCCGGGTCGCCCTGCTGAAGGGCCTGGACGCCGACGCCATCGCGGAGGTCTGCGAGGAGATCCAGCTGACCCCCGGCGCCCGCACCCTCATCCGCACGCTCAAGCGGCTGGGGTACGAGTGCGGCATCGTCAGCGGCGGCTTCACGCAGATCACGGACGTGCTCGTGGAGCGGCTCGGCCTGGACTACTCCGCCGCCAACACGCTGGAGATCGTCGACGGCAAACTGACCGGGGGCCTGGTGGGCCCGGTCGTGGACCGCAAGGGCAAGGCCGTCACGCTGGAGCGGTTCGCCCGCGAGGCCGGGGTGCCGCTGGAGCAGACCGTCGCCGTGGGCGACGGGGCCAACGACCTGGACATGCTCCAGACGGCCGGGCTGGGCGTGGCGTTCAACGCCAAGCCGGTGGTCCGCCAGCAGGCGGACACGTCGGTGAACGTGCCCTACCTGGACACGATCGCGTTCATCCTGGGGATCACCCGGGAGGAGATCGAGGCGGCCGACCTGCACGCACACGCGGAACCGGCGTCCATCGGGCATACGTCCCTGGGGTGACGGGGAGCGGGGGTGGGCTTGATCCGCTCAGGCGTTCCCTTGGGCTCTTTCAACGCTGTGGTGGGTGACGGGTAGGGCGGTCGGGGGTAGGCCTGTCGGGGGTCGAGCCACGGTCGGAGGGCGGATCTCGTCTCCTTCGGCTCCGGGGGCGGGTGTCCGGCTTCCTGATGTCCTCGGCCACCGCCGGTGGGCGTCGGGGGCCTTCGCCCCGGGGGCGAAGGCCGTAAGGGGTTCCCGCCCCGCCTCGGCCCCAGGGGGTTCCCGCCCGACTGGAAACCTCAGCCCCAGGCCGGACACAGAACCTCGGCCTTGGTCCCACCAGGTGCACGCCGCAAACGCCGTAGAGGCGTTCCCGTGTCGTGGGTCGGGGCCGGCGGCAGGGTGCGGGTCTCACCCCCATGGCGAAGGTGGCCGGCCCCTCCTCCCCACACCCTCCGGAGCGGAGGTCGCGGTCCTGTGCCCGAGCTGGGGTCGAGGTCGCGGGTATGTGCGGCAACATCCCCTGGGGCGAGGGTCGCGGTTCTTCCTTCCCACACCCCCTGGGGCCGGGGTCGCAGGAGCGCGCGGCTCTCACCCCCTACGGCCAGGGTCGCGGTCCTGTGCCCGGTCTGGGGCCGGGGCCCGTGGGTACGTGCGGCTTTCACCCCCGCTCCCGTCCGTACCGCGGTCACGTGCGGGAGTAGGCGACAGCGTGGAGCCCCTTCACCGCCGCCGGCGCCCCCAACCTTTCCAAGCGGTGCGGGTGCGCGC